>CALMKU010000128.1 GCA_937866945.1 uncultured Tolumonas sp.
TCAGTGAACGGAAGAAATGTTGCACCATCTCGGTATTGAATTCGCCAACCTGTTCACGACCAAAATTCGCATCAAACACCAGGAATGGACGACCAGATAAATCGATAGCAACCTGAGCCAGACATTCATCCATTGGCAACAGGAAGCCAAAGCGACCAATACCACGTTTATTGCCCAGTGCTTTTTTCAGTGCTTCGCCCAACGCCAGCGCTGTATCTTCAACTGTGTGATGATCGTCGATATGCAAATCGCCTTTTACGCTTAATTGCAGGCTGAATCCGGCATGCGTGGCGATCTGATCCAACATGTGATCAAAAAAGCCAATGCCGGTAGCAATTTGATTACCACCAGATTTATCCAGATCGACGTCAACACTGATCTGCGTTTCCTTAGTATTTCTGATCACGTGAGCTTTGCGGCCTTTATTCAGCAACATGTCACGGATGTGATTCCAGTTGCAGGTCTCTGGATTATAACGAATTCCATGAATACCCATGTTTTCTGCCAGCTGCACATCGGTAATGCGATCACCGATCACATACGAGTTCGCATGATCAATGCGGCCTGAATGCATATAATCTTTTACGATGCCGAGTTTCGGTTTACGGCAAGTACAGTCTTCATGTGGGAAGTGCGGGCAAATCAGTACTGCTTCCCAAGTTACACCTTGTGATTCAAAGATATGCATCATCAGGTCTTGTGGTGGCTGGAAATTTTCCAGCGGCAGGCTGTCAGTGCCAAGACCATCCTGATTGGTCACCATCACTAAAACATAACCCGCTGCCTGCAGTTCACGCAGAGCCGGGATAACCATTGGTTCAAAACGCAATTTATCAAGACTATCAACCTGCTTATCGATCACAGGTTCTTCAATCAAAGTACCGTCGCGGTCAATGAAGAGAAATTTTTGCTTTTGGCTCACGGCGTTCTCCCTATCAGGCCAGTGATTGCAGAACGGTTAATACCGCCTGCATTTCTGCTTCGTCACCAATCGTGACACGCACGGAATTATCCAGCATCGGCTTATTCGCGAAATCACGCAAAATAATGCCTTGCTCAACCATCGCGGCAAACACTTTTGCACTCTCGGCAAAACGGATCAGCACGAAGTTACCGTTGTCATCATAGATGTCTTTCACACATGGCAAACCAGCAATATCAGCTTTGAATTTTTGCTTCAATTCATTCAACCATTGGATACGCTGACGCATAGATTCCAATCCAGCCGGGCTTAATGCCTGAGCGGCGATTTGAGCAACTGGCTCAGCAATCGGGTAAGGCGCAATGACTTTCAGCAGTAAGCCAATTACTTCTGGGTTGGCAATAGTGAAACCACAACGTAGACCCGCCAGTGCAAAACCTTTAGATAAGGTACGAGTGATCACTAGATTAGGATAATCATTGATCAGATCGATCATGCTGAACTGCGGGCAGAACTCGATATAGGCTTCATCGACCACGACAATGGCTTTGTCCTGCGTCGCATTCAGCACTGTGATCAATTTTTCACGATCCAGTACCGTACCAGTCGGGTTATTTGGTGAGCAAAAGAAAATAACCTTCACACCATCCAGCTGTTCCAGAATAGCCGGAACATTCGGCTGGAAATCGGCTAATGGAGGAACAGTACGGATGCCAACACCACAGGTTTCCGCACTGATGGAATACATACCATAAGTGGGTGGGCAGATCAGAATCTCTTCCTTGCCTGGCTCACAGAAGGTGCGCACCAGTAATTCGATCGCTTCGTCAGAACCACGGCTGACCAACACTTGCTCCGGCTGCACACCGGCATAGGCAGCATACGATTCAATAACCTGTGGAGGCTGGCACTCGGGATAACGATTCAGATTGCTGCTATCCAAAGTATATTGTTCACTTTTCGGTGCTTCGTTCGCATTTAGGAAAACATGACCTTTTCCGCCGATACGACGTGCAGAAAGGTAAGGCGTCAGATCTTGTACACGCTGACAGGCTAGTTTTGTTAAGCTGGTTGGAGTTGCCTGACTCATTATTTCGCCTCCTGGCTGTTGATGCTGTCCATACGAATAGTAACGGCACGTTTGTGGGCAGTTAAGCCTTCGGCATCGGCCATGGTTGTAACTGTGGTTGCCAAACCAGTCAAGCCTTCTGCGCTTAGTTCCTGCACGGTATAACGGCGTTGATAATCAGCCAAACCAAGGCTGGATGCGGTTTTAGCATAACCATAAGTTGGCAATGTGTGGTTGGTGCCACTGGCGTAATCACCGACAGATTCTGGCGTCCAGTTGCCTAAGAAAATCGAACCGGCATTTTCCAACTGACCAAGTAAAGCGCGTGGTTCAACCGTCTGTACGATCAAATGCTCAGGTGCGTATTCATTGGAGATAGCACAAGCTTCTTCCAGATCGGCACAAATGATAGAGCGGCTGCTTTCTAATGCTTTACGGGCAATATCAGCACGACTCAATTCCGCCAGTTGTTTTTCCAACTCAGAATCGACCTGATTCGCCAATTCAACCGATGGTGTGACTAAGACAACCTGAGAGTCTGGGCCATGTTCAGCCTGAGACAGCAAGTCAGAAGCCACAAATGCAGCATTTGCTGTGTCGTCCGCGATGACCAACACTTCAGATGGGCCTGCAGGCATATCAATCGCAGCACCACGGAAATCCATACTGACCTGACGTTTCGCTTCGGTTACCCAAGAGTTCCCCGGGCCAAAGATTTTATCAACTTTTGAGACTGACTCAGTGCCATATGCCATGGCAGCAATCGCTTGTGCACCGCCCATGGTGTAGATTTCACTCACACCACACAGTGTTGCGGCATAAATGATTTCATCAGCAATCGGTGGTGGTGAACACAAGATAACCTTGCGGCATTCGGCAATTTTCGCCGGAATAGCCAGCATCAAAACTGTCGAAACGAGTGGCGCACTACCACCGGGAACATACAAACCAACTCGGTTAATCGGTTGATAGTGAAGCTCGCAACGCACACCAGCTTGAGTATCTAAAGAGAGTGGAGTGGGTTTTTGTGCCTGGTGGAAAGTAGCTACATTACGATAAGCATGTTGAATAGCGGCTTTCAATTCCAGGCTGGTACGTTCACAAGCCGCTTGAATAGCTGCGTCACTTAAACGTAAATCACCATCACTAACTTTATCGAATTTGGCGGTGAACTCACGCAGTGCGCTATCACCTTCGGTACGAATGCGGTTCACGATGTTGCTGACAATGCTCGTGATTTCCGCTGAATTACTCATGGCCGGACGGGTCAGCGTCTCGCGACGCTGTTCCGTATCCAGATTTGCCCACTGAACGATCTGCATATTCTGCTCCCGTTACATCATCATTTTTTCGATTGGCAACACCAGAATAGAGCTGGCACCCAGCGCTTTCAGTTTTTCCATGGTTTCCCAGAACAGGGTTTCAGTCGCAACGACATGCATCGCTACATGTGTGCTGTCACTGGCCAGTGGCATAACAGTTGGGTTTTCAGCACCTGGTAACAGAGCTGTAATTTCGGCTAATTTGTCTTTTGGTGCGTGCAGCATGATGTATTTGCTTTCACGGGCTTGCAGCATACCTTCCAGTCGTGGCATCAGGCGATCAACCAGTTTCTGTTTTTCTGGATACAGTTCAGCATCAGCTTGAATCAGTGTTGCTTTTGAACGATAGATCACCTGAACTTCTTTCAAGCCGTTAGCTTCTAATGTGGCACCAGAAGAAACTAAATCACAGATTGCATCAGCTAATCCTGCGCGCGGAGCAACTTCCACTGAACCAGTCAGCAAAACCGGTTTAAAAGAGACACCTTGTTCAGCCAGAAAACGCTTAAGCAGGTGAGGGTAGGTTGTAGCAATCTTTTTATCTTGCAGAGCAGAAACTCCAGTCCATTCCTCTTCACGAGGAACAGCCAGAGACAGTCGGCATCCGCCATAATCCAGATCTTTTAGTTTTTTGAATGCAGTTGGTAAACCGAGAGACTGACGTTCTAACATCGTCTCTTCCAGCACGTTTTCACCTACAATTCCCAGGTCGACAACCTTGTCCATTACCAGGCCTGGAATATCGTCATCACGAACGCGCAGAATATCAATTGGCATGTTTTCAACATGCGCGATCAAACGATCTTCGCGCAAATTGATTTTGAAACCACAGCTTTTCAGCAGTTCTTGAGAATCCTGACTCAGGCGACCTGATTTCTGCATTGCGATGCGCAGACGTTTGCTATCCATAGTTATATCCTTGTAAATGAAAAAACCCTCGGAAGTAGTGGCTTCCGAGGGTTAAGTGATTGGCTTGGGAACCACTGGGAAGTCACTTTGTGTCTTCCAGCAGCAATCCTCCTGAAAGACTATTCTGGATGATGGCGATGATGATGGTGCACAGTCTTCAGTGAGGTCATAATGGTTTATGTTGCTTCTTTATTGTCCCAATGGCATACAAAATACCGTGCCTGACAAAAAATGCAAGCACAGATTATCGTAAATAGATTTTTGAATTAAATGTCACTAATGCTGCAATATTATTCATATGGTGGGATGAGTAATATGTTTTTTATTTTGGGCTTATTTTTTGTACTAATTGGCCGATAATATACCTAGATACCCTGCTATCTAGTGAGGCGATCACTATGCCCAACCAAGATATGCTTTTCCCAATACTACCGCGGCCTACACCGCCGGTAAATCTGAATGATATTGTGCATCACGATGTTCCCCGTGTGGAAAAGCAGACGGAAACGCACAAAATTGATACGGAGCAACATCATCCTCAGCAGCAATCACATGGGCATCATACTGAGTTCCACTCTCAAGATGAGACTGCTGAGAAAGAAGAGGATACCGAAAAAAACTCAATTACACCGGATGACGATAAGCATCCGGAACATATAGATATTTTTATCTGATTTTTACACTCTTCAATCACAAGTTCGCGGTTAACCACTGAAATGATACAATCCAGATACTATTAACTGCTGAATTGGATCAGGGCCTGTGTCATTGCAAACTATCTGGCATAAACAACGTTGGCAGCGTCAGATATGGCTGACGACACTACTTGCCTGTTTATTGATAGCCATCCTCATCAGTCTCTCGTCAGGCAGCTACCAGATTGGTTTAACCGATTGGTGGCAGGGCTTGTCGGAAACACAGCAGCAGGTGATCTGGCAACTTCGCTTACCGCGCACCTTGTTAGCTATAGCCGTGGGCGGCGGGCTGGCACTTTGCGGCGCTGTTCTACAGATATTACTGCATAATCCTGTTGCAGAACCCGGCCTGATTGGTATATCCAGCGGTGCAAGTTTACTGGCGGTATTGCTTATATTTGCCGGACATCAGTGGGGAATCATAATTCCCGCCTGGGGTATCAGTGTCTCGGCGTTTGTGGGGGCATTAATCGTTACATTATTGCTACTTCGATTGTCACAGCGTGGTCAAATGGGTGGGAGTAGGCTACTGCTTCTTGGTGTCGCTATCGGCATTGCCAGTAATGCATTAATCACTTGGTTACTCTATTTCTCAGATGATCAGGCTTTGCGAGAGATCATGTTCTGGATGATGGGAAGTCTCGCATATGGGCAGATCCACCCAGCATATTGGTGGATACCTTTTATTCTGGTGTGCGGATGGTTGTTATGTCAGCACCGCCAATTGGCCCTTCTGCAGTTAGGTGCTTATCAGGCGCAATTGATGGGGTTAGATTTACGTAAAACGCATCGTAAACTGGTTTGGGCTATTTGTTTTATCAGTGGAATGTGTGTTGCACTGGCTGGAGTGATTGGCTTTATTGGTTTGGTCGTTCCTCATTTATTGCGATTAGCCGGCAAAGACGGCCCAGCATTTACTATTCCTGCATCTATTGTGGCCGGTAGTTTATTACTGTTGATTGCAGATATATTATCGCGTTCTTTAGTGAGTGCTGGTGAGCTTCCCGTTGGAGTGGTCACTGCCACAATCGGTGCGCCGATCTTCATTTATCTTTTGGTACGTCGTCATGCTGTCGCTGGTTGATTTTTCGGTTAAGCAGCGGGTGGGGCCTCTTTCTGTTTCTGCCGCTGCAGGGCAACACATTGCGCTATTAGGGCCGAATGGCAGTGGCAAATCCAGCTTATTACTTGGCATCGCCGGGCTGATTTCGTCACATGGTCAGGTTGAGCTGGAACAACAGGACATTCGTCAGTGGACAATGCAATATGCCGCTATTAAAAGGGCGATGCTGCCACAGCGTACCGCACAGTTATTACCAATCGCGTGTTATCAGGTGATCGCTTTAGGTGCTTCACCGTTAAACTGTAGTGCCAGTGCGATTCAGTCGGCCATAGAGCAGGTTTGTTTACGGCTGGAACTGCTCGATTATCTGGAACGCGATTTCAGCCAGTTATCTGGCGGTGAGCAACAACGGATCCTATTAGCCAAAACATTGCTACAAGTCTGGCCCACATTAAACCCGCAAGCACGTTTGCTGCTATTGGATGAACCGCTGGCTGGTCTTGACTGGCATCATCAGATCACGGTGTTGACAGTGCTCAGAGAACTTACGCAGCAGGGAATGACGGTCCTTACATCGATCCATGATTTTAATCTGGCGGTAGCGCATTGCGATATCATCTGGTGTTTGCAGCAAGGTAAGCTGGTTTTTTCTGATTCAGCGAATCAGTTCGATGAACATTTAATAGAACAAGTTTTTCGTCTTAAAACAATTCGTAGTCAGGCTGATGGTCAGACTGTGTTTATTCCATGGCGTGTCAGTTAATGATCCCTGCCTGTCAAAAGAGGATGTCAATGTGAAACCAGGAAACACCGGTTTATATCGGGTATATAAAGCAGGCATTTATAGCATGCAGGGTATTAAAGCCGCATGGCAACATGAAGCTGCTTTCCGTCAAGAAGTGATCTTGATGTTATTGCTAACGCCAGCAGCGTTCATTGTCGGTGATGGGTTAACACAAAAGCTATTATTACTCGTTCTGGCTTGGTTGGTGGTGATTGTTGAAATCTTGAATTCAGCTGTTGAAGCCGTTGTTGACCGGTTTGGCGGTGAAATGCATACCTTATCTGGTCGGGCAAAAGATATGGGCTCTGCGGCAGTGTTCATTACACTTGTTCTCAATGGCGTAGTCTGGCTAGCGGTCATTGGCCAAAACTGGTTAGGGTGGTGGTAACTGTTTTTACTTGTTGCGCCTGGTAATGAGTGATAGTATCCGCGCCGCTATTAAAGCGGTATTGGACGGTCGCATCTAGTACCAATCATTCATAAATTAAAAGTGAGAAGACTATGTCTATTGTATTCCAAGCTGAAGTTCGTGCAGACCTGGGGAAAGGTGCGAGCCGCCGCCTGCGTCGCGCTGAACAAATTCCAGCAATCCTGTACGGTGCAGGTCAAGAAGCTGTATCTCTGGTTCTGGATCACAACAAAGTGATCGTTGCTCAAGCAACTGACGCGTTCTACGCTGAGCCAGTAACTCTGGTTATTGATGGTAAAGAAGTTCAGGCTAAAGTTGTAGCAGTACAACGTCACCCTGTTAAACCGAAAGTAGTTCACCTGGACTTCATTCGCGCGTAATCCGCTGATTGCGTAAATAAAGGCAGCCTCGGCTGCCTTTATTTTTTGCAGTCAAAAGTACATCTCTGTTTGCACCCATCATCGCATTTCATTAGACTTTCGCCCGACATGTTCGAATGTAGCGGACATTGCCTTTCACTTTACTTCAATATCAACAAGTGACACTTGGTGTGTGTCACCACTGTAAGGATAAATCATGCCTGTTATTACACTTCCCGATGGTAGCCAACGTCCGTTTGATAATGCCGTCACTGTATTAGACGTCGCTGCAAGCATCGGTGCTGGTTTAGCTAAAGCCTGTATCGCTGGTCGCGTTAATGGTGAATTAGTTGATGCGTGTGAACTCATCGAAACTGACGCCACGCTTTCAATTATTACCGCCAAAGATCAGGAAGGCTTAGAGATTCTGCGTCACTCTTGCGCGCATTTGTTAGGGCACGCCATTAAACAATTGTGGCCGCAGACCAAAATGGCCATCGGACCGGTTATTGATAACGGTTTTTACTATGACGTCGATTTAGATCATATGCTGACAGAAGAAGATGTTCAGGCGCTAGAAGCCCGAATGTTAGAGCTGGCACAAAAAGACTATGACGTTGTAAAAAAGACAGTGAGCTGGCAAGAAGCTCGCGATGCCTTCGAAGCACGTGGCGAAACCTATAAAATTGCCATTCTGGATGAGAATATCTCCCATGATGACAAACCTGGTTTGTATCATCATGAAGAATATATTGATATGTGCCGTGGTCCGCACGTACCAAATATGCGTTTTTGTCACCATTTCAAATTGCAGAAAACATCAGGCGCCTACTGGCGGGGTGATGCAAAAAACAAAATGCTGCAACGTATTTACGGCACCGCATGGGCTGACAAAAAACAGCTGAATGCTTATCTGCAGCGTTTAGAAGAAGCAGCTAAACGTGATCACCGTAAAATTGGTAAACAACTCGACCTGTATCATATGCAGGAAGAAGCACCAGGTATGGTGTTCTGGCACAACGATGGCTGGATTATTTTCCGTGAACTGGAAACCTTTATCCGCCAGAAATTGCGTGAATACGATTACGAAGAAGTAAAAGGTCCATTCATGATGGATCGCGTGTTGTGGGAACGCTCAGGCCATTGGGATAAATATGCCGATGCGATGTTCACTACTTCATCAGAAAACCGTGAATACGCGATTAAGCCGATGAACTGTCCAGGACACGTTCAGATCTTCAATCAAGGTCTGAAATCTTACCGTGATCTGCCGTTACGTATGGCCGAATTTGGTAGCTGTCACCGTAATGAGCCATCCGGTTCTCTGCATGGCCTGATGCGTGTTCGTGGTTTTACACAAGATGACGCGCATATTTTCTGTGCTGAAAATCAGATCCAGGACGAAGTTTCATCTTGTATCCGTATGGTGTACGACACTTACAGCACCTTTGGCTTTAAAAACATCGCTGTAAAACTGTCTACCCGTCCGGAAAAACGCATTGGTAGTGACGAAATGTGGGATCGTGCAGAAGAAGCACTGAGCGAAGCATTGAAGCACAACAATATCGAATTTGACCTGCAACCGGGTGAGGGTGCCTTCTACGGTCCGAAGATCGAATTTACTTTGCATGATTGTCTGGATCGCGCGTGGCAATGTGGTACTGTGCAGCTCGACTTTGCATTACCTGGTCGATTAGGCGCAACTTATGTCGGAGAAGATAACGACCGTCATGTGCCAGTCATGATCCACCGGGCAATTCTTGGCTCCATGGAACGCTTTATCGGTATCCTGACTGAAGAAACTGCCGGATATTTCCCTCTGTGGTTAGCTCCATTGCAGGCAGTAGTGATGAATATCACTGATAATCAGGCCGATTATGTGAAGCAAGTGGTTAATACTTTGAATGAATCAGGCATCCGAGCAAAAGCGGACTTGAGAAATGAGAAGATTGGCTTTAAAATCCGTGAGCATACTTTGAAACGCGTTCCTTACATGCTTGTCTGTGGCGATAAAGAAATGGAAGCAGGCGAAATAGCTGTAAGAACCCGTAAAGGTGTTGATTTAGGTAAATTCAAAGTAACTGATTTAGTAGATAAGTTACGCAAAGAAATCAGCACTCGTATATTAAATATTGTGGAGGAATAAACTATAAACGGCGCAAAGAAAACTGGAAAACAAGCACCACGTACTCGCATCAACGGTGAGATTCGTCTAAAAGAAGTTCGACTTGTCGGCCTCGAAGGTGAAGCACTCGGTATTGTCTCTATCGAAGAGGCATTAGATGCAGCAATTAAAGCTGGTGTAGACTTGGTTGAAATCAGTCCAACGGCTGAACCACCAGTTTGTCGTATTATGGATTTTGGCAAATTCCTCTATGAAAAGAGTAAATCTGTCAAAGAACAAAAGAAGAAAACCAAACAGATCCAGATCAAGGAAATTAAATTCCGTCCTGGAACTGATGAAGGCGACTATCAGGTAAAACTACGCAACCTGATTCGTTTTCTAGAGGAAGGGGATAAAGCCAAAGTAACACTGCGTTTCCGCGGTCGTGAAATGGCACATCAAGACCTCGGCATGAACGTCCTGGAACGCGTAAAAGCTGACCTGGAAGAACTTGCTGTAGTGGAGTCTTTCCCTCGTGTGGAAGGTCGCCAAGCTGTCATGATGTTAGCCCCGAAAAAACGGTAATTAGGCTTTCAAGTAGAACGACCATCAGATCTCGGTTTGGTGGTTTTTTTCGCCTGATTATATTACTGGCAAATACAATGCGGAGTTCGTATGCCAAAAATGAAAACAGACCGTGGTGCTGCGAAGCGCTTCAAAAAAACCGGTTCCGGTGGTTTTAAGTGCAAGCACGCTAACAAGCGTCACATCCTGACCAAGAAAACTACCAAGCGTAAGCGTCACTTGCGTGCGCCAGGCATGGTCGCCAAACCTGATTTGGCTCGAGTTTCAGCAATGCTGCCATACGCATAAGGGAAGGATTGACAAATGCCAAGAGTTAAACGTGGTGTGACTGCTCGTGCGCGTCACAAAAAAGTTCTGAATGCAGCCAAAGGTTATTATGGTGCTCGTTCCCGTATTTACCGTGTAGCTGTTCAAGCAGTTACTAAAGCTGGTCAGTATGCTTACCGTGACCGCCGTCAGAAAAAACGTCAATTCCGTCAATTGTGGATTGTGCGTATCAACGCTGCAGCTCGTTTAAACGGTCTGTCTTACAGCCGTTTCATCAACGGTCTGAAGAAAGCTTCTATCGAGATCGATCGTAAGATCCTTTCCGATATCGCAGTTCATGATAAAGCGACCTTTACCGCACTGGTAGAGAAAGCGAAAGCCGCACTGGCTTAATCAAGACGTTGCGAATAGGGAGGCGAAAGCCTCCCTTTTTTTATCTGTATTTCCCATCATTCTGTTTTATTTCCTCGATTTAGCCTTTTCTTGCTCATGATCTGTCAGTTAATTGTATTCATAACAACTGAATCTGTGATTCAGTCTTTTGATTGCCTTATTACCGATTTATACTAGGCGGTTATGATCAAAGCGTAATTGGTTATCGCTCGACAGAGCAGCAATCTGCAGAACAAAACCTTGTACAGACAAGGGTAATGAGGGAAACATGCAGCAACTAGAAGAAGTCGTCGTCAGTGCACTGACGAAAATTACCGAAGCTAATGACAATAACGCGCTGGAAGCGTTACGTGTTGAGTATTTTGGTAAAAAGGGTGTTTTTACTGAACAGATGAAATCACTGGCTGGTTTATCAGCAGAAGAGCGTCCGGCAGCAGGGCAACTGATCAATCAGGCTAAAGAAAAAGTTCAAAACGCATTAAATGATCGTCGTGAAGCATTAACCTCTGCTGAGTTAGCTATCAAGTTAGCCGCAGAGACTATCGACGTGTCGTTGCCTGGTCGTCGTTTTGAAAATGGTGGTATTCATCCTGTTACCCGCACTATTGAACGCATGGAGCGTATTTTTGGTGAACTGGGCTTTACGACTGCATATGGCCCAGAGATCGAAGATGACTTTCATAACTTTGATGCGTTGAATATTCCCGGGCACCATCCTGCGCGCACTGATCATGACACTTTCTATTTTAACCCAACACTAATGCTGCGTACTCACACCTCTGGTGTGCAGATCCGTACAATGGAAAATCAGCAGCCGCCAATTCGCATTATTGCGCCGGGTCGTGTTTATCGTAATGATTACGATCAGACGCATACCCCTATGTTCCATCAGGTTGAAGGTTTGCTGATTGATGAAAATATCAGTTTCACTAACTTGAAAGGGATCTTGCACGATTTCCTGCGTAATTTCTTTGAAGAAGATTTACAGATCCGCTTCCGTCCATCTTATTTCCCGTTTACAGAGCCAAGTGCTGAAGTGGATGTTATGGGTAAGAATGGCCGTTGGTTGGAAGTGTTAGGCTGTGGCATGGTGCATCCGAATGTACTGCTTTCAGTTGGGATTGATCCTGAGAAATACTCTGGTTTTGCCTTCGGAATGGGGGTTGAACGTCTGACAATGTTGCGCTACGGCGTTAACGATTTGCGTGCGTTCTTCGAAAATGACCTTCGTTTCCTCAAGCAGTTCAAATAAGGATCAATCAACATGAAATTTAATAAAGCCTGGATTGATGAGCTGGTTCCAACCTCCTTGTCTGCCGAAGAACTAGCTGCACAGATCACTATGGCTGGTCTGGAAGTCGATGGTATTGAACCTGTTGCCGGTAATTTCAACGGTGTAGTTATCGGTGAAGTGGTTGAATGTGCACAACACCCTGACGCTGACAAATTACGTGTTACCAAAGTAAATGTTGGTGAAGCAGAGCTGCTGGATATCGTTTGTGGCGCGCCAAATTGCCGTCAGGGTCTGCGTGTTGCTGTCGCAACGGTAGGTGCTGTATTACCAGGTGATTTTGTTATCAAAAAAGCCAAACTGCGTGGTTTACCATCTCACGGTATGTTGTGTTCATTCTCTGAGTTGGGAATTGGTTCTGATCATAGTGGTATCATTGAACTGCCTTCTGATGCACCAATTGGTACTGATGTACGTGACTATCTGTCGCTGAACGATTCTTGTATCGAAGTTGATCTGACTGCTAACCGTGCTGATTGCCTAGGTATGTTAGGTCTGGCTCGTGAAATTGCCGTGTTAAATCGTTGCGCATTGAACGAACCAGAGATCAAACCAGTTGCAGCTACGTTGACTGACACTTACCCAATTAATGTGCAGGCAACAGCTGATTGCCCGCGTTATTTAGGCCGTGTATTGCGTGGTCTGAACGTAAAAGCAGAAACACCGCTGTGGATGCAAGAACGTCTGCGTCGTTGCGGCCTGCGCTCCATCGACCCGATTGTTGACGTGACAAACTATGTTCTGTTGGAACTGGGTCAGCCGATGCATGCGTTTGATCTGGCGAAATTGCAAGGTGCAATTCAGGTTCGCCGTGCAGCTGCAGGTGAAAAGCTGACACTGTTAGATCAAACCGAAGTTTCTTTGCGTGATGATACGTTGATCATCGCTGATGACCGTGGTGCTATCGCGATGGCCGGTATTTTCGGCGGTGCAGATACCGGTGTCGATGCTGAAACCACCACTGACATCATGCTGGAATGTGCCTTCTTCCAACCACTGTCTATCACTGGTCGTGCCCGTGTATACGGCCTGCGTACAGACTCTTCTCATCGTTTTGAGCGCGGTGTTGACCCACAGGTTCAATACAAAGCGATGGAACGCGCTACAGCCTTGCTGCTGGAAATTTGCGGTGGTGCTTGTGGTCCGGTAATTGATCAATCTGCTCCTGATGCGTTGCCTGCTGCTAAAACTGTAACATTGCGTCGTGAAAAGCTGACTAAACTGGTTGGTATCGCATTTGATGATGCCGAAGTAGTCGATATTCTGACCCGCCTTGGTTTGCAGGTTACAGCCACTGAAAGCGGCTGGGTTGCTAATGTACCAAGCTGGCGCTTTGATATTGCGATCGAAGAAGATTTGGTCGAGGAAATTGCCCGTATTTACGGATATGACAATATTCCTAATATCGCGCCGGAAGCGCGTTTGACGATGTCTGAGCATAAAGAAGCGGAACAACCACTAAAACGCTTGCGTGATGTATTAGTGGATCGTGGTTTCCAGGAAGCCATTACCTACAGCTTCATTGATCCAAAAGTATTGTCATTGCTGGAGCCAACGGCTGATCCAATTGTTCTGCCAAACCCTATTGCATCAGACATGGCGGCAATGCGTGTATCTCTGCTGCCTGGTCTGCTGGGTGCAGTAGTGTATAACCAGAATCGTCAACAAACTCGCGTTCGCCTGTTTGAGTCTGGTTTGCGTTTTATTCGTGATGCCAGCGCAGAAAATGGTATTCGTCAGGAAGCCATGCTGGCCGGTGTTATTACTGGTAACGCAGCGGAAGAAAATTGGACGATCCCAAATCGTGCAGTCGATTTCTTCGATCTGAAGGGTGATGTTGAAGCTTTGCTGGAACTGACTGCGAATGCGGATGCGTACCGTTTTGTTCGTTGTGAGCATCCTGCTTTGCATCCTGGTCAGTCTGCTGTAATAGAATTTAATGGAAAATCAGTAGGTTACATTGGCGTCATTCATCCGTCGCTGGAGAAAAAGCTGGGCTTGAAGAGCAAAGCTATTGTATTTGAAGTGGAATTAGCCGCAATTCTGCAACGAAATATCCCTTCGTTTGCCGAGGTTTCTAAATTCCCAGGTAACCGTCGTGACTTAGCAATTGTGGTCGACCAAGCAATTTCTGCAGATGATATCTTACGATTAGCAAGAAAAGTTGGCGGAAATCAGGTAGTTGGCATAAACTTATTTGACACATACCAGGGTATTGGTGTGCCGGATGGCAAAAAGAGTCTGGCATTCAGTATCGTTCTGCAAAACACAGAACGAACTCTGGAAGATAAGGAGATTGCTGAAACAATGGAACGCGTTGTCGATGCACTCCGAGTAGAGTTCAATGCTACTTTGAGGGACTAGCTATGGCCTTGACCAAAGCCGATATTGCAGAACATCTTTTTACTGAGTTGGGTATAAGTAAACGTGACTCCAAAGAACTGGTAGAAACGTTTTTTGAAGATATCCGACTCGCCCTTGAAACTGGTGAGCAAGTGAAAATATCTGGCTTTGGTAATTTCGAACTCCGGACGAAAAATCAACGTCCGGGGCGGAATCCGAAAACAGGCGAAGATATTCCAATCACTGCAAGACGAGTAGTAACCTTCCGTCCTGGACAGAAGCTGAAATCCCGGGTTGAGCATGCAAGACCTGTGGACGATGATGATGACCGCGATGGTGGTGACGAATAAATAAAAGGGCCAGTCTTAGACTGGCCCTTTTATTTTATAAGGTTTGACAGTAATGATTATTAATCAGCAGATAAATTCATCAAATTTATCTGGCGGTGATTTTGGTGCTGGCTTAACTTTGACCATAGATACACGGGCCAATTGACGAAGTAGTTTCCTGCCGTTCCACTCTTTTGTTGCCACACTAAAGCAAGCCATCTGTAATTCATCCAGTTCCGTTTTTAGCTGAGCATAGAAAGGTAACTGTTCCAGGCAAGTGAAGGGCTGAGCGCAACGTTGCGATGCCCAGACTAACAATGCCTGATAAGCTAAAAGCGGATCGTTTCTCAGACAGCCGTGTTTAAGCGCTTTCCATAATTGGTAGCGCTCATAACGAGTGCGAAGCGCTTTTCTGTAATACCAGAGAATAGCCAGTATTGGCGTCAGTAGAGCAACGACGACTCCGGCGATAAATAATATCTTTGGCAGTAAATTGCTCCAGAACTGTGTGCTTGCTGATGGTTTCTTTTGCGTAGCGTGGTTAGCTACTGGCTTAGTGTTGTTTGCGACGATAGAGGCCATAAATTTACGTTCATCGAGTGATGCAATTTGCGGCCGATCACTAATCGTATTCCACCAATTTAAATGTATTACCGGTGTTGCGAAGGCGATATTTTTTTCCGGAACAAAGATCTGTTTAATGATTTTTTTACTGATCAGCATACCATTTTGATATTGCTGTTCATCTTTTGCACTATCACGATACACCTTTACATCAGTAATAACTGGGGTTGGTATGTCGGGGATTTGTTCTGGGATGTTATTAATCCCTGTTAGCGTGATAGTCCGGGTTAATGGCTGACCTGTCTTTGCATAGCTGGTTTGTGGCTCCCACCGCTCATCAATGGTAATGCCAGCGCTCGGTAACCACTCTTTTTCTGCGCCATGAAAAGAGGAGGGCACTGATTTAACTTCGATAATATGTTCATCTGATATCTGTTTATTATTGGAAGCCAGCGTGGCACCAGACAGTGTTAATGTTCCTGTTTTCTCTGGAATAACAATGTAGTTATATGACAGCGTTTCCTGATAATGATCAGCAAATATTTCTTTGTCTTCAACAGGATCACCTGCAGGAATAATTTTTAGGCCTTCTATCTGAGGAATAACTGTCGGTCTATTTTCTGGATCTGCTCTTTTAGCCATTGTTACTGTGTAGGTCAGAAGTTCATTCTTATACGCACTTTCAGCACTGATCTGACTTTCTAATAAATGAACCGGTTCTAATGCTTCCGTTTGTTCTGGCGATGATTGATCTGTATAAGAGATCTGATTTGAATTGGTATCATTGACCGTTATAGTGACCGGTTGCGTTTCACTATCAGCAACTTTTAATGTAGGTATCGTAATTACACCGGCAGATACCGGTTGTAAAGGAATAGTCCAACTGGTTTCTGTTGTTGATGCATGGGCAATTTGTAAATTACCAATGATGAAATCTTTAAACAGTGGCCTTATATCAAGGGCATCATCACTGAGATTTGCATCGGCGGTGAGTGTGTATGTGAGACTGTCACCGAGGGATAAAGTCTCTACATCGACATTGCCAGTGACCTGAACAGCCAAAGCTGATGAACACCAGAGAATGGCTAAGCTATATAAACTGCAACGATATAATTTCACCATAATAACCTAGTCAGACTTATTCTTTTGTTGTAGTTGTAATCTTTTTTGCATTAGATCGCCAGGTTCTTCCGGTAATGTCTTAAGAAAACTAAGCGCTTTCTCAATATTGCCATCTTTATTTTGTAATGCGGCTATTGCGGCATCATCTTTATCTTCCGGTGTTTGCTTTTTTAACCAAAGCTCAAGAATAGCTTTGTTTTCTCTTGCTTCCCGAAGCTCAGGATTAAGTTGAAGCGCATGGTTATACGCTAAAATAGCCTCTTTTATTTTACCGGTATGAGCTAACGCATTTCCCCGGTTATAGTTAGATATATCAGTATTTACTTTTTCGTAGAAGCTGATTGCTGCATCAAATTTTCCTGCACGATACATAGCATTACCTTTCCAGATAACATTCTGGAATAACTCAGCTGCCTGTTGATATTTACCTTGTTCATAAAGCACTAATGCTGGATCTTTAGCGTGTGAATATTCAGGAACAGAAATTAAAAATAAAAGACAAAGAATATAACCACGGCGGAACAATATAGACATCAGTAATAATGGTAACAGCACAAAATAGCCAATTTCAGTATATACAAGTGTTTCATGAGTTGTTTTTGGTGTTGTATTATCCTGGTTGTCAGTTAAGTAGTGATCAAGGCTATTTATATCTATTATTTTGCCTTTTAATTTGGTTGCTGCGTCAGTTAACACGGTCAAAGGAGTCTTTGCTACAATCAATTGTCCGGTATGCGTGCGCAGTAGGCCGCCTTCAGGTAATGGCACAACGGAGCCGGTTGATGTGCCAACAGAGACAATATCTACAGGCCAGTTAAATGGCTGCAGGTAATTAACAATTTTTTCAGACTGTAATACTGTCAGCTGGTCAGTGATTAATAATAGTCTGACTTGGCTATTTGGTTTTAATTGTGTAACGAGAGAACCTGCCAGTTTTACAGCATCTGGTACTGATGACCCGGGCTTGGGCATCACTTCAGGATTTAAGGCTTCGACGAAATGAGCCAATGTGCCATGATCATCTGTAAACGGCGAAATAATATGAGCTGTGCCCGCAAAGGCGATTAATGCCGTGTTGGTAGCCTTATTTTTTTCTAGATAGGCAATCAACTTTTGTTTTGTCAGTGCTAACCGGGATGCTTTTAGATCATCGGCATGCATAGTTTTATCCATACCAAGCAGAATAATAGTATTGGTGCTTGATTTGACTAATGCGGTCTTTTTAGGAATAGCGGGGCCGGCTAACGCAATAATGATCAGACAAGAGAATAAAAATAACACCGCCGGAATATTAATTTTGGAACGCCGCGGTTCACTTTTCATCAGCACAGTGAGTAAACGAGCTGATATATAACTTTGCTGTTTTATTTTTTTAGTCGATGAGTAATAAAATAAAATCAATAATGGGATGAAAAGCACAAAAAGGTACGGTCTCAGGAATACGAAATCAGTCATTTCTTAATCCCCAGAGCAACATGGCAATAACGATCAGTAGGCAGGAAAGCGGCCATATCAATAATTCAGTATAAGGCTGATAGGTGACAGTTTTTAATGATAGCGGTTCAATGAGATTAATTTGTTGATAAATTTCAGATAAATCCTGTTCGCTTCGTGCTCTGAAATACTGTCCGCCAGTTATTTGTGCAATTTGCTCCAGTGTCGTTTCATCTAAATCGCTTTGGCTTTCTGCTTCTGTCGGATCGGCACCGATGCCTACGGTATAAATTTTTAGTCCACTGGCTTTGGCTAAACCAGCGGCATCAATAGGGGATATTGTATTAACAGTATCACGCCCATCACTGAGTAAGATAAGTGTCTTATTCTTGATCTGTTCATGCAGTGTTCTTTTCACCGCCAGCGTGATGGCTTCTCCAATTGCGGTGAATTTACCAGCAAGACCGATATTAACCTCATCAAGCAATTGACCCGTTGCTTGCAGATCTTGAGTAAAGGGGATCATCAGATATGCATGATCTGCAAATAAAATAACGCCAACCCGATCACCAGTACGTTGCTTAATAAATGACTGCAAATACGACTTCACCATATCTAATCGTTGAATCGATTGTCCATTCAAGGTCATATCTTTAATTTGCATGCTATATGACACATCGACGGCCAGTAATAAGTCACGGGATGGCGATGTCTGAACAATCGGCGCATCCAGCCACTGCGGGCGCGTCATAATCAATATGAATAAGCTCCAGCTAATAATTAGCAATATTTGTGAGAAACGATGACGCGATGTACTGCCTGTAACGTTATTAGCCAGATAAGGTAATGTTGAGGCATTAATAACAATGTGCTGATTTTTTTTTGCCTTCATTAACCAGAAAACCAGTAAGGGCAAGGGCAGCAAGCAAGCAAACCATGGCCAGGCGAAGTTAATCATAATGGCACCCGGCTGCGTACAGCTCTAAACCAGCGTTTGCATTCGCGAATGATCGCTTTTTTCTCTTGGACTGATAGTTTGGTATTGGAATAGGACCAGCTTTCCCACTCACTGGCAAAGCGTGAAAATTGGCAAGATGAGTTTTTATCAAGAAATCTGAGCCAATCACGTGTATGTAATCCAGCAAATTGCTCGCGTGGCCAAAAACGATTCGCTGTTTTTTTTAGTAATAAATTGATGGCAGGAATGCAGTTATCAGGGTGTTTTTTGATAATTACACGTAATTCGCGTTTTACTCGCCAGTAAAATTTATAACGAGGCCACCTTTTATAAAGTGCGGCAAGGCAAAACAGTATAAGGAGAGACACAGCAATGAGAATAATGCTTTGCTCGTCGAGCACCTTAGGTTGTGGACCCGGCAAAATGTCATGTAATTGTTCGAGTGGCGCTGTCATTTATAATTGTTCTGCTAATGGTTTTGACGCATCAAAAGTTAATAATTGTTTGGAATAGCTGCACAATTTTCTTTCTAATTCAAATTGGCGGAACCCGGCAATTTTAGCGTAGTGATGTTTAAATGCATCATCAGCTAATAAAAAGCCTGAATTATCAGCGTTTTCTACTCCTAATACGCCTTCTCCTTCAATTTGTCTCTCAAGAGCATCATAAACTTGGATCAGATTCACTTCGTGTCGTTTGCGCAGAAAACGCACCATCAAAAATGATTTTTGAGACAATCGATAAAAATCACTGATAATAACCAGCCGGGCTCCAGGTCGGAGCATATTTCCTATTGTATTCAAGCTGCTGGTCATTTCTACAGAAGCAGAGGGGTGTTGCAGGCCGGTATTGTAGCTATCGACAATTTGTTTCAGCCACAATAAAACACCTTTACGGTGGCTAATGGGGGACTGAACAAAAGTTTGCTCACCGCACAAAATCAAACCACCAACTTTGTCGCCACTTTTCAACGCATGCCAGGCAACAGCCGCGGCAACCAGTGACGCAAGACGAGATTTGAGCTGTCCTTGTGAACCAAAATACATCTCTTTAGAGAGATCGAGCAGTATATACACTGAACGATCCCGCTCTTCCCGATATAGTTTGGTGTGCGGTTTGCCGGTTCTGGCGGTAATTTTCCAGTCCATATTACGTACATCATCACCAATCATGTACGGACGGACTTCGGCAAATTCCATACCGCGGCCTTTCTTACGCGAAAGGTGTACGCCGGTTCTCCAGCCATCAGAAAGGTGTGATGCAATGCGACTTCCACTCACTGACGCTGCTAATAGATCATCCAATGTAAGTGTCACGCCGTCATTTAATTTCATGCAACAACGACCTTTTGCAATAACAGGGAGATGACATCTTTAGGCGTAATGCCATCAGCTTCTGCTTCCACTGTCAGCATGAGACGGTGTCGCATGACCGGATAGATACAATATTGGATATCTTCCGGTGTGACGTAATTTCGTCCGGCTAACCAAGCTCTGACGCGGGAACAACGTAACAAGGCAATGCTGGAGCGCGGGCTGACGCCATAAGCAAGCCAGCGGGCAAGATCAGAATCGTAGGCTTGTGGATGTCGGGTCGCGGTTGCCAGATTAACGATATAATTTTCAATGGGTGCCGCTGCAATGACTTGCAGTGCGTATTGTCGTGCCGCGAAGATCTGCAACTGGGTTAATTGTGGTGCAGTTGGGGTGCTTTCTATTTTGCTTTCAGCATGGTTCAGACGCAGGATGCTTAACTCATCTGCGGCTGATGGATAATCCAGCTCAAGGTGCAGCATGAAGCGGTCTAATTGTGCTTCAGGAAGTGGATAAGTACCTTCCTGCTCCAGCGGATTTTGTGTTGCCATTACCAGAAAGAGGGGCGGCAGATGATAACTTTTCCGCCCAATGGTGACTTGGCGCTCTTCCATGGCTTCCAGCAAAGCACTTTGCACTTTAGCTGCAGCACGGTTGATTTCATCAGCTAGTACGATTTCATTAAATAATGGCCCTGGCTGGAAAACGAAGGTGCCATTTTGCGGGCGGTAGATCTCTGTACCGGTCAGGTCTGCTGGTAATAGATCCGGGGTGAACTGGATGCGATGAAAATGACTTTCGACACAGCTAGCCAGCATTTTGATTGAGCGGGTTTTAGCCAAGCCGGGTGGGCCTTCAACAAGAATATGCCCATCAGCCAGCAAAGCCATCAGCAAACCGTCGATCAGGTGTTGTTGCCCGATAATCTGTTCATTCAGAAATTGTTTAACGCCAGCAATCGCTGCCAGACATGCATCTTCTGTTATGGTTTGCTGTTGTTCGTTATAAATATTATCCACAGCACCGTCCTTTGATTAAATTTCCTGCGATGACAATAAAACTGCACACAGTATAGATTCCAAATGCAACTATCAGCCATTGTGGCATAGTCCACGACAGGAATTGCCACTGAATTTCAGAACACTCGCCTGTTGCATTAAAAAACCACGGTGCCCACTCATGCAGCGGCAGCCATTGTGGAAAGGTAACAAACAGATCGCAAGTGTTAAATGGAGACGGATGAAGCTGAATGTCAGTGTGGCGCAGGGCTAGCTGTAAACCCTGTACGGAAGAGTAGGCCCATACAAGTAAGCCACCCCAGCGTAGGAAAAAGTTTTTCGGATTAATAAATCCAATCGCAGCACCTGCCATAATGCCAAGAATGGCAACGCGCTGGTAAATGCACATAACACAGGGTTGTAACCCCATTACATGCTGAAAAAACATACCACATAGTTCAAGAAACAGTGTTGAGCCCAGCAAAATAGCCCATGCAATACGGTTTTGTGTCAGAGTTCGGATGAACGCAATCATTTCAATACCCAAAGATAAAAACTGCAGAAATTAGAATACAGAACTCGTTAAAATGGAAGAGTGAAAAATACGATAACGTGTTGATTTTTTAGTGTGACATAGTGTCAACGCTGCGTCATTGACTGAAATGCAAAATCGAGTGGTAGGTCATGTAACAGCAATTAATGCTATTGAGACTTAACTATTAGCGGTTAATTGGCAAAAATATCATAACCAAGGTTGTTTGGTTTTTTCATTGCATTGAATGATTATCAAAATATTATTATCTGTTTTTCGCATAAGAATTATAAGTTTTCTTATTTCATTTTCATAAATTAATCCTTCAATCTAACTACATCAATACAGGGAGATGTAATTATGAAGCGTATTAAATTATCTGTTTTAGGTTTATCTATTGCATTAGCGGCTCAATCCGTTGCTGCAGGAGAGGTGAAGTTATTAAATGTTTCTTATGACCCGACCCGCGAACTTTATCAGGAATATAATAAAGAATTCTCTAGTTTCTGGGAAAAACAACATGGTGATACAGTCACTGTCAGTCAATCGCACGGTGGATCTGGCAAACAAGCACGCGCCGTGATTGATGGGTTGGAAGCGGATGTTGTTACGCTGGCTTTAGGTTCTGATATTGATGCAGTGGCTAAGCAAGGTCTGGTTTCTACCGATTGGGATTCTAAATTTGCTAATCATGCGGCACCATATACTTCGACAATCGTATTTCTGGTGCGAAAAGGCAATCCTAAAAATATTAAAGACTGGGATGATTTAATTCGCCCTGATGTGGAAGTTATTACACCGAACCCTAAGACATCCGGTGGTGCGCGTTGGAATTATTTGGCTGCATGGGGCTATGCATTGCAAAAAACGGGTAATGAACAAGGTGCTCGTGATTACATCGCTAAGTTATTCAGCAATGTAAAAGTGTTGGATTCCGGCGCTCGTGGCGCAACAACCAGTTTTGTAGAACGTGGTTTAGGTGATGTGCTGATAGCTTGGGAAAACGAAGCTTATTTATCGTTGAATGAAATAGGTAAAGGGCAATTTGAATTGGTAACGCCATCAGTCTCTATTCTGGCAGAACCGCCGGTTGCGGTTGTCGAGAAAGTGGCGAAAAAACATGGTACAGAAGAAGTAGCGAAAGCCTATTTGCAACATCTGTATTCTAAAGAAGGCCAGCGAATCGCTGCGAAAAATTACTACCGGCCAATTGACCCTGAAGTAGCCAAAGAAACTGCGAAAAATTTTGCGGCAGTTAAGCTGTTTACTATTCGAGATCTGGAAGGGGATTGGAAAACTGCACAGAAACGCCATTTTGCGACCGGTGGCACATTTGACCAGTTGTATAAGCCCGGCCAGTAATCGCATTTTTCATCTTATTCTTCGGTAAAATTTTGGGGTTAGTCTGAATTTCAGCTAACCCTTTTTTATTGATAAAAATAATTAATCCGCGCGAAAGAAAACAATAGAAGTATATTTAATTATACTGATGTTGTGCTCATTAAATGGTCGTTCATCCACATTTTAAATCACGAATTTCAATTTAATAAAATTAATATATCTTTATCTATCTGCAGCATATGCCTTTTTCTGGATAGGTTTGCAGTTTTTCATATTTGTATTTATGCATAAGAATAAATAACAATATGGAAAGCAAAAGCACATCATGCCTATGGACAGGAGCAAACATTTTGAACTTCCAACAATTAAAAATAATCCGTGAGGCTGCCCGCAGTCACTTCAACTTAACTGAAGTGGCAAATGTGCTTTATACCTCCCAATCAGGTGTTAGCCGTCATATTAAAGAGCTGGAAGACGAGTTGGGCGTCGAGTTATTTATTCGTCGTGGTAAACGTTTATTAGGCATGACTGAGCCGGGTAAAGCGTTATTGACGATGGCAGAGCGAATTCTGACTGAAGCAGCCAATATTCGTCGGTTAGCGGATAATTTTGCTAATAGTGATAAGGGCCGTTTGCATGTTGCGACCACACATACTCAGGCGCGATATGCATTACCTGGCATTATTAAAGAATTCCGGACTCATTACCCCCAGGTACAGTTAGTTTTACATCAAGGTAGCCCGAGTGAAATTGTATCGATGATACTCAATGGGGAAACGGATATTGGCCTTGCCAGTGAGCAATTATCAGAAACAGATTCGATCGCTGCATTTCCATACTACAGCTGGCATCACACGATTTTAGTACCGCGTGGACATCCCTTAGCAGAATTACCCGAAGTAACCTTAGAAGCACTGAGTGCCTGGCCGTTGATTACCTATCAAACTGGTTTGACTGGGCGGGCGAAGGTGGATGCTGCCTTTGCTTATGCGGGTATTGAGCCGGATATCGTGTTGAGCGCACAAGACTCCGATGTTATTAAAACCTATGTTGAACTGGGCATGGGGGTCGGCATTTTGGCTGATATGGCGATTGATACGGTAAAAGACAGCAATTTAGTTCGCTTAAGTGCCGAACATTTATTTTCTGCCAACACAGTTTGGTTTGGTTTGAAAAAGGGTAAATTGCAGCCTAATTTTGCCTGGCGCTTCCTGCAGTTGTGCAACCCATCTCTCTCTATCAGCGATATTCAGGCGCAGGTATTCTCTACTGAAGACAACAGTGCATTACATTACGAAATTTAAACCATTAAGAGGGCAACATTAATTGCACCGATCACTTGGTTTTTCGTAGTGGGAAAATGTAAAAAATCAGTTGTTACCTATTTCACCGTTGATGGCATTGTTCATGGATCTGATTGGAATAATGCTATTATGCGACAGAATCAAAAACTGATATGTGTCGAACGGATCAAAGAACAACATGACAATGCTCGTGCAAATAAAACGCTGGTTATCGGAACAACTGACCGAAATAATGGAGTTTCAGCAGCGTATTTGGGTCGTCAGTATCTGCAACAGCTCGGCAACGGATACTTTTCTTGTCAATGAAGACAGTTTCCATGAGCCCATGCAATGGATGCTGCGTAAAGGCTACACCGAAGACATGTTGCAAAAGATCAATCAGCTCAAGCGCTCACAAGCTGTGCAACTTGAGCTGAATGGGATCCGGCACCAGATTTTACGCGTTAAGTAAAGCGACCACTTCAAACCTGCTTATCGATGTCAGAGCGTCTAGCCGTATCAGCAAGAGGAAGATTGTTATACGACAGTATTGCTGATTACACGAAGAACCTGAAATAGTATTAATTTCAAACTTTTGTCATCGATCAACAGACCACAAGATTCCCCATCCGCACCCACCTATTTTAGTCGTTCGCATAGACTGTTTGTATCGTAGAGATTTTTACGAATACTGAACTAAGCTTAGAACAAGTCGATATTCTCGGATCTGCTGAACACACTTTGATTTCCTTATAACTAATAAGAGCTCTGGGGCCTATGTATTAATCATGGTGGGTAAAATATGGCTCTTTATGAGATGCGAAAATTTGTAGCTCCTGAATTTATTTTTGGCGTCAATGCCCGGCATCGCGTTGGGTTTTATGCCCGTAATATGATGGCCAGACGGGTTTTTGTTGTCACTGATCCGGGGGTTATTGCTGCGGGTTGGGTGAGAGATGTTATTGCTGATTTAACTGAAGTCGGTATTGAGTCGGTCATATTTCAAGAGCTTACATCAAACCCGAAAGATCACGAAGTCATGGCGGGTGCAGAAATGTATGCCCGTGAACGTTGTGATGTGATCGTTGCCGTGGGTGGTGGCAGTGTCATTGATTGTGCAAAGGCGATTGGCATTGTGCATACCAACGGTGGTCATATACTCGATTTTGAAGGAGCCGATCAGATTGATATTCCTGGCCCGCCATTAATTTGCATTCCAACCACAGCGGGTACTGCCGCCGACATCTCGCAATTCTGCATTATTGTCAATTCGCCAGAGCGTTATAAGATGGCGATCATCAGTAAATGCATGGTCCCTGATGTCGCGCTGGTTGATCCCGAAACCACATTGACCATGGATAGCTATTTAACTGCTTGTACGGGAATCGATGCATTAACTCATGCGATTGAAGCTTATGTATCCACCGCCAGTTCACCCATTGTTGATGTGCATGCGTTAGCAGCAATTAAACTGATCTGGAATAACATTGAACAGGCAGTATCGATGCCGAGTTATTTGCCTGCCAGAGAAAACATGTTACTTGGCAGCCTGCAAGCCGGTTTAGCCTTTTCCAATGCCAGCTTAGGGGCTGTTCATGCGTTGGCTCATGCACTGGGTGGTTTTCTCGATCTTCCTCATGGCGAATGCAATGCGTTGCTATTAGAACATGTGGTGCGCTTCAATATAGCGAAAGCCTCCGATCGATATAAACAAATTGGTGAAGCTATTGGTCTGGAAATGACGGGTTTAACTGAACGCCAACGGGCAAGGCGGATCACGGATGCGCTGAGTCATTTGCGCAGCCGTTTAGGTATCGTAAACAGTCTTGCACAGCGTGGTGTTCGTTCAGCCGATATTCCGGAGTTAGCTTTTCATGCACTCAATGATGCGTGTTTAGTTACTAACCCTCGGCATGCCCAAATTGATGATATAAAGGTTATTTATGGCGAAGCCATGTGACACCGATAAAGATTGGGAAACCCGTAAAGACCGTATCATTGGTTTAGGTGAACGTTCGTTTCATAAAAGTTATTACCCACAGTTAAAACAAAACCTAGACCGGCTGGAACGTTTTCATACTTTATTAGATAGCACGTCAGATTTTGTGCTGCTGGTTTCGTTACCTGAAGGAACGATTACCGATGCCAATGCAGCACTTGGTCGTCTTATTAATGTCCCTGTTGATCAATTAATTGGCAGTACCTTTGAGTCATTGGGGCTTGGTGATGCGAGCCATGTGTTAGCTGTTCTCAGTCAGGATATGAATTCATTCCTCGAAGGAGAGGCCACTGCAACTCATTCGGTTGTGACGGAATTTTGCCATGGCGACACATTGGTCTGGATTGAATTTTCATACTGCCTCGCCGTACTCGATACGAAAAGTTATGGCGTCATGGTGGGGCGTGATGTGACTGAACGAAAGCATAACCATGAAATGCTGGCGGCCTTGTTATCTGAAAAAGAGGCTATGCTAGACAATGCGTTAGTGGCTATCGCGATGGTTCGGGAACGCATCATTATTTCATGCAACCGGCGCTTTGAAATTATGTTTGGCTATCAACCTGGCGAGGCGCTGGGCAAGTCAACCCAGATCCTCTATACATCGAAACTGTCTTTTGATTCATTTGGTGAAGAAGCCTATAGCGCGCTAATGAATGATGAGCCATTTACCCGAATTCAGATGCTTGCCCGTGCTGATGGTAGTTCGTTTTGGTGCGAAATGACCGGAAATGTGCTTGATCATTTGCATCCACAGAATGGTAGTGTGTGGATGATGACCGATATAACGGAAAGAAAAGAAGCAGAGGATCGGGCCAAGTATCTTTCCTATCACGATGCAATCACTGGTTTACCGAACCAGCTGCTGTTTCAGGATCGGTTGCAGCAGGCGATGATGTTTTCTGATCTGGCTAAAACCAAGGTCGCGTTACTGGTTGCTGATCTTGACCGCTTCAAAACGATTAATGACATCCTCGGTTTCAATATGGGAAATCGCTTATTGGTTTCGGTTGGTGAACGGTTAAACCAGTTATTTCCTAGCCCTGATACCGTATGCCGGCAGGGAGGGGATGAATTCCTCATGCTCTTGACTAATCTTTCCAGTGTGGAGCTCATAGGCAATTCTATTGCTGAGTTGATAGCCAATTTTACGGCACCATTCAAATTCGATAATCAGGAACTGACTACATCTATTTCTGTCGGCGTAGCGATTTATCCGGAAGATGGCGCTGACTTTGAGACGTTATTAAAAAAAGCGGATATGGCCATGTATCGGGCGCTGTTCCATTTACGTGTTGGTGAATGTTTTCACGCCGCCAAATAGCCATG
>CALMKU010000129.1 GCA_937866945.1 uncultured Tolumonas sp.
ATGTTCCGCAACATGGCCAGCTCCCTGGTTCGTCATGAGATCATCAAGACGACTTTGCCTAAAGCAAAGGAGCTACGTCGTGTAGTTGAGCCCTTGATTACTCTTGCTAAGAGTGACAGTGTTGCGAATCGCCGTTTGGCATTTGCTCGTACCCGCGACAGAGATGTTGTTGGTAAACTGTTTACTGAACTTGGCCCACGTTTTCAAGGTCGTCCAGGTGGTTATACGCGCATTCTGAAATGCGGTTTCCGCGCTGGTGATAACGCACCAATGGCTTATATTGAGCTGGTTGGTCGTCCGGTAGATGCAGAAGCAGCTACCGAAGAATAAAATGAAGCCGGGGTAACCCGGCTTTATTTTTTCCGCTTTTATCAACGGTCCATTCCTGAACCAGATACCTTTCGATCCCACCTTATACTCCGGTCCGGCCTTTGCTATAATATAACTGTTCGTATTTAGAGCCTATTATCTTCATGTTTTTTAAGCAGAAGTTCATGGTTGGTTTTAGTCATCTACACGCAGTGATTTGAAGGATGCAATGCTGACGTCTTCCCGAATTGAGTTAAAACCACCATCATTAGACTGGGTTGAACCTCTGCGACTGGCTTTATCTGAAAGTTATGAATTGCATCAGTTATTTCTTGATTGGGCCGAGCCAGATCCATCCATATTGACAGTTACAGCTAATATGAATGTGGCGAAAGAGCAATTTGAACGTAAAGAACATGAATTGCGTTTTTTGATTGTGCGGCGCGAAGATCAATTACTGGTTGGCAGCATTAGTTTACACGTCAGGGATGTCTCGGTTCCCTATTATGAGATCGGTTATTGGGTGCGACAATCAGCGGCGGGAAAGGGTTACATAACAGAAGCTGTGCTGTTGTTGGCGGATTATGCCTTCATTCATTTACATGCTGCCAGACTTGAGATCCGCACTGCTGCGAGTAATGAAAAAAGTCGTGCCGTGGCGGAAAGAGCGGGTTTTAGACTGGAAGCGACATTAAAAAATGCCTGTCGTTCGCAAGGTTATCTGGATGATACCTTGGTGTATAGTCGTATTGGGTATGAAGATATGATTCCGGAGATCGATCTGGTTGATATCTCTCCGGATGGACTCGATTACTAACGGCTAATTATCGTTATTCATCGTATTTTTCGATAGGTTTGCCCATTTCCGTCATTATTTGCTGAACGATGAGCGGAATATCATCGGGGCAATCTTTGCGTAAATCATCATCGGCCGGTAGGGGTTGGCCGGTATAGGCATGCAGGAATGCTTCACAAAGCAATTCGCTGTTGGTGGCATGACGCAGATTGTTTATTTGGCGGCGAGTACGTTCATCTGTCAGTATCTTTAATA
This sequence comes from uncultured Tolumonas sp., assembly GCA_937866945.1. Taxonomy (GTDB): domain Bacteria; phylum Pseudomonadota; class Gammaproteobacteria; order Enterobacterales; family Aeromonadaceae; genus Tolumonas. Next base: position 1,361 of record CALMKU010000129.1, read on the forward strand.
CTTTCAGCGGAATTGAAACTGTGATCTTTTTGACCTGTTCACTTTTTTTGCCGTGTTCTGCATACGGACTAATATATTCGCCATTCCACGCCGTTTTCATTGTTCACCTGTTATTCCAGCCAGACAAAGCATAGTAACCCGTATAGGCAGTAATGGCAATCCATAGGCAAAGCCATATGGACGTCTAGAAGTGTTGACGGCTTACATGCGGTGGGGTACCGTGATGGCACGCACGACTATCAAGGATCTCTCATGTCGGATTACCAACGAGAAACATACGCTGTCAAATCAGGAATTGCTGCTGATACTCAATTCGGTTCGGTTGTTCCTCCTATCTATTTATCCACGAACTATACTTTTGCCGGTTTCGGTGAAAAACGAGAGTTTGACTATAGCCGTTCTGGTAATCCGACTCGTAGCACGCTGGCAGGGGCATTGGCGGCATTAGAAGGTGGTGCCGGAGCGGTGTTTACCGGCAGTGGGATGGGGGCAATCAACCTGATCACTGCCTTGTTGTGTTCCGATGATTTATTGGTCGCGCCACATGATTGTTATGGTGGTACTTATCGGCTATTCCAACATGTTGCGGCGAAAGGCTCGTACCGAGTGTTATTTGTAGATCAAACCGATCCTGTCGCAATTGCAAATGCGCTCGCGCAAAAGCCGAAATTAGTCTGGATTGAAACTCCCTCTAATCCGTTATTACGCGTGGTCGATATTGCCGCTATTTGTCAGCAATCACATGCTGTGGGCGCATTGGTTGCGGTGGATAACACGTTCCTGTCACCACTGTTGCAACAACCACTGGCTCTGGGTGCTGATATCGTCGTGCATTCCACAACTAAATACCTAAATGGTCATTCGGATGTGGTTGGTGGTGCGGTGATAGCGAAAGAACCTGAATTGCATGAAAAACTAGCTTGGTGGGGCAACTGCCTCGGACATACTGGTGGTGCATTTGATGCGTATCTGACGCTGCGCGGACTGCGCACCTTAGCGCCGCGCATGCGAGCCCATCAGGAAAATGCGGATGCCGTTTTGGCTTATCTGCAGCAACAACCGCATGTCACTAAAATTTATCACCCAAGTTTGCCTGAACATCCTGGACATGACATTGCAAAACGTCAGCAGCAAGGTTTTGGTGCAATGTTAAGTTTTGAAGTGGATTTTGATATAGAACAATTAAAGCAATTTTTGAGTGGTTTGCAGCTGTTTTGTCTGGCAGAGTCATTAGGTGGAGTGGAAAGTCTGGTGGCGCACCCAGCGAGCATGACGCATGCGGGGATGGATCCGGAAGCGCGCCGTGTAGCCGGTATTTCTGATCAACTGCTGCGTTTTTCCATCGGAATTGAACATATCACTGATCTGCTGGCGGATTTAGATCGCGCGTTTGCCTGTGTTGCCAGCAAATAAAATAGTAATACCAATACGGTGTCATTCACCGTATTAAAAGATTAAGAGGTAACGAAGTATGCCGCACACAGCAACAGGCCACCTTCCTGGGCGTCAGGTACATAAATTTGGTGGTAGCAGCTTGGCTGATCCCAATTGTTATCGTCGGGTGGCTGGACTGATCGAGCAGGAGTCTGACCCGCGTGCATTGATCGTGGTTTCTGCAGCGGGTAAAACCACTAATCGCTTACTGCAAGTCCTAGAATTAAGCGAGGCGGGTGATGATGCAGTTGTTGCGGCGATACAAGGTTTAAGAGCGTATCAGTTGGGATTGATTGAAGGGGTATTAGATGGTCCGGCGCGTCAGGCATTATCCCTGCAGTTGATGGAAGACATTGATACCATCGCGGGTGTTCTGAAAAAAAATTATGATCGTCATGAGCGAAATGGGATCTTGGCCAATGGTGAAGTATGGTCGGCCCGTTTGTTGGCGGCGTTATTGACGGAACGTGGTAATCAGGCGTCGTGGCTGGATGCTCGTCGCTTCCTTTCTGCAGAAGAAGGTGCTCTGGCTCGCGTTAATGAAGTGTTATCACGGGAAAAATTACGCGAAGTGTTAGCCGGCACTGGTGAACAACGCGTGGTCGTGACGGGTTTCATCGCTGCTGATAATGAAGGGCGGACATTATTGCTGGGACGTAATGGTTCCGATTACTCAGCGACCTTGCTCGGCGCCTTAGCTGAAGCGGAGTCTACGGCCATTTGGAGTGATGTCGCCGGTGTTTATTCAGCCGACCCACGTTGTGTAAAAGACGCCAAACTGCTCGAGCGTTTATCTCTGGCAGAAGCGAATGAATTAGCGCGATTAGGTGCACCGGTTTTACATTCTCGTACCTTACAACCGTTACTGCACAGCCAGCAAAAACTGGTGCTACGTTCGAGTTATGCGCCCACCGGCGGTGCTTCGCATATTTTGCGCCGCAAATCGCAGGTGAAAGGGGCACGCATTGTCACTTCACTTGAGCAAATTGTGCTGATTGAACTGCGTATTCAGCCGGATTGTGACTATGAGCAAACCGTTGTGCGTCTCGAGGCATTACTCGCAACGCAGCAACTATCACCATTGGTCAGTAAAAATCTAGCTGATCGCCGTATCGTTCGTCTGGCCTATACGCTGGAAATGGCGCCAGATGCCTATCAGTTCTTATCACAACAACAAGATCTCTCTGGCCTGAGAGATGTAGTGCGTCGTGATGGTTTCAGTCTGATTGGTCTGGTGGGAACCGGCGTTTGTGACAATGCCGAACAATGCCATCGTTTTTATCGCTTACTGGTCGATCAACCGCTGGAATTTATCTATACCGCGCCGGAAGGTTTAAGTCTGGTGGCTGTGGTGCGTGAAATTACGCTGGAACCGTTACTGATTGCTTTGCATCACGCCATGTTTCAACAGACCAAACGTGTCGGCCTAGTGGTATTAGGCAAAGGGAATATTGGTAGCCAATGGCTAAAATTACTCGCGAAAGAAAAACACCATATTGAACAGGCGCATCAGTTGACGCTGACACTGTATGGCTTGTTTGATTCGCGTGGCGGTGTATTGTCTGAAGAGGGATTAGATCCGCTGCAGGTGCTGGATAGTTTTGATCCACAACCGGTGATCTGGGCGGAATTGTTGGTACAACTGGAACAACATCCGTTTGATGAGCTGATTGTACTCGATCTAACCGCCAGCGAAACAGTGAGTAGTTATTACCCGGAGTTTGCACAGATCGGCGCACATCTGATCACGGCTAACAAGTTCGCGGGTGCTGCGGAAAGTGTGTTTTATCAACGGGTACGACAAAGCTTTGCCGAACATCAGGTGCAATGGCGTTATAACGCCACCGTTGGTGCTGGTTTGCCGGTACAAGCTTGTATTCGCATGATGCTGGAGTCGGGTGATCGGGTGCATGGCATCTCAGGCATCTTTTCCGGTACGTTGAGCTGGTTATTCCAACAATATGATGGTTCGGTTTCATTTTCTGAGCTGGTGGATCAAGCCTGGCAGCATGGCTTAACAGAGCCAGATCCACGCGAAGACCTGACTGGGCATGATGTGCGACGTAAGCTGCTGATCCTAGCGCGCGAAGCGGGGTTAGAGCTCGAACCGGAACATATCTCTTTGCAAAGTCTGGTACCGGCTGCTTTGGCCGATATTCCACTGGAGAGTTTTTTTGAGCAATTGCCGGAATTAGACCATGCGGTGGAAACTGCATTTGATGAAGCGAAAGCGCGCGGTAAAGTGCTGCGTTATGTCGCCCGCTTAGACCGCGATGGTTCCGCTCGCGTGGGACTTGATATGCTGGCAGCGGATCATCCGTTCGCGAATTTGCGCCCCTGCGATAATATTTTCTCGATAGAGACCGATTTCTATCGCACTAACCCGTTGATCTTACAAGGGCCGGGCGCTGGGCGCGAAGTGACGGCGGCTGCAGTTCAAGCCGATCTATGGAAGATTTGTGCGACCTTAAAATAACTCAGTACGCGCGGAATGAACCGCTGTTCGCCGCGCTACTACCTAGTTCATAGACTTCAATATAATCAACGCTCGCTGTTCGTGGCCCTGATTTTAGCCATTCAATCAGTTTATCCACGGCTTTGCTTTCACCTTGTGCCACCACTTCGACCGAGCCATCCGCCAGATTGGTGGCGTGGCCAGATAACCCTAAGCGATGGGCTTCTTGTTGTGTGAAATAACGAAACCCTACTCCTTGTACAATGCCGTATACCAGCACTTTTACACACCGAGCTTGTGTCATGCCGTTAGCTCCATTTATGCGGCTCATTGCTTTAACTTAGTCATAATGTACGAGTACGACAAGTGCCTCAGGTTGTGAAAAGCGATCTGAATCGAGCTTTGCTGCGTATAGCTCAAGATTAATTTAATGGGTCATTGTTTACCTATCAGGACATTATTATGCCGGAATTACCCGAAGTTGAAGTAAGCCGATTAGGGATCACGCCATGGATGGAAGGTGTGGTTGTTGAAAAAGTGGTGATCCGGCATCCGCGTTTGCGCTGGCCTATTCCGTCAGAAATCCACCTGTTGGAAGGTCAGCCATTACATTCGATCGAAAGAAGAGCTAAATATTTATTATTACGTTCCACGTTGGGAACGGCGATTTTGCATCTGGGTATGTCTGGCCACCTGCGTATCCTTCCTATTGGTACACCGGCAGAAAAGCATGACCATGTGGATCTGGAATTAGCCAATGGCAAGTTGCTGCGTTTTCATGATCCGCGTCGATTTGGCGCTCTATTGTGGACAACCGATGACCCGCATCAACATCCGCTATTGAAGAGCTTAGGACCAGAGCCATTAACCGATGCATTTACCGCCGATTATCTGTGGCAACGCAGCCGCAAACCGCGCAGTGCGATTAAACCGTGGCTGATGGATAACCATGTCGTGGTGGGGGTTGGGAATATCTACGCCAATGAGTCGCTTTTTATGGCACACATTCACCCGAAACGAGCAGTAAACTCGCTGACACTAGAAGAGAGTCAGGCGTTAGTAGCGGCGGTGAAAAAAGTGCTGGCCCGAGCAATTACACAAGGTGGCACCACGTTGCGCGATTTCATGCGCATCGATGGTAAATCGGGTTATTTTGTGCAGGAATTATTGGTGTATGGGCGGGCAGGGCAAGCCTGTCAGGTGTGCGCGCATCCACTGGAAGAGCTGCGCTTAGGGCAGCGCAGCAGTGTATTTTGTCCGATTTGCCAGCCGTTGGCGGGCGGTTATGACTGAATGAGTTGCGATTGCTTGGTTTTAATCGCTTCGGCAACATTTGGGGTAACAAATTGACCGGCATCGCCACCATGCAATGCAATTTCACGCACCAGCGTTGAAGAAACAAAAGCGTATTGTTCTGCTGGCGGCAGAAAGACAATTTCCATCTCCGGCATCATGCGACGATACATGGCTGCCAGCTGGGATTCATATTCAAAATCACTGCCGGTGCGAATGCCACGTAACAAGATGGTGGCCTGTTGTTGTCTCATGAAATCGATCAATAGATTACTGAAACCGGTAATCGTAACATTTGGCAGCGATTGGCAAACCTCGGTCGCCAGCGCGATACGTTCTTCTAACGTGAATAACGGCCGTTTACCCGGACTGGCGGCGACGGCAATAATGACATCATCAAATAAGGCCGACGCGCGGCTGATCAGGTCCAGATGTCCGCAAGTCAGTGGATCAAAGGTTCCGGGAAAAACAACTTTCTGATGCATGAGTACAATGCTCACTAGAGATTAATATCGACTATTATAAATGTGATATCGCTTGTTTAGATACCGTAGCAGAGGGGACTTTGCAAAACGAAAGCGACAGGTTATTGTTGCGGCGTATTAATATACCAAGGGGATAACGTATGTCTGTGTTTTGGGGTGTAGTAGTTCGTTTATTGGTCGTTTCTTTACTGGCACTGTCATTACCGACCCGGGCATCAATGATGTCCACGCAGGAAACCATACCAGTTCATCAACTGAGTGAACGTGCGCATGTCATGCAATTCCTTGCCAGAGCTGATGTAGCGAAACAGATCGCTGCGCAGGGTGTGGATGTGGCACTGGTACAACAACGTGTTGCCGCGATGAGTGATGATGAAATCACCCATTTATCCGGCAAGATTGATAAATTGCCGGCAGCGGGCTCAGATGTTTTGGGTGCGGTGCTATTTGTATTTATCGTGTTACTGGTGACAGATATTTTAGGCTTAACTAAAGTCTTTCCATTCACCCGTTCAGTACGTTAATACATGCATTTTCTAACGAAAGCCCACCTGTTACTGGTGGGCTGTTTATGGTTAGTCGGGTGTGCCAACCATTTCCCTGAAACGCATTCTCCTGTCATTACCTCATCGAGCAAACAACTCGCCGTGCCATTTATTGTGCAGGATGATGCATATTGTGGCCCCTCGGCATTAGCCATGGTATTGGCGCAGCAAAATAAAACGGTGTCAGTTTCATTGTTAGCGCAAGAGATGCTATTACCCGCGCGTGGTGGTGCATTACAGGCTGAGCTGAAAGCCAGTGTTCGGCGTCAGGGTTATCTGGCGTATGAAACCGATCCCACACTACTGGCTTTGTTGACCGAAGTGAATGCCGGTCGTCCGGTAATTGTGTTATTGAATCTGTCATTTAACTGGTACCCGAAATGGCATTATGCCGTCGTGACCGGTTATGACCTGCCACGGCAGGAAATTATTGTGCATTCTGGTGCGCAGGCAAACCAGCACTGGTCACTGACGCAATTTGATAATCTCTGGCAGCGTAGCAATCGCTGGGGCTTGCTTGTTTTAGCGCCATCCGTGTTGCCGCCATCATCAATGCAAGAAACACGTTATCTGCAAAGCATTGTTGATTTGGAAAAGACGGCAGGTTTGGCCCAAGCCCAGTTAGCCTATCAGGCGACTTTGCAACGTTGGCCTAGGAATTTGACTGCTCTGATAGGTCTGGGTAATGCCGCTTATCAACAACATGATCTGGCTTTGGCACAACATTGGTTTCAGCTTGCCGCCAGTTATCATCCAGACTCCGCCGTGGCGGCGAATAATTATGCGCAAACACTGTTAGATAATGGTGACCCGGCCAAAGCATTTGTCTGGGCACAAAAAGCGGTGTTAGCTGATGGTGGCGCCCCTGCGCGAGACACTTTGCAGCAGGTTTTACACGCATTACGTGCACAATAACGACGTCAGTTATGTCATCTGGCGCTGATGCAGGTAAAATTGACGGATCATTTTGCTGAGAACTCACCCATGACTGCTCCTCGTATTTTGAAGAGTGCCGGACAAATTTGTTGTTTTGATCCTTTATTGGCGCCTGATTTTACGCCAGATTATTTTTCGGCTGATTATTGGCAACAGCAAAATGCGATCACAGGGCAATCTCATGGTCGAGGTGTCACCTGGTTTTTGCAGCATGATTCGGCGCATTGGGTTTTACGCCACTACTGGCGGGGTGGGCTGATTGGTCGCCATATCCCGGATCAGTTTTGTTATACCGGTCTGCGTTGTACACGCTCATTTGCCGAATTCACGTTGTTACAAAAACTGGTCGAAGATGAATTACCGGTGCCGCGGCCAGTTGCTGCTCGTATTGTGCGTAGCGGTTGGCGCTATCAGGCCGATATTCTGATTGAGCGGATCCCCAATGCGGAAGATCTGGTGCAATTGCTGAAACGTGAGCCCCTGCCTCGTGAAACATGGCAACAAATTGGGCAGGTATTGGCACAATTTCATCAGGCCGGTGTCTATCACTCCGATCTGAATGCACACAATATTTTGCGCGATAGCGACGGCAAGATCTGGTTGATTGATTTTGATAAAGGCGCCATCCGTCATCCTGGTCGCTGGCAAGCGAAAAATCTGGCGCGTCTTTTACGTTCACTGCAAAAAGAATCGGCGTTACATCCGTTGTTTCACTGGCAGATGGATGACTGGCAGCATCTGCTGGTGGCCTATCAGGCTTACCGTTGAGGCAATCTAGCTAAGACGGTATCAATGACCGTTAAACTCTTTTCTAATGCCCCCTGATTGGCAGCAACCACATCAAATGCTGCCATTCCCATTGTATGTCGCTGTTCTGGTGAGCTGAATAATTGCAGCACATGCGTTGCCAATTCACTCTCATCATGAATGACCTGACAGGCCTTTTTGTCGACCAATTGTCTGGTGATATCACTGAAATTAAAGAAATGTGGTCCAATTAACGTGGGTTTGGCTAGGGCTGCTGGTTCTAGCAAATTATGTCCGCCAACGGGCACTAAGCTTCCCCCCATGAAGGCAATATCTGCGATCTGAAAGAAATACGCCATTTCGCCCATGCTATCACCGAGCAGAACCGATTCTTGTGCGGTGACTATGCGTTGTTCACTGCGCCGGCAGATGGCAAATCCTTGCTCCAGAGATAAGTTAGCCACATCAGCAAATCGTTGTGGATGACGAGGAACCAGAATTAACAATGCATCGGGTTGCTGCTTACAGATTTCCTGATGTGCTCGCAGAATTGCTTCGTCTTCCCCTTTGTGTGTGCTAGCGGCGATCCAAACTGGGCGGTTTCCTAAACTCTGGCGATATTGTTCACCTAACTCGATCTGTTTTTGATCCAATTGAATGTCAAATTTAATCGACCCCGTCACCACGATCTGTTGTGGCGTTACGCCCAGCCGTTTGAATCGTTCCGCATCGTCACGGTGCTGACACAACAAAAGGGTTAGCGCTTGGCTCATTTGCCGGAAGAAGTGACGAATGCGTTGATAGCGCTGGCAAGATTGTTCCGACAGCCGGGCATTCAAGATCACCACGGGTATGTTTTGCTTACCACATCGCGCTAGCAGGTTTGGCCACAACTCAGTTTCCATGATCAGTAAAGCTTGTGGTTGGATCTGTTTGATAAAGCGTTTTACTGCAGCGGGATAGTCCAGTGGCGCGTAGCGATGTTCCACCAAATCGCCTAAGCGGGCCGCTTGATCGGCACCGGTGCGGGTGGTGGTCGTTAACACAATGGATAATTCGGGATGCTGTTGTTTGAGTGCTTTAATCAGCGGTGTGACGGCAATGGTTTCCCCAACACTGACGGCGTGGATCCAGATTGGTGTTGGGTGTTTTGGTGGGGCGACCCAGCCCAGATGTTCTTTCCAGCGCGGTCCAAAACCGGGTTTTCCATGGCGAGGACGATAGAGCAGAAATAAGACCACCGGCGACAGTAAATAGATGAGCAAAGTATAAAATAAACGCATACATAGCGACCGGTAGGGATAAGGAGCGACAGTATCAGAAAAACCGATCATACTGGCAAGCGACGTTTGCTGGTGCAGTTGTTGTCTTATTGCGCCATTTTGAGGCAACGTAGCGAAAAAGAGCGTGATTGCCAAAAATATAGTCTGCTACGCAGATGGATATGTTGTTTTTAATTTTGGTGATTAAAACTGCATTATTTTAAATATGCAGTCATATAAACTGCTTATGCTTGATATTTATAGTTCTGGCTCTATTTTTGCTAGAAATGCCGGTGATCTGTGTTGTTATTATGCTGTCTGGTCATGGGATATTTTTCACTCCCACTCTTGTCTTTCGCCATACGGCAGTGATAGAAAGCGTTTAAAACTATTATAGTTGTAAAATGAAAGGCCCAAATGGACTTGAAGTCCGCTAATCGAGGGAATCCGCATGAAGAAAACTTCAAAACTGATCGTGGCTGCAGCTGTTTCTGCGGCGCTGTTCGGCACTGGTTCTGCCATGGCTGAAGAGACGATTAAAGTTGGTATCGCTGGTCCGGTGACTGGCCCTGTTGCGCAGTATGGCGACATGGAATTTACCGGTGGTTTGATGGCTGTTGAGCAGATCAATGCTGCTGGTGGTATCAAAGGTAAAAAGCTGGAAGCGATCAAATATGATGACGCGTGTGATCCAAAACAAGCAGTCGCAGTAGCGAACAAAGTCGTGAATGATGGCGTTAAATTCGTTATCGGTCACCTGTGCTCTGACAGCACCCTGCCATCATCTGACGTATATGAAGATGAAGGTATTTTGATGATCACCCCAGCTGCAACTGCGCCAAAAATCACTGAACGTGGTTACAATCTGGTGCTGCGTACAACTGGTCTGGATAGCGATCAAGGTCCAACTGCGGCTAACTACATCACTTCTGTAATCAAGCCAAAAACTATCGCGGTTATCCACGATAAGAAACAATACGGTGAAGGCATTGCAACTTCAGTGCATGAAACGCTGAAGAAAAACGGCGCGAACGTTGTTGATTTCGAAGGTGTGACTGCTGGCGATAAAGATTTCTCTGCGTTGATCGCTAAACTGAAAAAACTGAATGTTGATTTCGTGTATTACGGTGGCTACCACCCAGAACTGGGTTTGATCTTGCGTCAGTCAGCTGAAAAAGGTTTCACAGCTAAATTCATGGGGCCTGAAGGCGTAGGTAACAAAGACATTTCTGCGATTGCTGGTAAAGCTTCTGAAGGCATGTATGTCACCATGCTGAAAAAATACGACCAAGATCCAGCAAATGCTAAATTGGTTGATGCTTTTAAAGCGAAAAAACAAGATTATTCAGGTCCATTCGTATGGACTACTTACGCAGCTATTCAAGCTCTGAGCGCGGGTATTAACGCCGCCGGTGAAGAACCTGCCGACGTTGCTAAATATCTACGTGCTAACAAAGTGGACACCGTGATGGGTCCACTGGAATGGTCTGCAACAGGTGATCTGAAAAACTTTAAATTTGGTGTCTATCAGTGGCACGCGGATGGTTCATCCAGCGTCCTGCAATAACACCTGATAATTCAAAAAGCGGGGCCGTTTCTGACAGCCCTGCTTTTTATTTATCATGTCGCTCACTTTTTTTCCGCGCTGATCCCGTCCTTCGCGGATCACTCAGGAACAATGGTATATGTCTGAACAGATTTTTTACTTTATTCAGCAGTTGCTGAATGGCCTGACTATCGGTAGCACGTACGCGCTGATAGCCATTGGTTATACGATGGTGTACGGCATCATCGGCATGATTAACTTCGCACATGGCGAAGTCTATATGATTGGATCCTATATCGGATTCATGGTGATCACGGCATTAATGATGATGGGTATTGATAGCTCATTCTTATTGATGGGGTCTGCCTTTATCATCTCTATTCTGATCACCAGCTGTTACGGCTGGAGTATTGAACGTGTTGCTTATCGCCCGTTGCGCGGCAGCAACCGTCTGATCCCATTGATTTCCGCGATTGGTATGTCGATCTTTCTGCAGAACGTTGTGCGTTTTGCACAAGGCTCGCGTGATATCGCGATGCCGGCACTGGTGCAAGGCGGGATCGAATTTGGTTCTGCGATCAGCGTGTCATACATGCAGATCATTATCTTTGTCGTGACCTTTATCTCGATGTATGGCCTGTCGCAATTTATCTCCCGCTCCCGGATGGGGCGTGCGTGCCGCGCGTGTGCAGAAGACATCAAGATGGCGAATCTGCTGGGTATCGATACCAATAATGTGATTGCGCTGACCTTCGTGATCGGGGCTGCACTGGCATCCATTGCCGGTATTCTGCTTGGTTTGTATTACGGCGTGATCAACCCATCACTTGGCTTTATGGCCGGTCTGAAAGCCTTTACTGCGGCAGTATTGGGTGGTATCGGTTCTATCCCTGGCGCCATGATTGGTGGTTTAATTCTGGGCGTTACCGAAGCGCTGACATCGGCTTATTTAAGTTCAGAGTATAAAGATGTTGTGGCGTTCTGCTTACTGATCACTATTTTGTTATTAATGCCAACCGGTATTCTGGGCCGTCCAGAGGTAGAAAAAGTATGAAGCATCTCAAACAAGCCTCTGTTGCTGCTGTGCTGACACTGATTTTGTCGGTGTGGTTGTTCTGTTATCAGTTGCATACCGAAGGCGTCGGTATCACGGTGACCAGTCGTTTGCAGGAAAATGGTCTGCTGGTCGGGTTGGCTGTGGTGATCGTGTTTCTGTTCCAATTATTTCAGGATCAGATCGGTGGTGGGTTTGCTGCGCTGAAAGATCAATTCCCAACAGTAGCATTACCAACTACCCAGTCTAATCCAAAGCTGTACCGTACTTTGCAGTTGTGTTTGCTGGTCGCGATATTGGTGATCCCGTGTTTTGGTTCGCGTAGTGTGCTGGATTTGGGTACTTTGATCCTGATTTACGTGATGTTAGGTCTGGGTCTGAATATTCAAGTTGGTCTGGCTGGTCTGCTGGATCTTGGTTATGTCGGCTTTTATGCCATCGGTGCTTATACCTACGCGTTATTGAACCAGTACTTTGGGCTTTCTTTCTGGGAAGCACTACCACTGGCTGGTGGTATGTCAGCGCTGTTTGGTTTTGTACTGGGGTTCCCGGTGTTGCGTCTGCGCGGTGACTATCTGGCGATCGTGACGTTAGGTTTTGGTGAAATTATCCGTATTTTGCTGAATAACTTAACGACCATTACCGGTGGTCCAAATGGTATTTCGAGTATTCCGAAACCATCATTGTTTGGTCTCGAATTTTCTCGTCGCGCAGAAGAGGGTGGTCAGACCTTCCATGAGTTTTTTGGTATCAGCTACGACGCTAACTATAAGATTATTTTCCTGTATGTGATGGCGGTAGTTCTGGTGCTGTTCACGCTGTTTGTGATTAACCGTCTGCTGCGTATGCCATTGGGTCGCGCTTGGGAAGCACTGCGTGATGATGAAATTGCCTGTCGTTCTCTCGGCTTGAACCCAACAGTGATCAAACTGACTGCCTTTGCGATCGGTGCCGCATTCGCTGGCTTTGCCGGTAGTTTCTTTGCAGCACGTCAGGGCTTTATCAGCCCGGAATCGTTCACCTTCATGGAATCAGCCATCATTCTGGCTATTGTAGTGTTAGGTGGTATGGGGTCGTTGCGTGGGGTAGTTATCGCCGCTGTGGTCATGACCGTATTGCAGCAATCGCAGCTGTTCAGTGAATACCGGATGCTGATTTTCGGTATCTTGATGGTCGTAATGATGTTGTGGCGTCCACAGGGTCTGGTGCCAATGACTCGTCATCATGTGGAGTTGCCTAAATGAGTAAGTTATTAGAAGTCTCTAATCTCTCCATGCGTTTCGGCGGCTTGCTGGCCGTCAACGGCGTGGCGTTACAACTCAGAGAAAAAGAAATTGTTTCTATTATCGGGCCGAATGGTGCCGGTAAAACCACAGTATTTAACTGCCTGACCGGTTTCTACAAACCCACTCACGGGGTTATTCGCTTCCGTGGTGAAGAGATTCAAGGGTTGCCAGGGCATGAAATTGCCCGTAAAGGTATCGTGCGCACATTCCAGCATGTGCGTCTGTTTAAAGAGATGACGGTGCTGGAAAACCTGCTGGTGGCACAACACCGCCACATGAACACCAATTTCCTCGCTGGTTTGTTGAAAACTCCCGCTTTCCGTCGTTCTGAAAAAGAAGCATTGGATCGTGCAAAATTCTGGCTGGATACTATTGGTCTGACTGATTTATCCAACCGTTCTGCCGGTAATCTGGCGTATGGTCAACAGCGCCGTCTGGAAATTGCCCGTTGCATGTGTACGCAACCGAAGATCCTGATGCTGGATGAACCTGCCGCCGGTCTGAACCCGAAAGAAACCGAAGATTTGAACAATCTGATCCGTCAGTTGCGCGATCAGTTTGATGTTTCTGTGCTGTTGATCGAACACGATATGAAACTGGTCATGGATATTTCTGATCATATCTTCGTAGTGAATCAGGGCACGCCACTGGCAGAAGGTAAACCTGCTGAAGTGCGTGATAATCCGGCCGTGATCAAGGCCTATCTGGGCGAATCATAGGAGATAGCCGATGTTAGAAGTAAAAAACGTCTCTACCTTCTACGGTAAGATTGCAGCATTAACTGATGTCAGTGTGCATATCAAAAAAGGCGAAATTGTTTCGCTGATCGGAGCCAATGGTGCGGGTAAAACCACGCTATTGATGACCATCTGTGGTGATCCGAAACCATCACAGGGTCAGATCCTGTTTGAAGGTAAAGACATTACACAGGATTCAACCTCTTCCATCATGCGTGGTGATATTGCGATTGTGCCGGAAGGCCGTCGTATTTTCTCCCGGTTAACAGTGGAAGAAAACCTGAGCATGGGTGCTTTTTTCGTGAATGATAAAGCGGAAAAAATCGCTCTGATGGACGAGGTGTTTAACCTGTTTCCCCGTCTGAAAGAACGTATCAATCAACGTGCTGGGACGATGTCGGGCGGTGAGCAGCAGATGCTGGCGATTGGTCGTGCATTGATGAGTAAACCGCGTCTGCTGTTTCTGGATGAACCGTCATTAGGCTTAGCGCCAATCGTGATCCAACAGATTTTCGATATCGTGCAGCAATTGCGTGAACGCGGTATGACCATCTTTCTGGTGGAACAAAATGCGAATCAGGCACTGAAACTGGCGGATCGTGGTTATGTGCTGGAAACAGGTCGTATTGTGCTGGAAGACACCGGTGCTGCATTGCTGGCAAACCCTGCAGTACGCAACGCGTATCTGGGCGGTTAATTTTTTCAAAAACAGATCTTTTCTGTAACAATCGGGTAAACTGTGGTCATTCTGTCGAGGAGATAGTGAATGACTCAGTTTACCCGCATTTCTTTAGAGCAGGCAGCCAAACTGCTGCAACAACCTTCTGTTTGTCTGACCGACATCCGCGATGCCACATCGTTTAATACGGCGCACGTCGAAAATGCCTTCCATCTGACCAACGATACCTTACCGGCTTTTGTCGAACAGGTAAGCAAAGAAACACCTGTCTTGGTCATGTGTTATCACGGTAATAGCAGTCAGGGGGCGGCTAACTATCTGGTGAGCTTAGGTTATCAGACGGTTTATAGTGTGGACGGTGGGTTTGAAGGCTGGAAACAAATTTATCCATTCACGGCTACGGTATGATTTTACTGATCCAACTCAATGATCCGCAGTTAGCACAGATGCTGGCAGATTATTTGCAAAGTCGTCATATGTCATGTCAGCTGCAGATCTCAGAAACTGGTGTATCACTGTGGTTGCTGGATGAGAAGCAGGCTTCTAGCGCAGAACAGGAAGTGCAACGTTTTGTTCGCGAACCGCACCATGCCCGTTATCGCGAAGCGGCCTGGCAACAGGAAAAACCCGCGTCATGGCGCTCTACGACTGATTCAGGGTTACTGACTGAGTTGATGTTGCAAGCGCAACCGCTGATGCTGCTGGTGACTGTTTTGATTGCGGGAGTGTTCCTGCTGTATTGGTTCGCCATCCCGGTTGAAACGCTATTATCCTTTGAATGGCCATGGCAGCGCGGACAAGTCTGGCGGTTGATCACGCCGGTGTTACTGCATTTTTCGGTCTTACATCTGCTCTTTAATCTGGCTTGGTGGTGGTATCTCGGTGGACGTTTAGAACATCGCTATGGTGCCGGTAAATTAGCCATATTGTTGTTCTCTGGTGCATTGATCCCGAATGTATTACAGGCCATGGTGTCGGGGGCGGAGTTTGGCGGATTATCCGGTGTTACCTACGCACTGATAGGCTATTTATGGTTACGGGAGCGTGGCTCAGAAGATCAATCACAGGTCGCGGTATCTAATGGCCTGTTTATCTTTATGCTCTGCTGGCTGGTGCTTGGGTTTACTAATCTGTTCGGTTTGAATACCGCGAATCTGGCCCATCTGGGTGGGCTGCTGGTCGGCTTACTGCAGGGGTGGCGGGATAGCCGTAAGGCTATCCTCAAATCTCATTGATCGTGGTTACTGATAGAGATAGTTGGTAAAGATTAATTCGCGAATGATGGTTTTTCCGGTTTCTTTGAGCAGGCGTTCATTCACTTTATCCTGACACTCCTGGCGGATAATGTCGCGGCCCTTGAGCGAACGAATATGCTCAACCGTTTCCTTGCCCAGCACATCGTTGATGGTGTCGCGGATCAGGGGTTCGTGTTTTTGTACCAGTGCCAGATCGCCGGCATTATTGACCATGACCTCAATCTTGATGCGGATATATCCCATCTCATTATTAGTCGTGATGTAATTGGTAATGATTTCAGGATCGAGTGAAAAATAAGAGATAACCGGTTTGTTTGGATCGACCGCTTCGCCTTCACCTTCTCCACCGCCTTCCTGTGCCAGAACCAGAGAGGGAAGCAGGCAGCATAGCCAAAACAAACGTAACATCGTTTTCATAAATGGTTTCCGAAAGATGAGAGACAGTTAAATCCGGTGATGAGTAAATTGTTCAAGGCAAATCCATATTCGTCAAGCGAGATCCACCGACAATGCGATCCGTTGCCTGATGTCAGCGTATTGAGTGATCTGACCTGGTCGGATGCCGCATCGGTGATGTTGCCAGAAAAATACCGCGGCTGGCTGCAAGATTCCGGTTCATTAACAGCCAGACTTCAACAATATACCGCCTCTCTGTCATTGCAGCTACTCACCTCTGGTTGGCAAACCATCAGTAATACGAATACATCACAGTTAATGCGACAAGTTTTGTTATCTGATGGACAACAGCCTTGGATCTGGGGTTTAACAGAGGTCAATGCATTGCAGCTTGCTGATGAACCGGCTTTGTTAAACTGGTCGACGGAACCATTGGGTTTACTGCTCTTTGCTGATGATGCAATTGGGGCACGCCATTTTGAGGTGACCGATTTTACTCAGCACAGCGAGTTCCTGCGTATGTTATCAAACTGGGGATGTCCGGTAGCGCAGCCGCTCTGGGGGCGGCGCTCACGCTTGCAGTTTCGCTCTTGCCCGCTCACGTTGACGGAAGTTTTTTTACCTAAACACCCGATGTATGGAGTGTAAACATGGCTCTTGCTTTACCCGCACAGTGGCAGCCTTATTGGCAGTTGGCTCGGTTAGATAAACCGATTGGTACGTTACTGCTGTTATGGCCGACCTTATGGGCATTGTGGTTAGCAGCTGATGGTCTGCCGCCACTCTCATTATTGTTTATCTTTATCGCTGGGGTGTTTGTGATGCGCTCGGCGGGTTGTGTGATCAACGATTATGCCGATCGCAATTTTGATGGATATGTAAAACGCACCGCGTCACGTCCTTTACCGGCCGGACGTCTTTCAACCACACAGGCATTATTGTTTTTCTTCTTGTTGGTAATGATTGCGTTTCTGTTGGTATGGCAACTCAATCAGTTCACGATATCCCTCTCTGTTGGTGGTTTGTTATTGGCAGCGATTTACCCCTTTATGAAGCGTATTACATCATTGCCGCAACTGGTGCTAGGCATGGCTTTTTCGTGGTCAATTCCGATGGCTTATGGTGCGGTAGCCGGGCATTTGAGTCTGACTACTTGGTTATTATTTTTAGCTAATCTGATGTGGACTATTGCGTATGACACTATGTATGCGATGGTTGATCGCGATGATGATGTAAAGATTGGCGTGAAATCGACCGCCATTTTATTTGGTCGTTATGACCGGCATTACATCGCATTATTGCAAGTTCTGACGTTAGGGCTGTTATGCCTGATTGGTTGGCTGGAACAACTTTCGCAGAGTTATTTCCTGCTGTTGTTATTGGCGAGTGGATTTTTTCTTTATCAGCAATGGTTGATCCGCCATCGTCAGCGCGAGGCGTGTTTCCGTGCCTTTTTGAATAACAACTGGGTGGGAATGTTCGTTTTTATCGGAATTATACTCGCTTCCTGATATCAAACACCGCGATGCCCTTTGCTTGTGACAGATAACTGTATATACTCACAGTTATCTGTATAAAAACACAGGCTTATCTCATGAAGCAGTTAACTCCTCGTCAAGCCGAAGTATTGGCTCTTATTCGCTCTGCGGTTCAACAAACCGGTATGCCGCCGACGCGCGCTGAAATTGCTTCCGAGCTTGGGTTTAAGTCCGCAAATGCGGCGGAAGAACATCTGAAAGCATTAGCCCGTAAAGGTGTCATTCACATGATGCCGGGAACATCGCGCGGAATTCAGTTATTAAATGAAGAGCCGGAAGAAGAAGATCTGGGCTTGCCACTGATTGGCCGTGTTGCTGCCGGAGAACCCATTCTGGCGGAACAGCATATTGAAACACACTATAAAATCGATGGTGCGCTGTTTCATCCCCATGCCGATTTCCTGCTGCGCGTACAGGGCATGAGTATGAAAGACATCGGCATTTTGGATGGTGATCTGCTGGCGGTGCATAAAACAACACAAGCCAATAACGGGCAAGTTGTCGTTGCGCGGGTGGGGGATGATGAAGTGACGGTGAAACGTTTTGAACGCAAAGGCAGTGTGGTACGTTTACTGCCGGAAAACGAAGAATTACAACCGATCGTGGTCGATCTGACACAAGAAGCCCTCAGTATCGAAGGGCTGGCCGTCGGCGTGATCCGGAACGGTAGCTGGATGTAATCTGCAACAGTGAGCCATTACTGGCTCACTGTTTGTTTCATACATTACACGGCGCCATAGAAACCTAACTGGCGCCAGCTTTCATAAACAAACACCGATACTGCATTTGAGAGATTCATACTGCGACTTTGCGGCAACATCGGTATCCGTAAGCGTTGTGCTTCCGGTAAGCTTTCAATGATCGACATTGGCAAGCCGCGGGTTTCTGGGCCAAATAGCAACACATCACCTGCGATAAATCCCGCTTCTGACGGATACGCCTTGCCTTTGGTCGTGCAGGCAAAAATTCGAGCATTACCCACCGAACTCAAAAAATCGTCGAAATTAGCGTGACGCTTGATGTCGGCAAATTCATGATAATCCAGCCCGGCACGGCGTAAACGTTTATCATCCCAAGCGAAACCCATCGGCTCTATCAGATGCAAAAAATAGCCGGTATTAGCGCATAAACGAATAATATTACCGGTATTAGGTGGGATCTCAGGTTCATATAAAGCAATGTGCAACATAATAAGTCTGCGCTGTTTCTTAAAGTGGTTAGTAGAAAGCGACTGTGATTATTGTCAGTTAATCGACAAAAGTGTGGACAACTTCGCTAAAAATTGATCTTTTATCAAGAAGCAAAATCGCGGCGGGTTGTATTATTACATATATAAACGTTGTTCTCTTATCCTATGACACACAATGTCAGAATGATGGCGGATGAATTCATAGCGAGTAGAAGATAGTATTATGCAGCTGACTCTATTTACGGATTATGCGTTACGTACGCTGGTTTATTTGGCATTACAGCCAGAAAAACAACTATCCACAATTACGGAAGTAGCTGATCGATTTACTATTTCTCGTAACCATGTGGTAAAAATTGTGCATCAGCTGGGCATGAAAGGCTACATTGAAACTATTCGCGGTAAACATGGTGGTATTCGTCTTGCTCGCCCCTGTCTGGAGATAAATCTGCGTGATGTGATTGCAGATATGGAAAATGTCACCTGTCTGCTGGATTGCCAACGCGAAGGATGCCGTTTAGCGCCTGGTTGTCGTTTTCAGTCGATCATGCGCAAGGCGATGCGAGCATTTCTGGGCGTACTAGCAGAATATACGCTGGATGATCTGGTCCGAGATAAAGAGCGAATGTGTGGTTTGCTGGATTTGGAAATTCCGGTCGTCACCGTCAGCGAAGCGTAGAAAGTATTTTGATAAAAAAGCCACATGCATTAATCATGTGGCTTTTTTGTATCGGTCGACAACCGCTTTAATCTTTCCAGAACGAAGGAAACAGCAGCACGGCAACCGTCAATATTTCTAATCTGCCCAGCATCATATCTGTCGCTAGGATCCATTTTGCCGCATCCGGTATCGCGGCATAATTACCGGATGAATTGATCAGTTGGCCCATTCCCAGACCTACGTTGCTTACCGCCGTCATTGCCCCTGAAATAGCATCTGCGGGCGGAATATTCAGCAAACCCAGCAATGCAGCACTGCAAATAATAATCGCAAAATAACCTAAAACAAACGCGACGATGGAGCGGACAATAGCGTCATTCACCGGTCGGCCATTGTATTTCTGTGGGAATACTCCAGCTGGGTGCATCAGTTGCCGAGCTTGTTTCTGGAACAGTGCACCAGCAATCTGAATGCGAAAGATTTTCAAACCGCCCGATGTAGAACCCGAACAAGCCCCCATCAGCATCAGGAAGACAAACAGGATCGTTGTCATATTGCTCCAGCTACTGAAATCGGTGAGTCCAAAACCGGTGGTAGTGAGGATCGAGACCACGTTGAAAAATGCAATCCGCAATGAATCTTCCAGCGCAAAAACATTGCGATACCAAAGCCAACTCGTCATCAGTAGGCTGATAATGACAACGACCCAAAAGAAGCCGCGCACCTGTGCATCGCGGAAGATAAGCCCTTCGCGTCGGCGGATACTCTGCACATACAACATAAATGGCAGGCCACTTAAAAACATAAACAGACAGGCGACCCATTGTGCCTTGACCGAAAACGCACCCATCGATGCATCATGGGTAGAAAAACCGCCGCTGCTGAGTGTCGTCATAGCATGGTTAACGGCGTCAAACAAACTCATGTTACTGAACCAGTAACTGACACAACACAGAATAGTCAGGCCAATATAGGCACCCAAAATATTACGTGCGACAGCCGAGATACGAGGAGAGTCTTTTTCGGTGCGATCGGAAGACTCCATCTGGAATAGTTTCATTCCACCGATATTCAGATAGGGTAATACCGCTACCGCTAAAATGATGATCCCGATACCGCCCAGCCATTGCAGTAATGAACGCCAGAGCAAAATGGCAGGGGGTAATTTATCAAGCCCCTGTAAAACGGTTGAGCCGGTCGTAGTAATGCCAGACATGGCTTCAAAATAGGCATCGGTAAAGCTTAATTTGCTCAGAAACAGGAAGGGCAGCGAAGCAAACATACACATGATCACCCAGACCAGCGTTGTCAGCACAAACATATCTCTGACACTCAGGCGGAACGATTGCTGATAGCCCATCCGGGTTAATAACAATGCAATGGCATGTGTTAAAACTGCAGAGGCTAAAAATTCTGCAGTGCCGGCGGTACCTGTAAAAAAGGCGACCAAAAACGGTAGCCACATGAACAGCGCCAGTTTTGATAACGACAGGCCGATAACGAAGGTAATAGGTTTAAAATTAATCATATGGCCTACAAGAAGAACGGACTTGGCTGGAATAGACGTTCAACCTCAGGGATATGTTTTTTATCAACTAAAAACATTACCACGTGGTCATCTTGCTGGATCACTGTGGTGTCGTGGGCAATCAACACTTCATCGCCTCGCACCACGGCACCAATGGTCGCGCCTGGCGGCAGTTTCAACTCACCGATGGAACGGCCGACCACTTTAGAGGTGTGCTCATCACCATGCGCAATGGCTTCAATCGCTTCGGCGACACCCCGGCGTAATGAATAAACGTTGGCAATATCCGCGCGTCGAACATGGGTCAGCAATGCAGAAATAGTGGCTTGTTGTGGTGAAACGGCAATATCAATCGTGCCACCCTGTACCAGATCGACATATGCACTGCGTTGGATCAGCACGATCGCTTTGCGTGCCCCGAGTTTTTTCGCCAGCATCGCAGACATGATGTTGGCTTCATCATCGTTGGTGACGGCAATAAAGACATCGATCTGCTCGATATGTTCTTCCTGTAGTAACTCTTGATCGGCGGAGTCACCACAAAAGACAATGGTTTCTTCCAGCATTTCGGATAGCACTTCAGCGCGTTCCGGATTGCGTTCGATCAGTTTAACGCTATAACGTCCTTCCAGCTGACGGGCTAACCCGGCACCGACATTACCGCCACCAACAATCATGATCCGGCGATATGGGCTTTCCAAGCGCTGAAGTTCTGACATGACCGCACGAATATGACCCGATGCAGCAACAAAGAAGACTTCATCATCGGCTTCGATAATAGTAGTGCCCTGCGGACGAATAGATCGTCCTTGGCGGAAAATAGCCGCGACACGCGTATCGATGTTGGGCATATGTTCTTTCAGCGTGGCGAGTGCATTACCAACCAACGGGCCACCGTAATAGGCTTTTACGGCGACCAACCCCAGACGACCACCGGCAAAATCAGCCACCTGCAGCGCACCCGGATATTCAATCAGTCGGCGCATATATTCGATTACTAATTGTTCTGGGGAAATCAGATGATCAATATGGAACACTTCGCCTTTGAATAACTTTTCCCGGGCAGATAAGTAAGCATGAGAACGAATACGAGCGACTTTGTTGGGCACGTTAAACAGCGAATAGGCAATTTGACAGGCCACCATGTTGCATTCGTCACTGCTGGTGACGGCAACAAGCATATCAGCATCATCGGCACCCGCTTCGCGTAATACGCCAGGATATGAGCCTGGGCCGCAAACGACACGCAGGTCATATTTGTCCTGAAGTTCACGCAGGCGCTCGGCATCGGTATCCACCAGTGTGATTTCGTTGTTCTCACCGACTAAGTTTTCCGCCAGCGTCCCGCCAACTTGGCCTGCGCCGACAATGATGATCTTCATGCTGCCACCTGTTTAGTCAATTTGGCGTAGAAAAAGCCATCCATATGCTGCTCTCCAGGGTAAATTTGCCAACCAGGTTGTTGTGCAGTGTCTTGTTCATTTAATGGAACGTGAATAGCATCGGTGGTTCTTTCTAAAAAAGCTTTAATTTGAGTACTGTTTTCATCAGATAAAATGGAGCAAGTGGCATACAGCAAGGTACCACCGGGTTTTAATTGTAGCCACATCGCATCGAGGATACTGCTTTGTAAGCGGGCTAATTCGGCAATATCTTCGGCCCGACGTAACCATTTAATGTCCGGATGACGTCGGATCACGCCGGTTGCAGAACAAGGAGCATCTAATAAAATGCGATCAAATTGCGGGCCTTGCCACCATAGTTCGGGTTGGCTGGCATCACCGTGAATAAGCGTTGCGTCCAGTTTGATGCGCTGCAGGTTTTCTGCCACCCGCTGCAATCGAGTTTCATCAAAATCGACTGCAACTAGTTGTTTCAGCGCTGGCTGGTGTTCCAGAATATGTGCCGTTTTGCCACCGGGGGCGGAACAAGCATCTAGAATCAACTCACCGGCTTGTGGCTCTAATAACCAGGCAGCGTGTTGTGCTGCTGCATCTTGTACCGAACAAGCGCCTTCCGCAAAGCCAGGTAATTCATTCACATCACACGCTTTTTCTAGTAACAGCGCCGAAGCACAATTGGCATGAGGGGTACTATTAATGCCTAAGGCGGTCAATTGCTGTTGATAATCTTCCCGTGATTGTCGGCTTAAATTCACGCGCAGCCACATGGGCGGATATTCATTACCGGCCTGTAACACAGACACATAACCATATTGGCAGGATTGTTTGATCTTTTTCAGTAACCAGCGAGGATAACTAAAGCGGGTTGCTTCGTTTTTATCTGCCGCTTGCAGCAATTCTTCCTGTCGGCGTTGTGCATTACGTAATACACCATTGATCATGCCGCGAAAACTATCTCCATTCATGATCTTGGTGGCATTAACAGTTTCTGCTAAGGCCGCATGCGGGGGAACTCGGGTATAAAATAGCTGATACAGACCAACCAGCAATAAATAGTGTAGAGAACGGTGCTTGCCCTTCAGCGGGCGTTCGATCAATTGTTCCGCGATAAACTCTAAACGGTTCAACCAACGCAAAGTGCCGTAACAAATTTCTTGTAATAACGCGCGATCTTTGGCCGGAACAAGCTGTTGAGCTGCAGGCAACGCGGCAGACAGGGAATATCCCTGTTCTACTACCTGAAACATAACCTTGGCTGCGGTTGCCCGAACTTTCATAAATACCACTCAATAAACAATTAAGGCAGAAGATTGCCGGGTAGGAAGAGATCCTGACGCGCATTGAATACATCCGCAAAGGACATGGCTTTTTTGCCCGGCAGTTGCAGTTGTTTAATGCGTAAAATACCTAGGCCGGTGGCAATATCCAATCCGTCTTTACTGGCTTGCACAATTGTTCCTGCAGGCTGATGGCTGCTATCGGATAACACCTCTGCCTGCCAGACTTTGATATTCAATTCCGCCAACTGAAAATAACTGACCGGCCAAGGGTTAAAGGCGCGGATACAACGCTCAATAAAACCAGCTTCCTGCTGCCAATCAATGCGGGCTTCTTCCTTGGTGAGCTTTTTGGCATAGGTTGCGAGCTCATTATCTTGCTTTTCAGGCTGTGCTGTTCCGGCCGCGATTTGTTGAACTGTCGCCAGTAAGCCTTTCGGGCCTTCAATAGCTAGTTTGTCATACAAGGTCGCACTGGTTTCTTCCGGCACGATCGGACAAACAATTTTATGCAGCATATCGCCGGTATCGAGACCAATATCCATCTGCATGATGGTAATACCAGTTTGTGCATCGCCAGCCCAAATAGCGCGTTGGATTGGCGCCGCTCCACGCCAGCGTGGTAACAATGAGCCATGCACATTAATACAACCCAAACGGGGGGCATCGAGTATGGCTTGCGGTAACAATAAGCCGTAAGCCACGACGATCATCAGATCAGCCTCTAATACTTTTAACTCCTGCCGTGCGGCTTCCTCTTTAAAGTTTACCGGCTGGAAAACCGGGATCTGATGCGTGAGCGCTAGTGTCTTGACTGGGCTAGGTGTCAGTTTATTGCCTCGGCCAGCCGGTCTGTCGGGTTGCGTGTAAACACCGACCACCTGCAAATTAGCATCTAGCAGCGCTTGCAGGTGTTGGGCGGCAAAGTCAGGTGTTCCGGCGAAGATAATGCGAAGATTCTGCACAGATGATCCCATCAGGATGAACGTTCAATACGAGCCTGCTTTTCCAGCTTCTGCCGGATACGCTGCCGTTTCAGTGGTGACAAATAGTCCACAAACAGTTTGCCGACCAGATGATCCATTTCGTGCTGCAAACAGATCGCCAGTAAACCATCAGTTTCTATCTCAAACGGTTCACCATGACGATCTAAAGCGCGGACTTTAACCCATTCCGAACGCGGTACTAATGCCCGACATTCCGGAACCGAGAGGCAGCCTTCTTCGATTCCCGTTTCGCCACGCTTCTCAATCAGCTCAGGATTAATTAATACTGTGGCTTGACTGTGATCTTCTGAGATATCTACGACTATAATTCGTTTATGAATATTGACCTGTGTCGCAGCCAGGCCAATCCCTTCTTCCAGATACATAGTTTCAAACATATCCTGTATGATATGTTCGATATCTGGGGTGATTTTTTCGACCGGCGTTGCAATTTTGCGCAACCGTTCATCAGGGAAACGTAAAACTTCCAGAGTGGCCATATAATTAATTAATACTCGTATATCGTAACTGTCAGCCTGATTTTAGTCGGCTGGCGTCCAAAATAACAGCCGTCCGGCATAAACGGGACAGGGATGATTATGAAACTACGTTATATTTCGCTTTTTTTGGTGTCCGCATTGTTCGCCTTTCAGGCAAGTGCCGACACGTTGGCATTGAAAAAAGACCATCCGGATAAATATATTGTCAAAAAAGGCGATACGTTATGGGATATTTCCGGGCGATTTCTGACTAAACCGTGGTTGTGGCCACGGCTATGGGATATGAACAAACAGATCAAAAACCCGCATTGGATCTACCCTGGTGACCGTTTGCGCCTCACGTGGGTTAATGGACAACCGAAACTGGTTTTAGATCAGTCCGATGCTCGTGAGGGAAAACGCCTAGTCAAGCTAACACCTAAGGTACGCATCGAAGAAAATCGCGCACCGGTCTCGACCGTCGAACTCTCCGAAATATCGCAATTCTTGCGGGCCGACATGGTTGCCGATATGAATACCGATCTTGAGCATGCGCCGTATGTGTTGGGTGAAAATAACGATAGCAGCATTTTTATCGGGGCGCGCGGAAAACCTCGCCGTTCAGGGCGAGGATGAATAGCGCAACGGCGAAGCCG
>CALMKU010000130.1 GCA_937866945.1 uncultured Tolumonas sp.
TCTACACCGCCATGGCATTCTCACTGATTGTTGAAATGCTCAACATCAGAATGCGAAAAGGTATGGAAAAGCCAGTCCATCTGCATAAAGCCTTTGAAGAAGAAAATCAATAATCGCTCTTTGGCAGATAGATGAAAATGAAAAGACCGCCATTGGGCGGTCTTTTTACATAGGAATGACTGTTATTTCAGTTTCGGTGTTTCTGTAACCACATCAAAATTCTGGCCACGATGACGTAGCAGATGATCCATTAGCACTAATGCTAGCATTGCTTCAGCAATTGGTACCGCACGAATGCCAACACAAGGATCATGACGACCACGGGTTACCATCTCGACTGCGTTGCCTTGTTTATCTATCGTTTCTCCCGGCACCATGATGCTGGACGTTGGCTTCAGTGCTAGACCCACTACAATCTCCTGACCACTGGAGATACCGCCTAAGATACCGCCCGCGTGATTACTCTGGAAACCTTCAGGACGCATAGGGTCACGATGTTCTGAACCGTGTTGTTCAACCACAGCAAAACCATCGCCGATCTCAACGCCTTTTACCGCATTGATGCCCATCATGGCATGTGCAATATCTGCATCCAGACGATCAAATACCGGTTCACCTAAACCAACAGGCACACAAGTCGCCACTACCTTTAATTTTGCACCGATGGAATCACCCTGTTTTTTCAGATCACGCATGAACGCATCCAGCTCATCCAATTTATCCGGATCAGCAAAGAAAAACGGGTTAGTCTCAATGATCGATTTATCGAAACGTTCAGCTTTGATTGGGCCAAGCTGGTCCAGATAACCAAAAATTTCAATACCGCAGTGTTCTTTCAGATATTTTTTTGCAATCGCACCCGCGGCAACCCGCATCGCGGTTTCGCGAGCAGAAGAGCGTCCACCACCACGGTAATCTCGAATACCATATTTCTGATGATAGGTATAATCCGCATGCCCCGGACGAAACACATCTTTAATATCAGAATAATCTTTCGAACGCTGATCGGTATTTTCAATCAACAGACCAATCGATGTGCCGGTAGTTTTACCTTCAAATACACCAGAAAGAATTTTAACTTCATCATCTTCACGACGCTGTGTCGTAAAACGAGAAGTACCTGGTTTACGACGATCCAGATCCCCCTGCAAATCGGCTTCTGTTAAAGCCATGCCTGGAGGACAACCGTCCACAATTGCGCCTAAAGCCAGACCATGGCTTTCGCCAAAGGTGGTGACCCGAAATAATTGTCCGAAAGTATTACCAGCCATAATGTCCCTACTAACTTAATGCTTGTGTGAATAACGGTTGGTATTTATCCAGCTGTGCTTTAGTCAATACAAACACGCCGTCACCACCCTGTTCAAATTTAATCCATTCAAATTCGACTTCTGGAAACAGTGCAGCCAGATGCACCATACTGTTCCCCACTTCCACCACTAATACGCCATTATCTTTCAGTAACGCCCCGGCTTCCGCCAGAATTCGACGAACAAGATCCAAGCCATCATCACCCGCAGCTAAAGCCATTTCCGGTTCATGATGAAACTCTTCCGGCAGATCCGACATATCTTCAACATCTACATACGGTGGATTAGAGACGATCAGATCATATTTATCGCCGACCGGCAGTGCATCAAACAGATCAGAACAGATCGGGATCACCTGCCCCAGCATGCCGTGCATTTCAATATTCATCTCACAAACAGCCAGAGCATCATCGGAGAGATCCAATGCATCCACTTCCGCAGCCGGGAATGTATGTGCCATGGCAATTGCGATGCAGCCTGAGCCGGTGCACAGATCCATGATCCGGGTTGGTTCATGTTGTAACCAAGGCGCAAAGCGCTTATGGATCAATTCCGCAATCGGTGAACGTGGGATCAACACGCGCTCATCCACATAAAACTCCATACCGGCAAACCAGGATTTATTGGTCAGATATGGCGCTGGCACGCGCTGTTCAATCCGTTGCTGGACCAAGCCAGCCAGATGTGACCTTTCAGTGCGAGTTAAACGGGACTGACGCAGATCGCTATCAATGACGGGCGGTAAATCTAACGCGGGCAATAACAATTGAATTGCTTCATCCCAGCTATTATCAGTACCATGTCCGTAAAATA
>CALMKU010000131.1 GCA_937866945.1 uncultured Tolumonas sp.
TGGTTAATACGGCGGATGGCATCCATCACCGGATAAGGCATCAGATCGGCTTCGTCGGTTTGTTCCACTGGGCGCAGCTCAGCAGTTGGTGCCTGATGCACAATCGCCTCCATCGCAGCCAATGCCAGACGCGGCAGATCGGGGCTGTCTTGTAGCGGAATCCCCTGTTCCATGATGTAACGATTGATCTGCAACACGCGCGATTTACTGACACCACCAATCGGTGACAAGACACCCGAGGTGTCACCATCCATGGTGCAATAACCTACACTGGCTTCTGACAGATTCGAGGTCGCCATCAGCAACTTATTCTGACGGTTCGCAATCAGCCAAATTCCCGGCGAACGCACTCGCGCCTGAATGTTTTGCAACGCCAAATCATCTTTTTCCCAGGTCATCGGGTTATCAGGGGTCAGATCGTTGACCAGTTTCAGATAACCCGCCACCAATTCGGCAATCGACCAGTCGTGATGCTGTGCACCCATTTCATCGGCCAAGCCTGCGGCTGCACTGCGAGTCACATTGCCGCTGTGCGCCGAGCCCTGATAAACCGTAGTCAGCACATTAGGCATCACATCATCGTGGATCCACGCCAGCAGCGGTTTATCACCACGCACCGGCACATTGATACGCCCTTGCGCCAGCACCTGACGGTAGGTTTCTTCGCCTAATGTCAGCGCAGCCTGCACCTGAGCAAACCACACCAAGGTGCCGCACAGCGCCGAGTCAGCGCCACCACTGAGACTTAACGCATAACCGCTGGTGTAGGTTTTCCGCTGCCAGTCCCACAAGCCTAACGCGATAGCACGACAAGCCGCCGCATGTGGATCTTCATCAGCAAACGCAGTTTGTGGCGATAACGCACGGCTGTAATCTTCGGCATGCCAGCTAAACAGCACTTCAATGATGCCGCGCTGTTCTGCCGGTTGCAGGCGCTGACTGCTGATCATACGTTGTGAACGGTTCAGCCCGATATCAACAGTGGCCGACTGCACACGCCACGGCGCAAAACTTAAACGATCGGAACTCATCACCAGCTCACCATTGCTGGCAATCATGGCATCGCCGTCATACACCGCACGACCGGCTTCACAACCCAGCAGGTTGGTGTAGACATACACTGCGCCATAGGCACGCGAGCCTTCGCAGACAAACTGGCGACGGATTTTCTGTTTACCCAAGGCAAAATGGCTGGCGGAAGGGTTCAAAATCACATCGACTTGACGCTCATACAGACTGCGGCCCGGACGCGATGCCACCCATGAGTCTTCACAGATCTCAAAGCCCAGACGAATGCCTTCCACCTCAAACACGATGTCGCCAACCGGTACAGTTTGCCCCGCCAGATCAAGTGTCATTACCTCACCGGCTGGCCACGGCGTAAACCAGCGCGGTTCATAGTGAATGCCATTACGCGCCAGATGTTGTTTACACACCACACCATGAATTTGGTATTGGCTCAGCAATGCCACGGCATTAAAAACTTGCCCACCGGTGATCAACAACGGAAAACCGACCGCAACCATCAATGAGGGCGGTAAAGACTCCGCTAACTGATTCAGATAATCAGGGATGGTTTCAATCCAATCGGCGGAGAAAAACATGTCTTCGCAGCCATAACCGGTCAGCACCAGTTCCGGCAACAGCAATAAGTCGGCTTGTTGTTGAACTGCCGATGCGACAGCAGCTCGGAGCAACGCCAGATTGCCGTCCAGATCGAGCGGTGTGGTGTTAATACTCGCGGTAGCGATTGTCAGTGTTTGACGCATAATTGGTTATACTCCCTGTCCGGCGTGGAGCAACACATGCTCACGCACACCGGCATCAACTGCAAAAACGTCCATTAAATAGGTCAGAAATGCGCGATCGTGGCACATAGTTTTGCCGGGGCTATCAGATATTTTCGCCACCGGTTGCCCGCCGAGACTGACCATTTTCATCACCACATTCAGTGGTTTATTCACTTCAAAATCAGCCATCAGCCAGGTGCCAATGCCAAA
>CALMKU010000132.1 GCA_937866945.1 uncultured Tolumonas sp.
TTGACGAAAATACTGACAATCACCACGTCGGCATGCTGTTTGGCTTCACGTACTAACGTGAGATGACCATGGTGCAGATTACCCATGGTTGGGACAAACGCGATACGTTTGCCCTGTTGACGAAATTCTCGAATAGCGGCGCGCAGGGCGTCGATCTGTTCTGTGACTAACACGATCGGACTTCCTTAATTGAAGGTATGTTCAGCGGCAGGGAACTGGCCGTTTGCTACTTGTTCCACATAAAGCTCGATGGCTTTGCGAATATCGCCGGTTTCCGCCAGAAAATTTTTACTGAATTTAGGGATGTAACCAGTGGTAACACCGATGGCATCTTGCATCACTAATACCTGGCCGTCAGTTTGCGCACCCGCGCCAATACCGATCACCGGAATACGCAGTGCTTTGGTAATGCGTTCTGCTAGCTGGTCCGGAATACATTCCAGCACCACCATTTGCACACCGGCGGCTTGCAGTGCCAGCGCATGATGGTAAATCTCTTCAGCGCGTTGTGCGTCACGACCCTGAATACGGAAGCCGCCAAATAAATGCACCGACTGTGGTGTTAAACCTAAATGGGCACACACAGGGATACCATTGCGGTTCAGCTGTTTGACGGTGTCACACAACCAGTCGCCACCTTCAATTTTCACCATTTTGGCACCAGCCGCCATGAGGCGACCGGCATTGAGGCAGGCTGATTTCACATCGCTGTAGCTCATGAATGGCAGGTCTGCGATCAGTAATGCGTTTTGCACACCACGAGCGACATTGGCGGTGTGATACACCATGTCATCCATGGTCACTGGCAGCGTATCATTATGACCTTGCACTACCATGCCCAGTGAGTCACCGACCAGAATGGAATGTACACCGGCATCGTCAAACAGACGTGCAAATGTGGCATCATAAGCGGTCATCATCGCGATTTTTTCACCGCTTTGTTTCATTTTCTGAATATGGGTCAGGCTTATTTTGCTCATAGTGACTCCTGTGAAACTAAGATTATTCTGGTAAGCGGAACAGCGCTGTACGATCACAGGCTGCAGCCAGTTCGGCTAATTGACTTCCATCCGGCAATGTCAGGTCTGGTGCTAAATCGAATAGCGGCACCAGGACAAACGCGCGTTGTTTCATACCGTAATGAGGAATGGTCAGGCGTTCATCATCGATCACCTGTTGACCAAATAACAGGATATCCAGATCCAGTGTGCGTGGCCCCCAACGTTCATCTTTACGTACCCGACCTTGTTCCAACTCAATACGTTGTAATTCGTCTAACAGGGCATGCGGGGCCAGCGATGTTTGCAATCTGGCGACGGCATTAATGTAATCAGGTTGATCCTGCGGGCCCATCGGTGATGAGCTATACAGTGGTGAACAAGCCAGCAGTTCCGTTGCGGGTATGCTTTGCAATGCTGCGATAGCACGCAGGATCTGTGCTTGTGGTTCAGCCAGATTAGCGCCCAGCGCGACAAATACCTCAGTCATGGTTACGTTGGCCAGCTTGCTGCGGATAACGGCGGCGACGGCGCGGACGTTTCCGGGCTGCATGTTCTTCACTTTGCGGACGTTCACTGCTTACTGCGGCGCTTGCAGTTGGGGCTGCTGGGCGCGGAGTATGTGTATGTTCCGGACGAATGAATTCGTGCGTTTGCTGGTAATCTTGCCACCATGCCACGATATCGCGGAAGCGCGGTTCTACCTGTGCGCGTAACTCCAGAAAATCGAATGCGGCACGGAATTTAGGTTGGGCAAACAGTTTTTCCGCCCGCTTGCCGGAATAACGCGGCAGACGTTCCTGCAGTAACCAGATCTCCCGTACATCGCTGGTAAAACGACGCGGAATAGCCACGGTGTGGATCTGTTGTTCAATCGCTTCGTTCATTGCCATCTGCATGGCATCCTGGAACGGCAGATTACTTTCGTTGCTGATTTCACGCTGACGCAGAGCAACCACACCCCACAATAAGGTGGCGTAGAAGAAGGTTGGCGTCACTGGTTGATCGGCTGCCACGCGTTTATCGGAACCGGCGAGCGCTTTTTCCAGAAAGCGTTCATACGCTGAATTGCCTTCCGGTGTCAGCAATTTTCCAGCTTGCGGGAACAATTGCTGGAACAGGCCAAATTTGCGCAACAGGTGATAGGTGCTTAACGCATGGCCGGCGAGGAACAGCTTGATGGTTTCTTCAAACAGCCGCGCAGACGGAATATCTTGTAGCAGCGGTGCCAGTCGGGATATCGGTTCGGCACTACGCTCACTGATAGTCAGACCTAACTTGGCCGCAAAGCGGATTGCCCGCAGCATACGCACCGGGTCTTCGCGATAGCGGGTTTCCGGATCACCAATCAGCTCCAATTTACCGGCAGCCAGATCGTTCAAGCCACCATGAAAATCGTGCAGGGAAAAATCTTTGATGTTGTAATACAAGGCGTTAACGGTAAAGTCGCGGCGTTCAGCATCTTCTTCGATGGTGCCGTACACATTATCGCGCAACAACATGCCTTCTTCTGATTGTTCAGCGATGTTTTTACTGGTGTTCACCTGATGGTGGTGTCCGCGGAAGGTGGCAACTTCGATAATATCGCGGCCAAACACAATGTGTGCCAAACGGAAGCGACGACCAATCAGACGACAGTTATTAAATAATTTACGGATCTGCTCAGGGTGAGCATCGGTCACCACGTCAAAATCTTTGGGTATCTTCCCCAGCAAAATATCGCGCACACCGCCGCCAACCAGATAGCCCTGATAACCCGCTTTATGTAAACGATAGAGCACCTTCAGCGCATTTTCACTGATCATGCTGCGAGAGATGCTGTGCTGGTCGCGGGTTAAAATACGGCGCGGTGAGTCTGCTGCAAGTGCAACCTTAGTCACCTGTGGCGCAGTAGCGCGAGGCTGACGTTTGGGTTTTGCTGCAGGGGTATTGGCTTGCGTCGTTTGTGGCGTGGCTGGTGTCTCTTCTTTACCAAGCACTTTGCGATACAAATTGGCGATATGGGAAAAAATAGTACACCTCGGGATTTCTGACACAAAAAAAGAGCGGGCGGTATGATAGCGCACCGCAGCGTAAATGCGAACATCAGGGCGGGCAGATCACACTATTTTAAGGTACAACGAGAAAGTATGACGCTG
Organism: uncultured Tolumonas sp.; assembly: GCA_937866945.1. GTDB lineage: Bacteria > Pseudomonadota > Gammaproteobacteria > Enterobacterales > Aeromonadaceae > Tolumonas. The sequence goes on from CALMKU010000132.1 coordinate 3,137, forward strand.
ATTCTGCAGTTTGACACACTTTTACCATCATTAAACGGCAGACTAATATTCGGTTCAGGTCGGGGTCAGCTCAACTGACTATGAAGGAATGGAGAATACATGAAAATCTGGCATTGGATAGTATTGAGTGCAGTTATTGGTGTCGTTGGTTATCGTATTTCTTTAAATCAGCCGACTACAACCACATCGCCAGTTCAGCGGTCAACTCAAGTTGTTGTCGTGCCGGTTAAGAGAGAAGACTTCAAAGCGGACTGGCAAGCCGTCGGTCGGGTGGTTGCCAAATCTTCGGTAGAATTAAAACCTCGTGTTGAAGGACAGATTGCCCGAATTTTCTTTAAGGAAGGCGCACTGGTTACTGCCGGGCAAGTCTTGATTGAATTGGATGACAGCGATTACCGCAACAAATGGCAACAGGCCAAGGCCGTGCTGGCGCATGATCAGGCATTATTGAAAAAAGCACAGGCAGATCTGGCTCGGGCCACCGTTTTACTGCAGAAAAAATTTATTTCTGAGGCGGACATGAACAGTGCACAGGCGGCAGAACAATCAGCCGCTGCATTAGTCCAGCAAGATAATGCCAGTTTAGATATTGCCGCACGCAATCTTGAATACACACGGATTAAAGCGCCATTCAGTGGCCGGGTGGGGGCGCATTTAGTCTCTGTTGGGGCGACCGTGCAGGCATATAGCACGGTGTTAACGTCGTTAAACCAGCTTGATCCTATCGCGGTGAGTTTTTCCTTACCGGAGAAAAACCTGAGCGATCTGCAACTGGCATTACGGTCTGGCGTTTTAGATGTTATTGCCCAGGTCAATGCGGGTACGCTCGCTGAGCAGCGTCATGGGCAGGTTTCATTCCTCGACAATAATGTCGATAGCAGCAGCGGCAGTGTGGCGTTGAAAGCAGATTTTGCCAATCCACATGGTGAATGGTTGCCGGGGCAATACATCACGGTGAAATTAGCACCACATACATTGTCACAGGTATTGGTTGTACCCAGCCAGGCTTTGCAGCAAGGGCCGGAAGGCTTACAACTCTTTGTCGTGATCAAAGGGATCGCGCAAAAAGTCGCGGTTGAAGAATTAGCCACCAATGATGGTTGGAGTGCCATTCAGGGCGAATTGCAGCAAGGCGATCTGGTGGTTACGGAAGGGCAGTTTCGCTTGAACGATGGCTCCTCGGTTACTGTTGCGCATAATCGTGGCGCCAACAACGCGGTCAAACCTGCTGGCAAGGAGTAAACATCATGCAGATCTCCATGCTATCGATTCGCCG
>CALMKU010000133.1 GCA_937866945.1 uncultured Tolumonas sp.
TTCTTCAGGTGATATCTCCCTTCACGGAGTGTGACTACCGCATATTTGCTCAATACCTTGGCAAAGATCAGCACGTAACTGATTAAAGGTCGGCATATCCATGCGATCGAGATCGATTGCGTTCACGACTGGCCAGAGATCGCCACGATGATAATCGGTATTACCCAAATGTTGCCCCAACACCTGCTTAGGAGCCCGTTCTGGAGAACGGTCATTACCAGAAAGTTGCGTTTCCAATAGTGAGCAATGTTGATAGGCATCGGGTTTGCACGAGCAAATCAGCCAAGCTTCTGATGTTGGCTGCGGAATCATCGCAATGCCCTGTTTGGCAAAACCGCTGGCACGAAAACCTTCGTTAACGGCTTGAACTAGTTCTTGGGGATTATGAGGTTCGCTATTGGTGCCATCGGTATCGTGAAAATAAATGGCCAATTGCGCAGTGGTTTGTGAGTCGGTCTGTTGAGCTAATTGCCCCAACACAGCAGCGCGTTTGCTATGAATGAGATAGCCAGATTTAGTTTTTTTGCTAGGTAATTTAGTAGCACTGCTTTTTACCAGCGATTTCATCTGTGCCGGTGCAACCAATACGGAAGGAATAGCATGTTCATTTTCTTCGTTGAAGCTCACTGCGTTCCAATCTGGTAAATGCCGCAATAACAAACGATGCGCCAATCGCAGCATAGGCCCAACTTCCAGATCATCATCACAGGCAAAAGCCTGCGCGTTGCGGCTACGCCCCATATCTGTGGGGCCTTCACCAAATACCAGTAGAGTTTGCAACATGTTCACGCCCCCATATTAGCGGCGATGGAGTGCATCCGTTCGGCTGATTCAGCAACACGTTGCAGCGACAAATCAAGCATCGACTCTCCGGGAGAGAGGCATTCCAGACGTTCTGCTGCTATCGGCACATCAAAGAAACGCACGGCTCGGCTAACGCCGTCAGGGCGTTTATAAATCAACACCACACTGCTTCGTGCGATCTCATCTTCAAGATAATTCAGCACTAAGGGGCTATGCGTGGTAACAAGCAGTTGCTTGGGCGAATGCACCAGCGCATCGACTAATGCTTCGGTGATCTCAGGGTTTACACCATTTTCAATTTCATCAAACAGCACAAACTCATAGGGGCTAAATTGTTGGGCCAGAATAGCCAGCAATCGCAACATGCCATCGTTGATATGGCGAGCTTCGGTGACTAGATCTTCAGGGAAAAGCCCCTGCTGCCCTTCGATTATGTCTGACTGGTAACTTTCATGCAGCTCCAGCTTTATTGCACCGCCCCGTAAAACGCTGGTATGGATCTTCGTCACTTGTGGATAGTAGCGTTTCAACGCCATCAATAATTGTTCGCGCTCAATAGGCTTTAATTGATGAATAAAGGCACCCAACTGTTGACCACTACCGCCAATATCATCGGCCAGATCTGATAACCGAGTTTTGCGGCGTAATTGTTCCGGCGAAAGCAGATCTAAAGAGCGGATAGCTTGAATACTGTCTCGCAGCTTGCGAAGCAACGCTGACAATTGATTATCTTTCAACTGAGAGAGCAAAGAGCCCATGTAATTAAAAGGAATATCATTCCACTGAGCAGGGCCAGAACCATCCGGGCTATGCCAGTATTTTCCTTTATTCAGCTCATAGAACGTACCATCTAAACGTAAGCTACCATCAGCCAACCAAGATCCATCCGCGCGTAAGTTAACAACTTTGGCTACTTCACGAGTACAAGCCAGTCGAGTTCGATTAAAGGTGCCTTCCCAGCTGACTAAACGCCCATCAACTTCAAGCTCAATGGCCAGTTCAATGTTCGATTTTTTACCCAAACGGCTAATGAGATCAGCGGGCACCCAGCCTCGAGCATGCAACCATTTGTCTACTTCCCCACTCATCACATGAGAAGCAAAGTCGAGCGCTTGTAGCAAGGTAGTTTTGCCTGCGCCGTTAAGCCCAATCAAACAATTGAAATGAGATAACGGCAAATCAAAATTCACCAGCGACTTAAAATTGTCGATATAGAAACGCGTCAGCATGGCATGGTTCCTTTAATCACTTGATTCGCACTCGTTTACCCTGCCCTACCGCTTGTTGCAAACGAGAACGCAGCTTGGCCAGATAGTGCTCAATATCTTGCTCTGATTCGATAAATGCGCCAGCCACATCGAGTAGTTCCGTAGGCGATACTATCTCGATCGGTTTGTGCTTAGGTTGGCGAACAGGCGCAGATACAGGCCCATTATCAGGTACTGGCTCTTTTATCTGCCCTATAGACGGCCCAGCAGGAACCGGCTGTGGTTTGCTCTTGCTCTGCTCTTCGCATTGTTTGATGTAGCTATTAATCAGCTCAATCGCATTGTCTTCAGCATCCGCAGCATCTTGCTGAAGGCTCACCATTTCATGCAAAGAGTGGCTATGATCAAGACGCTCTTTAAGAATGACAAACGGGCGCATGGCCTTGTTCTGCCAGTCAGCCGGTAAGTCTGCAATTTGTGGTTCGATACCGTTATAAAGGGCGTTTATCGCCAACAGTACTTCTGCTTTCTTAGTCTCAATAAGCTGCTGATTGATAATTTTAATTTGATCAATCAGTGCACCTACTTCACGCAAGCGACCGTAAGGACGAGGATCGTTATAAATTGCCTCGAGTGTATTCAGTGCTTCTGCGGCTTTAATATCTTGCTCAAGCGCATGGCGGTTAATCTTGAATTGCTCGATTAAGGCTCTTCGCAATTGTTGCCATGTCTCAAATTGACGAGTAAAGAACTCATCAACTTCTTCAAAATCTTCAGCAAAATCCCGTAGGTCGTTACTATTTTTCTGGAAAAACTCAAGCAATGCATAGCTGTTGCTGCGCTGCTCCAGTAGTTCGGCCACTAAACGAACGCCGGTCGCACGTACATTTTCCCCTGGACAAGGACCAGACTTAGCTTTGAATTCAAAATCGCGTAATAACTGCTGCCAGTTTTCCAACGCGGTAATCAACTGACTCGCTAATGTTTTTTCACTGCTGTCGAAATTCTTCTGGAAAAGTTCCTTGGCCAACTTAGCCGCTTTAATGACCTGCTGTTCGCTATGCTGGCGAACACGACGAATACGAAGCTGTGTTTGATTACGCACCGAGATGAAGTGATCATAACTGCGTTTTAGCGGTAAATCGCCACTCGGTGTCGATAATGCCGCCTTCCCCTGTAATACCAAATGAGCGACTTGCAGCATGACTTCATCTCGATTCCAACCAAATGGACGAGCACTGAAGCGTTCAAGTAATTCCTTAAGATATACTGGTTTATTAGCCTCATCGGCTACATTTAAAAACAGCTCTATTTCCTGCTTTGCAACGATATTAGGGTCTTGATCATTCAACCCAATATTAAGTTGAGCCAAGTCATCAGCCATAATGACCGCTTTCAACTCTTGCTGTGGCGAACTGCCTGAGCTTTTGAGCAAAGTCAGTTTCTGGAATGAATTCTCGATAACGTAGGCAAAAGCATCATCCATCATGTTGATGACGCTAGTCGATTTAGTTTCTAGCTGGTTACCTAACGCATAGATTTCTGACTGCTTGGCAAGCTCATCAAACATGGCTCTCATTCTTTTACTACGAGCCGAATTTTCTATGGCTTTTTCTGTCAGCAGTTTTTCCTGCTCTGGTCGTTGACCTCGGATATTGCTGAGGAATTTGTCAGTCTTCAACCATGTATCAAATTCATCCCACACTCGTTTGTCACTAGGTAATCGTAACAAAACACATCCCTGCCCTTCCTGACTGAGTGCCTTGCACGCGTTGTCGTTGTAGGAGGTAAAATTGGCATCGAGCGGAGAAATAACTTTGAGTATCAGATCGGTTTGCAAGCTACCATCCATCGGGTGCCCGTTACAGAAACGGCTCAATGGGTAATCTTGACGGTTAGCCGGGTAACGATACTGACGACGCCCTCCCAGAATTTCTTCAAAAATTAACCGAGATAATTGGCGATTCTCTTCCGTCGCTTCCAGTTGCGTATGTTTAATTTCCTGCTCTATCTCTTTTTCTTCATTTGTCAGAAAAACGTATTGATCGCCATTACGAGTGATGAGCAATTGATTTTCTAAGCGATTAAGGCTGGCTTCAATCTTGCGACGCAGTTCGATTTTATCGGTATCGATTTCATCAATGGAGAGCGTCACTAAATTATCCAGTGTCGACTTAACCAAATCGACATAGCGGATCAGAAACAAGGTTTTGAGAATATTTACATCGTAAGGATCTAAGCTCTGCTTTTCTGCCGCCTGCTCGAAGATTCGTTTAACATTCGTATCAAGGAACGACTCTATGGCTGGATAAAACGCATAAAATGGCACTAACACGCCAAGCGGTTTATCCATGTTCTGCCTAGCTGCATTTTGGAATGCATCCAACAACGAACGCTCACCTCGAGATAGGTGCTTGCCCGTTGCGCCTACTTTTCGGATAGCCTCGAAAACCTTCTGCACCAACAGGTATTGATATGGAATAAATGGGTAATGATCGACAAATTCTACATTGTCAGCATAGTTGGCTAATTCAGCCGTTGTACTCGCATCAAATGCGAGCTGATTACGCAAAATATCGCCCTTATGTGCAAACAGATCAGCCAGCTCATTTTTAGCCTGCTCACTCTTTTCGAGCAGACGTTTCTGGATCACTTCATTGGTATTGGATGAAGATAGTGATATCCGAGTATAAAAACGGCCTTGTATTTTAGAGAAATCCTGCCCTTTCTTAGCACTTAAGTCGCCCAACACCGCATCGATGTCTTCTTGTGAGGTCACAATAACCCAAGCTCGGCCACCGCAAGCGGTGCCAAGGTTCTCAGTGATAGTCTGTAACTTGAGCATCATCTGGGTGTTATTACCAATGAATTGACCAACTTCATCCACCAAGAAAACGATCCGTTTATCACCACTACGATCCAGAAACTCTCTCACCCATTTACAAAAATTAGTGATATCAAGAGTGAACATAGATTCGAGATTTTCCATGCTCTGCAAGGATGATTCTGCCGATTGGCCGGTAGCATAAGACCAAGCCTGAGCCATCTCATCACGGCAGAAACCATAAGCATCTCGCTCATCAACCCATGAGGCACCTTTCAGTTCAGCAAACTTATCCTGAAAGGCTTGATATTGTCCTCGAGCTTCAAGCTCACGCTCGAGATGAGCGATATGCGGATGATCGGCGCTATAGCCCATACGCTCATTGAACACTCGCAAAAAGACTTTCAGGATCGCGTCTTCTTTGTCCTCAGTATCGGCACGACTGTCGATATTGAACAAGATGACTTCCGTGCTGCGGTTTACTGCCGCATGGATATCACTAAACAACAGGCTGTCATTGATTTTGTCGCGAAAAAATTCTATTGCGGGCTTAGTTTGGCCATTAAATTCAGCCTGATAGTTGCTTAGTAAATAAGACAGTATCTTGATGAAATGCGACTTACCAGAGCCAAAATAACCTGATACCCAAATACCAATCCGGCCAGCAAACGTGAGGTCATCAGGTGAAGTAATAGCAGGTAGATAAGTTTCGAAGAAATGGCGAAAATGTCGATCAAGCTCTTTGGTTACTACATATTCATCCAGCTCAGACCAGATAATAGGTTTATCTAATTGCTCTGCCTTGACGACACCATTGATGTTTCGATCCAGTGACTTTGTAAACAGTTCTTTTATTTGCATTGTTATGTCCCGGTTTCTTAATTTAATTAACTTCCTGTTCGATCAACTCAGCAACATTTCGAAGGCTAATTATGAGTATCAAACTTACGTTTATACGGTACTAACTGAAACGCGCGATAGTAATTCGCTGGTGAAACTTCCGCAGTGTCGAGATCAAAAGGATAAAGCTCCAGACCGTTATAACGCCCCGGATAAAACAACACCAAAGGTGTTTCGCCAACATGCGCATGCAGAGCATTAAGTAAGCTATGGCCACGCAGCAGTGGCCAGCACTGCCCCAGACCAGATAGAAGAACAAACTCCTGATCTTTTAAATTCATCTTCTTTACCAGATGTTTAGCCACTTTTCCTTGCTCTAAGGGGCCTTTGAGCGCTTTAGCTAACTCATCTGTTCCTTTTTTCTTTTCTAGTTCGAATGCTTTATCGAGTAATTTTCTCTCGTTCAACATATCGACGAGTTCTTCAAACAAATTCAGATGCACAAAACGTCGTCCCAGTTTTGCCATCTTACTAACCGTCATGGTCAGATATTCTCTGACCATCAGTTCATATTGCGGTGGGTAATCGAAAATGTAGAAACCAATCTCGTTGCCTAGACCTCTATTATTCAGAAAATCAAGGCTATCAAGCCGTTCTCTAATGGCATCAAGACGAACCGCTAACTCTTGTTGGGTACTCATCTTGCCGCTTCCATTGCTTCATAGGCTTTAGAACAGTTCAGACGAACAGACCACTCTCTAATTTCAGGCAATATATAAATATTTTTGAGTCGCTTATTACGCGCCGATTCCAGATAGCCAACATCCACTAGAACTTTAAACACGTTAGAACCCATTTTTTGTACCGAACTCTCAGAGTACTGATCAAGACCTGTGATAACTCGCTGGCGAGAAGAAAAAAAATCAGCCCAGTCATCATTACGCATAGCCTCTCGATACATGCGCCGAGCATCAGCTACTTCGGTTAACATGAAATCCATCAATACGGGAGATTGGCATAAAATAGCTAACATAAGCATTTGCTTCGCCAGATCATCGGGCGCATTGAGTAAATCAGATAAAAAGTCATCTGGCATCGATTCCAGACGCTTCCTTGCTGTAGCAGCCATTCGTTTGGCACTGTGCGTTGAATTTTTTTGCAGCAGATTTTCTTCTACTATCGCGTGTTCCCACGCTTTGTCATCTGGATGCTGGAGCAACAATTGCGCGATAAGCCGACTATCTCGCAACATAATGCTGCCGCCGATGATGTCACCTAGATAGTTTTTTGCGGTCATATTGCTCAATTACCTGAATAAATTAATCAATATTTATCATACTCGAAACCATTGAATAACCGAAGGTTAGAGTGTTTATTCGAACCAATAGATGAGAGCTTGCTTATGAAATTGTTGTATTATCGTTCGATCAATCTAGCACTTAAGCATCCGTCGTTTTTCATGCATTACAGAAATACTAGATTATTGATGAGATGAGGGTGTTGGAACTTGACTCTGTTTGTCGAGATAGCGTTTTCGTTGTGTTATATAGAAGCTAATGGACGTATTACTGAATCAATTAGCTTCATTTTAGCTAACTATTATATATTGAAAATACCGGTAAATTAGCCTCACATCCATTGGGCTGTGTAAGCATATCTGTGCTCTCAATTTCACCAGAGCTATCAAATTCCGAACATCTAGCAGCCACTCTCCACTGAAAAGAACCATGCTCACTATGAGCTTGGTATGTCTCAATCATGACAACACTCCCAGACTCATCAAAAACCTCTTGATTAGAACATGCTATATGGTCAAGACCATATAAATTTCCATCAAATGAATATTGAACAGGATACCCATCCCATTGAACTCCCCAAGCCATATGTAACTCCTTCGTTAGTTAACAATGGATTACATTGGGTCTTTATTTATGGTTTTCAATAGAATGAAATGATTAATATCCCCATTACTACACTACCGTAAGCAACTCTTTCCAGTTTGTCGTGTACGCTAGTGACAAATGCCCGCGCTCCATCGACCACGCTTTCGCAATCCCTTCTCTTGCTAACCAGATCTTACCTTTCCCCTGTGATTAATTTTATCTAACACCTGCATTCAGTCAAAATGAAATACTTAGTCAAGCGGCTACTGCTGTGCTCTCGCAAGCTAATTCATCGGGCTCCATGGCGTTAGATTTGTTAAAAAACAGCTCAGAATAAAAAAAGAGCGTTCCAACAGCAAAGGGCTTTCGCCCCTTGCTATCCCCGCAGCAAAAATCATGGCTTACAATTGTTTCTTGGCATCGACCATCTTTTTGATCTCTATCCCCAACTGAATAGAACCGATGATAACGGGCAAGTATTTATTGGCGGTCTCTGCTTGTTGTTGCCATTTTGGGTGCTGCGCCAACACATCCACTGCGGATGTCAGAATTTTCTTGATTGTCATTTTAATGATTTCCTCTTCGTGTTCGTTCCTGCCACTACGGTGTGTTTTGGGGTTTAAATCACCTTTAATACACCACGCAACAAACTGTTCATCTGAAGAAAACGGATGTTCTGTCATCTGACTCATTTGCCCAAATGCTCTGTCTAAACTTTCCGGCCTCGCATACGGGCGGAACGGATAATTGCGGATAAAGCATCCTTTCTGCTGACAAAAATGGTCCATATTTTCAACAAGAATTGAACGAGTGCCTTTGCTATCAAAATAAATAACATTGCCTTCTCCTGCGTAAATACCGTGTTGTGGAACATCACCCTGATAGGTAATGATGTGGTCTGCGATCTCCATGAGATAGCCTCCTGATTGCGGCATAAAAGCCCCTACAGGGCTGCCTGATATGTTGAATGGTTTATTGTGTTCGAGTGCCCAGCTTTTCAGTCAGCTTGGTTGAACGGGTTTGCGTGCGGGTGTTAGTTGTCAGGGGCTGTTGTATCGGTTGGGTTGTCTCAGTGGGCGATTCTTCAGGATAGAACTCTTCCATGACCAGCGGTATTTCTTCCTCCGAGTCTTCGAACTGGCCGTTTTGCAGCAATTGTCGGGCGGTGTGCTCCAGCTCAATCATGCCTAAACCCGCTTCTAAATCGGATCCAGCAGCATCTTTGGCTTGGCTGATGGTAGTGGCAAGTTCAGCACCATCACGCAAAGTCAGGTCCACGTAATACACGGGTGTTTGATACGACAGTGTGGTGGTCTTGGCGCGAAGCTTGAGCAGTAAGGGCAGATAACGCGTATTACCGCCGCTCAATGCCTGAAAGTATTGCAGACGGGCAGCTAAGGTTCGCACCGAGTTATAACCGGTCGTGCGGAAGATGAAACTGCCTAACTCATCACCTTGACCATCAACCTGCACATTCAATCGGCCATACAGCTTGCAGCCATGTTCTCGCGCATACGGACAAAACTGCGGGCCTGCACAAGGCTGTTCTTCTGTGCCACCGGCTGCACTCACTCGTCTGGCTTTTTCACCATCGCCAACACACAGCGGTCGTCCGGTTTGTCGGTCAAACGCGCTGTATTCCGCACGCAGATTTAAGTCGGTGTCGTTAAACAGCATCCGAACCGGTATCGCGCGAATTTTCTGATTTGGCGCGGCTTCTGAGAGTTTTTGATGCAGCGGGTGCAGTAACCATTCCCCCTTGTTTTTGATTTGTGTGGTTAAGGTAAAACTATCGTCTTTCTCCGGTAGCCATTTATCGTTCTTACACACTAAACGGCCAATCGAGATACGCCCGATGACAGGCGGAGTAATTGCCAGTCCTTTAATCATACGGACTCCTAATATGGGTTAATGAGAAGGATGTGCGGTGGTTTGAATGGTAAAGCGGCGAGAGCCCGGAACTGGTTTGCAGTATTGTTGGATCAACTCAGGGTGTTCCTGACTGATTTTATCGACATCTGCCACTAACCGGTCTTTGGCTTTGCGCCAAGTGACTTTGCCTTGTTGGAATAACGCCGCCGTACAGGTGCCTAACACCACTTGAATGCGTTGTTTGATTTCAGACTCTTTGCGCTCAGTGACTTCCTTCTGTTCACGTAAATCGAGTAATTCGGCAAACAGTTGGTTGTATTCCGGCGACTCCGATAAATCGAGTGTTTGGCCGTTATCTGCGGGAAACAGAGATAACAGCGCTTTGCCTGCATCATCAGAGCCATCAGGCTCAGGTTGTTGGTTGTCTTGCACACAAGCCCAGAACTGTGACTCCCGCTCGATTAAATCCGCAATCTTGTCATCATCGCGTTCAATGCGATAAATGCGAAAATCCTGCCCACCAATCAACACCGCCACATCAGCCCACGCATGACCGGTCACTGCCAATTGATGTAATACCTGACATTGGTAAGCAATCGGTATCCCATCCTCCCATTGTGGTGCCGAGTGATAACCCGCCGTTTTAATTTCCAATATCCCGCAATCCGCTTTTCCCACCACTTCACGGTCAAGGTTCGCCAGCATAAATGGGTAGTCAGGATGCTGAAGCACCGCATTGACCCGTCGCACACGTCGGCCTGTTCTGGCGGCATACACTTTGGCTAATACCGGCTCTAACACCGTTCCCCAAATCACCGCTTCCTTCTCGGATAAATCCACAGCTGGTTTACGATTGGTTTTCTCAAGCCACAGCGATAACGGGCTTTTATACGGTGATAACCCTACGGCTACCGCTGCATCCGAGGAGCCAATCCCTTGCGCTCTGATTTTTAACCATGCTTCACGGCCTAAATCCGTGGTCGAGGCCAACCGAATGGCTTGGTAATAA
>CALMKU010000134.1 GCA_937866945.1 uncultured Tolumonas sp.
GCATACTGCATATCCCACTTACGGTTAAAGTGAGCGGATTGAGTTTTATCGGTAAATACGCCGGTTGGGCAGATATCAACTAAGTTGCCGGAAAATTCGCTTTCCAGCGTGCCAGATTCTAGGCGGCCAAAATAGACATTGTCGTGTGCACCATAGACACCCAGATCCGGGCCGTCAGCGTAATCTTTGTAATAGCGCACACAGCGGTAACAGGCGATACAACGGTTCATTTCATGCGAAATAAACGGGCCGAGATCCTGATTTTCATGCGTGCGTTTAGTGAAACGGTAACGGCGGGTGTTGTGTCCGGTCATGACCGTCATATCTTGTAAATGACAGGCGCCGCCTTCTTCACACACCGGGCAGTCGTGCGGATGATTCATCATCATCCATTCATTGACGCTTTTACGAAATTCGACCGCTTCTTCATCTTCAATCGAGATATAGGTGCCATCACTGGCCGGTGCCATACATGACATCACCAGACGCCCGCGTTTGTCATCGGGGCCGGAATATTGTTTTACTGCACATTGTCGGCAAGCACCCACGCTACCCAACGCTGGGTGCCAGCAGAAATACGGTACGTCTAACCCCAGAGACAGACATGCCTCAAGCAGGTTATCGGAACCGTTTACTTCATATTCTTTGCCGTCTACATGAATTGTGGCCATAGCAACATTACTTCCTTTTCTGTACGTCTGGCGAGTAACTCACCGGACAGGCAATCACCAGCGTTGGTTCAGCAAATTTGGCTGTATTCCGGTTGGGATCGGCGTTGCCAACATAGGTTCGGTGGTGATACCCGCTTCAAATTCAGATCTGAAATATTTGATCGCACTTTGCAGTGGTTCGACGGCACCCGGCGCATGAGCACAAAAGGTTTTACCCGGGCCCAGTTGGCGACACAGCTGCTCCAGCGTTTCAATATCGCCGCGCTGACCTTCGCCTTTCTCAAGCGCCTGCAGAATCTTCACGCTCCATGGCAACCCTTCACGGCATGGCGTGCACCAACCGCAGGATTCACGCGCAAAGAATTTTTCCAGATTCAGCGTCAACGATACCATGTTGATTTCGTTATCAACGGCCATTGCTAATGCAGTACCCAGACGACTGCCAGCTTTACCAATTGAGTCAAAATCCATCGGTAGATCAAGATGTCGTTCGGTCAGGAAATCGGTACCGGCTCCACCCGGCTGCCAAGCCTTTAAGGTCAAGCCATCCCGCATTCCACCCGCGTAATCTTCCAGAATTTCACGGGCTGTTGTGCCAAACGGTAATTCCCATAAGCCCGGATTTTTTACCCGCCCGGAGAAGCCCATCAGTTTAGTACCGGTGTCATTACTCTTACCGGCAGAAATGCCTTTATACCAATCCACCCCGTTTTGCATGATGGAAGGAATGTTATTCAGGGTTTCCACGTTATTTACGCAAGTCGGTTTACCCCATGCGCCTGCTAGTGCAGGGAATGGTGGTTTGGCTCGTGGGTTAGCGCGACGACCTTCCAGTGAGTTGATAAGTGCTGTTTCTTCACCGCAGATATAACGACCGGCACCGGTGTGCACAAACAACTCAAAATTAAAGCCTGTGCCCAGAATGTTTTTACCCAGAAAACCCGCTTTGGTGGCTTCCTCAATGGCCTGACGCAGACGTTGTGCGGCTTCGATATATTCGCCGCGCAGGAAGATGTAACCACGATAGGCTTTCAGCGCATAAGCACCAATCAGCATGCCTTCGATCAGTTGATGCGGCAGTTGTTCCATCAACAGACGATCTTTGTAAGTACCGGGTTCCATTTCGTCGGCATTACAAAGAATGTATTTCTTGTCGAATTGCGGATCCATGGGCACCAGGCTCCACTTCACCCCAGTCGGAAAGCCAGCACCACCACGACCACGTAAACCAGCGGCTTTAACCTGATCGGTTACTGCAGTCGGGGCCATGGCCAGCGCTTTTTCCGCACCGACATAACCTTGTTTGGCGCGATATTCATCAAACCAGACCGGCTGCTGATCAACACGCAACCGCCAGGTGAGGGGATGAGTTTCAGCAGTTCGGATCATGGATATTGCTCCAGCAGTTCGTCTAGTTTATCCACGCTCAGATGACTGTGAGTATCATCATCAATCATCATGCTGGGCCCTTTGTCACAGTTGCCGAGGCAACAGACAGGTAGCAAGGTAAAACGTTCGTCAGCCGTGGTCTGGCCAGGCTTGATACTGAGTTTTTCTTCCAGCGCTTGTTGAATGGTCTGATAACCATTGATAAAGCAAACCACGCTGTCGCAATAACGAATGACATGCCGCCCAACCGGACGACGGAAGATTTGGCTGTAAAAAGTGGCGACACCTTCCACATCGGATGCCGGAATACCCAATACATCGGCAATCGCATAGATCGCGCCATCAGGCACCCAACCACGTTCTTTTTGCACCAGTTTCAGTGCTTCGATAGTGGCAGCACGCGGATCTTCATAGTGATGCATCTCGTGCTGGATCGCCGCTAGTTCTGACGCTGATAGCGCAAACGGCTCATTTTGACATTGGCATTGATGACTCATAATTAGCGATCCACATCTGACATAACGAAATCGATACTACCCAGATACACAATCAGATCTGACACCAGTTGTCCGCGGATCACCGAAGGGATCTGCTGTAAATGCGGGAAACTTGGTGTGCGGATCCGCGTGCGATAGCTCATGGTGCTGCCATCACTGGTCAGGTAGTAACTGTTGGCACCCTTAGTAGCTTCAATCATTTGGAATGATTCCTGTGCTGGCATAATTGGCCCCCAGGAAACTTGCAGGAAGTGATTGATCAGGGTTTCAATATCCTGCAACGTGCGCTCTTTTGGTGGTGGTGTTGTCAGTGGATGATCAGCTTTGAATGGCCCGGCAGGCATGTTGTGCATACACTGCTCAATGATGCGCATGCTCTGGCGGATCTCTTCCACACGCACCATAGCGCGGTCATATGCATCGCCGTTTTGGCCCACTGGCACATCAAAATCAAAGTTTTCATAGCCGGAATAAGGGCGCCATTTACGCAAATCAAAGTTCAGACCAGTAGCACGTAGCCCTGCACCGGTGACACCCCAGCTTAATGCTTGTTGCGTGTTATAAGCAGCCACGCCAATGGTTCGTCCCATCAAAATGCTGTTTTGCAACGCCGCTTTGACATAGTCATTCAGACGATTTGGCAGCCAATCCAGTAAGTTGTCTTTGATCAAGCGCTGCCAGCCGACGGGTAAGTCGTGCGCAACGCCACCGATACGGAACCAGGACGGGTGCATACGAGCACCGGTAACCGCTTCGATAATGTTGTAAATTTTCTGACGGTCGGTAAAGGCGTAAAATACCGGTGTCATGGCGCCAACGTCTTGAATATAAGTACCCAAAAACAGCAGATGGCTGTTAATGCGGAACAATTCAGACATCATGATGCGGATGTATTTGACCCGTTCTGGCACTTCGATGCCGGCCAGTTTTTCAACCGACAGTACGTAAGGCAGGTTGTTCATTACGCCGCCAAGGTATTCCACCCGGTCGGTGTAAGGAATGTAGCTATGCCAGGATTGACGTTCGCCCATTTTTTCCGCGCCACGATGGTGGTAACCAATATCAGGTACACAATCGAGGATCTCTTCACCATCTAACTGCAGCACTAAGCGGAAAGCACCGTGTGCAGAAGGGTGGTTCGGGCCTAAGTTCAGGAACATGTAATCTTCGCTGCTGGTGCCGCGCTTCATGCCCCATTCTTCCGGCTTAAATAACAATTGTTCTTGCGCTTCATCCTGACGCATTTCGTCCAGCATGAAAGGCTCAAATTCGGTCGCGCGGGCAGGGTATTCTTTACGTAATGGGTGACCTTTCCAGTTGCGCGGCATCAGAATACGGATCAAATGCGGATGCCCGTCAAAATGCACGCCGAACATGTCCCAGACTTCCCGTTCATACCAGTTGGCATTCGGGAATTCACCGATGATTGATGGCATCTTAAGGTCTGATTCCATCAACGGTATTTTCAGGATCACATCGCTGTTTCGTTCTACCGACAACAAGTGATAGAACATCGTGAATTCTGAAGCTGGCAAGCCATGACGATGAGTCCGCAGACGTTCATCTGTGGCATTCAGGTCATACAACATGACAAACGGTTTTGGCGCATGCCGCAGGTAGCGAATAGCGTTCAGTAGAATTTCACGTTTGAGCCAGACTACCGGTATGCCCATGCGGGTGCTCTGCACATGCAAAATATCATGTGGGAAACGGTGTAATAATTCCTGCACCACGGGCGCATCGCGCAAATCTTGCGTTTGCCATAACTGCATATCTGGGTTGGTCGGAAATTGTTGTGTCAGCTTGATCATGATAGGGCCCTTACAACTTATCCGGAGTTGGCAAATTCGTCACAGCGATTCGTTCTTCACGCAGACGATCTTTTTCGCAAGGCATTTGTGCACGATAAACACCTTGATCGCCAACAACCCATGACAGCGGACGGCGTTCTTCACCAATGGATTTTTGTAATAATTGCAATGCTTGTAAGAAGGCTTCCGGACGCGGCGGGCAACCGGGAATATAGACATCGACAGGCAGGAATTTATCTACGCCCTGCACGACAGAATAGATATCGTACATGCCGCCGGAATTGGCACAAGCACCCATACTAATCACCCATTTAGGCTCTAGCAGTTGCTCATATAAGCGCTGAATAACCGGTGCCATTTTGATAAATGGTGTGCCGGCAATAACCATAAAATCAGCCTGACGGGGTGAGGCGCGAATAACTTCCGCCCCGAAACGAGCCACGTCATGCACGGCGGTAAACGCAGTGGTCATCTCGACATAACAACAAGAGATACCAAAGTTATAAGGCCAAAGGGAGTTTTTCCGGCCCCAGTTGACGGTTGAGTGCAGCACATTTTCTAGTTTGCCGAGCAAAATGCCACGGCCAACATCCTGCAAGGGATCATCCACCGTCTGTTTCTTTTCAGCTGGATAACGTTCGATCGGCTCATTCGGATCGATTCTGGTCAGTGTGTACTTCATGACAAGCCTCGCAGTTACTTGGATTGGTCGGTGTTGCTGGATGGTAATGGTTTACTTTTCGGTGCCCAGTCGAGTGCACCGATGCGCCACAAATAGATCAGGCCAACCAGTAACAGGACGATAAAGGTTGCTGCTTCAATGAAGCCAACCCAGCCACTTTCGCGAACCGAAACAGACCATGCGAACAGAAACAGCGCTTCCACATCGAAGATCACAAAGAACATAGCGATGAGATAAAACTTTGCGGAAAAGCGCAGACGTGCAGTGCCGACAGAGTCAACACCAGATTCAAACGGGGTATTTTTGCTGCGTCCCTTAGCTTTGCCGCCAAGAAATGCGGCCAGACCGATCATGATGCTGCAAAGGCCAATTGCAGCTAAAACATAAAATAAAAACGAGCCGTTATGAGCCAAATCAGCCATATGCCACCTCTGTTGACAACCACTCTGTAGCTTTAATTATCTTTAATAATGATGTGTATGAGAGACGACCTGTCAGCAGAACTTACAACATGAACGGAGTCGGGCAGCCGGGTCATCATGACAATGGCGGGGTTGCTGGCTCTGCACATCCTAGATCCGGAGGCAGGTGCTGTTATTCACACGAGTTCCATTCAGACTAGTTAATCAAAATAATCATAGCCAGACGGAATGTCAAAATCGTGAAGAAGAACAATTAAGCCTTATTCAGCATACACTTATTCTATTCGCTATGTTAAGGGACTGTTTTGCAAAGGTGTATTTCAAAGCGTGTTTTGTGTGAGCTTGAACAACAAATTTGTAACAACTTGGTCTCGCTAATTCTCAAAGAGAACGCATCAACCTATAAGGTGGTTACGTTTACATCGAGTAAAAATAAGGGGTTGGCCATTTGGCCTTAACGTATATAGATTCAAATGGGGTTGTGTTGCTGATTATTTTGAAATGTAACGCTATGTAACTTCCTTTTCCACGCTGATAAATTCACCGAAATATAACAATTCAGTTTACTCATTAACAATTGTGTAAACGCTTTCAATGGTTTACTGGCGACAATTGCCATTCTTGAGTCTGGATAGTGCGCTGTATAGCCAAAAGTGTTACCTAATTCCCGAAATTAAAGAAAGTTGATGTAAACGATTTCATATTGCTGGGAAGATCACAAAAGACTAACAAGAAACTGAGTAATGTTATTAGCCACACTCGATAACAAAAATGTTGTTGGGTATTTCCGTAAAAGTGCTTTGCAGCAAAAAAATAAAGACTGGAGAAAAACCGAATGAATAAGTTCTCTAAATTAGCTGTAATTGTAGCCGGTTTGACCATCGGTGCCGCAGCTCAGGCTGAAACTCTGTTAGGCTTTACGATTTATAAATACGATGACAACTTCATGTCAGTGGTTCGTAAAGGTATTGAGAAAGAAGGCGAACAAAACAAAGATATCAAACTGCTGATGAATGATTCGCAGAATGACCAGTCAAAACAGAACGACCAGATC
The DNA here is from genome assembly GCA_937866945.1 of uncultured Tolumonas sp. Taxonomy (GTDB): domain Bacteria; phylum Pseudomonadota; class Gammaproteobacteria; order Enterobacterales; family Aeromonadaceae; genus Tolumonas. The sequence goes on from CALMKU010000134.1 coordinate 6,527, forward strand.
GACGTATTGATTTCCAAAGGCGTAAAAGCCCTGGCAATCAACCTGGTTGACCCTGCTGCAGCACCTGTCGTAATTGAGAAAGCAAAAGAAAACAACATTCCGATTGTGTTCTATAACAAGGAACCAACCAAAGAAGCGCTGGATAGCTACGACAAAGCTTATTACGTAGGTACTGACTCTAAAGAAGCCGGTATTATCCAAGGCGATATCATTGCTAAACATTGGAAAGCTCACCCAGAGTGGGATCTGAACAAAGACGGCGTGATTGACTATGTGCTGCTGAAAGGCGAACCAGGGCATCCTGACGCTGAAGCACGTACCACTTATGTTGCTAAAACACTGTCTGAAAACCACAAGATCAAAACTAATGCTCTGAATATGGATACCGCTATGTGGGATACCGCAATGGCGAAAGACAAAACTGATGCATGGTTGTCTGGCCCTAATGGCGAGAAGATTGAAGTGGTCATCGCAAACAACGACGGTATGGCAATGGGCGCAGTAGAAGCACTGAAAGCGCACGGCAATACTAAAACGCCAGTTTTTGGTGTAGACGCACTGCCTGAAGCACTGGCGATGATCAAATCTGGCGCAATGGCCGGTACCGTTCTGAACGATGCTAGCAACCAGGCGAAAGCGACTTTCGATCTGACTAAAAATCTGGCAGAAGGCAAACCTGCTGGCGAAGGCACTCAGTGGAACATCGTCAACAAAGTGGTTCGTGTACCATACGTAGGCGTTGATAAAGCGAACATGGATCAATTCAAGTAAAACAAACCCTTCAAAATAGACCTAATAAGAGGAGGTTTTCCTCCTCTTATTTCTTTATGGTTGTGGCAATATTATGGCTGATATCACAGTGAA
>CALMKU010000135.1 GCA_937866945.1 uncultured Tolumonas sp.
TTAATGTCGGTCGCCTGTGATAATGATGTCGCTGTGTAAAACGGGTCGAAAGCGGCTTTGATATCATCCACCGCATTAAAGAAATCGAGAATAAACAGATCTTCTGTTTTCTTACCCCATTTCGGTGCTGCTCGGTTCAAACGTGATAATGCTTGCACGCAAAGCACACCAGCCAGTTTTTTATCGACATACATCGCGCAGAGTTTCGGCTGATCGAACCCTGTCAGGTATTTGTTCGCGACAATCAGCAGGCGGTATTCATCGGTATCAAATTTATCGCGGGTGTCATTTTCAGCAAAACCATTCAGCTCCGCTTCGGTATATTCAATGCCATCGACCTCTTTTGTGCCTGAGAATGCGATCAGCACTTTGAAAGGGTTGCCTATCTCATCGAGCTGTTTGGTCATGGCTTTGAAATAACGAATGGCAGACACGATGTTCTGCGTCACCACCATCCCCTTGCCTTTCCCTTTAAGCTTCTTGGCATTCACCACATGCGGAATAAAATGCTCCAGCATGATTTCAGCCTTCACATTGATGGTTTCCTGACTGCCTTCGACATACGCACGTAATTTCTTTTGTGCCTTTTTACTGTCGAATTGCGGGTTGTCTTCCACCGATTTACTGATTTCGTAATAACTGCGATAGGTGGTGTAATTCGCTACCACATCCAGAATGAAGCCTTCTTCGATGGCCTGTTTCATTGAGTAAAGGTGGAATGGCCGGTAGCTGCCATCTTCCTGTCGCTGGCCGAATTTCTCCAGCGTGGTGTTCTTTGGTGTTGCCGTGAACGCCAGATAAGAGGCATTGCCCCGCATCTTGCGTGATTGCATCGACTGCAAGATCAGATCTTGAATGTCTTCGGCTTCCTCTTCCGTTTTACCCATCGCTTCGTTCATCTTGCTGTGCGCGGTGCCCGATTGTGAGCTGTGCGCTTCGTCGATGATCACGGCAAAACGTTTGTCGCTGAGGTCGCTAATGCCATCAACAATGAACGGGAATTTCTGGATAGTGGTGATGATAATTTTTTTGCCATTTTCGAGGGCAGATTTCAGCTCTGATGATTTATTGGCTGGTGCAATGATGTTTTTCACCTCAGAAAACTCTTTGATGTTCTCTCTGAGCTGTTTATCAAGCAGGCGGCGGTCAGTTACGACAATCACAGAATCAAATAACGGCTGATCGATGCCATGGCTGCCATGCACATCATTGGTTGCTGGGTACGCCTCTATCAGTTGATAGGCGGCCCATGTGATCGAGTTTGATTTGCCCGAACCGGCAGAGTGTTGGATCAGATAGGTGTGCCCGACACCATAATGCGCGGCATGATCGACCAGTCGACGCACCACATCGAGTTGGTGATAACGGGGAAAGAACAGGGTGCGTTTGTTAAGTAAGTCTTTCGATGAGCCATCTAAACGCACAAAGTGCTGGATGATGTTGGCCAGACTCGCTTTGGTGAAGACCTCTTCCCACAGATAGGCCGTTTTGTGGCCGAACAGGTTGGGCGGGTTGCCCTGACCGTGGTTATTACCTTTGTTAAATGGCAGGAAGAAGGTCTCTTTACCGGCCAGTTTGGTGGTCATATAGACTTCGTCAGTATCCACCGCCATGTGCACCAGACAACGGCCAAAATTCAGCAATGGTTGATTGATGTCGCGATCTTCACGGTATTGTTTCTGGCCGTGGTAACGGGCAGTTTGGCCCGTCCACGCATTTTTCAGTTCGAGCGTAACCAGCGGAATACCGTTAATAAACAGCACCATGTCAATTTCTTGTAATGGGTTGAGTTGCGAGTAACACACCTGTCGGGTGCAACTGAAAATATTCGTGGTGAAATGCTGCTTGACCGCCTCGCTGCATGCACCTGTTGGTGCTGAAAACATGAGCGTCAGGTTTGCATCATCAATATTTAGTCCTTTTCTCAACAAATACAGCACGCCATGTTTTTTGATCAGGCGGTCGAAACGCTCCAGCACTTTACGCTGCCAGTCGTTGGCATGATGCACTTTCAGCTTGGCTAATTCATCGGCTTGTGTGTTTTCAAGAAACTGCCAGAACAAGCGTAAATCGAGGGCATATTGCTTATCGAAATCAGCCGGAAAACCTTGCTGGAAACCATTATGCTGGGTGTTATAAGCACCAGCAGGCTCATTGATACCCGCTTTCACCTCTTCCATACACAGGCCGGTTAAGGCTTTCTCTATGGCTGCTTCCAGCGCTTGTTCGTTGGTGTGGCTTACCATGTTTTCTCCCTGA
>CALMKU010000136.1 GCA_937866945.1 uncultured Tolumonas sp.
GCACCGGTGATCTTTTGCGTGTTCTTCACACTGGCGATTTTATTGCGTATCTCTTTTGCGCCGGCCATTGCTGACTCTCCACATCAGAGGCTGCCTGACGGCAGCCGCGTTATTACCAGGTATGAGTCGCTTTGAAGCTGTCGATCAATGCAGACAGACGGGCAACGATATCATCGTTGTAATCTGCTTTTGCATTCACTTCAGCCATCAGATCAGCATGCTCATTGTTGGCATAAGAGAGCAGCGCTGCTTCAAAGTCGCCGATCTTGTTCAGTTCGACATCTTCCAGATAGCCACGCTCAGCAGCGAACAGCACCAGCGCTTGCTGGGCTACACTCATTGGTGCGTACTGTTTCTGCTTCATCAGCTCAGTCACTTTCTGACCATGGCTCAGCTGTTTGCGGGTTGCATCGTCCAGATCAGAAGAGAACTGTGCGAATGCCGCCAGTTCACGATACTGCGCCAGAGCAGTACGAATACCACCGGACAGTTTTTTGATGATCTTGGTCTGAGCAGCACCACCTACACGGGATACCGAAATACCCGGGTCAACCGCAGGACGAATACCGGCGTTGAACAACTGAGTTGTCAGGAAGATCTGACCATCCGTAATCGAAATTACGTTGGTCGGAACGAATGCAGATACGTCACCAGCCTGAGTTTCAATGATTGGCAGTGCAGTCAATGAACCGGTTTGGCCTTTTACCGCACCTTTGGTGAACGCTTCTACATAATCAGTGTTGACGCGAGAAGCACGTTCCAGCAGACGAGAGTGTAAATAGAACACGTCGCCTGGGTAAGCTTCACGTCCTGGTGGACGGCGCAGCAGCAGAGAGATCTGACGGTAAGCCACCGCGTGCTTAGACAGATCGTCATAAATGATCAGTGCATCTTCACCACGGTCACGGAAATACTCACCCATGGTACAACCAGAGTAAGGTGCCAGATATTGCAGAGATGCTGATTCAGAAGCAGATGCTACCACCACGATGGTGTTAGCCAGTGCACCGTGCTCTTCCAGTTTGCGTACCACGTTTGCAATGGTTGACGCTTTCTGGCCGATAGCCACGTACACACATTTGATGCCGGAATCTTTCTGGTTGATGATCGCGTCGATCGCCAGAGCGGTTTTACCCGTCTGACGGTCACCGATGATCAGCTCACGCTGGCCACGGCCAATTGGGATCATCGCATCAACTGCTTTATAACCAGTTTGTACTGGTTGAGAAACAGATTGACGCTCGATTACGCCTGGGGCAATCACTTCTACCGGAGCAAAGCCATCGTTTTCGATAGGACCTTTACCATCAATAGGCTGACCCAGTGTGTTAACCACACGGCCCAGCAGACCACGACCAACAGGTACTTCCAAAATACGACCGGTACCCGTTACTTTCTGGCCTTCAGCCAGATCAGTGTATGGGCCCATGACGATAGCACCAACAGAGTCACGCTCCAGATTCAGAGCCAGACCATAGCTGTTGCCAGGCAGTTCGATCATTTCACCTTGCATTACGTCAGCAAGGCCATGAATACGAATAATACCGTCGCTGACCGATACGATAGTCCCTTCATTGCGGGCCTCGGTCACGACGTTAAATTGCGCGATACGCTTTTTAATCAGCTCGGCAATTTCAGTGGAGTTGAGTTGCATGCTTTAATCCCCAATCAAGATTGCAATGCTTCCGCCAAGCGGTTGAGTTTACTGCGAACGCTGGCATCGATGATGTCATCACCGATCTTGATCACCAGACCAGCCATCAAAGATGGGTCTAGCTGACAAGTCAGGCGCACTGTGCGTTGATAACGGGCTTCCAGAGATTTCTGGATTTTCGCTTTTTCCGCTTCAGATAACGCTGTCGCAGAGGTGATCTGCGCTTCCAGTTCTTTGTCTAGTTCTGCTTTCAATGCTGAAAATTCAGCAACAACAGCAGGCAGTACACTCAAACGTCCGTTTTCAGCCATCACCCGGATCAGGTTCTGGCCTTGCTCGTTCAGCTGTTCACCACAAATTTGGTTAAACAATTGCGCCAGTTGTTCTGGCGCCATCGAGCTGTGAATTAGCTGTTGTACGGTATCGTCTTTCGACACTTCGGCCGCAAAGAGCAACATCGATAACCAGCTATCCACTGCTTTCTGCTCAACGGCAAAATCGAACGCAGCTTTGGCGTAGGGGCGCGCAATGGTTGTCACTTCAGACATAGCCCCGGCTCCCCTTAGAGTTCAGCAACCAGCTTGTCAACAATGGCGCTGTTGGCGGCACTGTCCAGCTGACGCTCCAGAATTTTTTCCGCACCAGCAACTGCCAAAGCAGCAACATGTTTACGGAGCTCTTCTTTCGCACGGTTGCGTTCAGCCTCAATTTCCGCTTTGGCCTGGTTCAGGATCTTTTCCCGTTCCGCCATCGCGTCCTGATTGGCTTCATCAATAACTTGAGCACGGCGTTTATTGGCCTGCTCGATAATCTCAGCAGCTTGCTGTTTTGCTTCCTTGATCTGTTCCATGGCTTTGTTTTGCGCCAGGTCCAGGTCTTTTTTCGCTCGGTCTGCTGAAGCCATACCGTCAGCAATTTCTTTCTGACGTTTTTCGATGGCAGCCATCAGAGGCGGCCACACAAACTTCATACAGAACCAAACAAAAAGGATGAAAGCAATCGTCTGGCCGAGGATGGTTGCATTGATATTCACTGCCCATCTCCCTTAAAAAATGAATGCCCGGTACCGTATTACTTCGCGACTGCGAACATAACGTACATACCCAGACCTACCGCGATCATTGGGATCGCGTCCACCAGACCCATGACGATAAAGAATTGGGTACGCAGCAGAGGCAGCAGATCTGGCTGGCGTGCAGCGCCTTCCAGGAATTTACCGCCCAGAACACCGATACCGATTGCCGCGCCGATTGCAGCCAGACCCATCATCAGACCCGCAGCGATGAATAACATCTCCATGATTTTTCTCCGTCAATATATGAACAAAACGTTGATCAAAAAATTAATGTTCTTCACAAGCCATTGACAAATATACAATTGTCAACACCATGAAAATAAACGCCTGCAGCGTAATTACCAGAATGTGGAAGATAGCCCACGGCACATTCAGTAACCACTGAGACCACCACGGCAGCATTCCGGCGATCAGGATGAAAATCATCTCGCCCGCATACATGTTGCCGAATAGTCGCAAACCCAGAGAGATAGGTTTGGAAATCAGGGTAACGGTTTCCAGCAGCAGGTTAATTGGCACGAAAGCCCAATGATTGAATGGCGTCAGTGTCAGTTCCTTCACGAAACCGGACAGCCCTTTCATCTTGATGCTGTAGAACAGGATCAGGAAGAACACACCAAACGACATGGACAAAGTGATATTAACGTCCGCAGATGGAACCACGCGCAGGTAGGGAATATTGCTGAGTTGTGCCAGATGAGGCAGATAATCGATGGGCAATAAGTCCATCATGTTCATCAGGAATATCCAGACAAAAACTGTCAGCGCGAGCGGCGCGATCAGTTTGTTTTTGCCATGAAAAATACCTTTGACCGTATCATCCACAAAACCAAACACTATCTCAACAAAACACTGCAGTTTACCTGGTACACCGCTGGTTGCCTTGACAGCAACTTTACGGAACAACCAGATAAACAGCGTTCCCAAGACCACGGAAAAAACCATGGAGTCGATATTTACCGTCCAGAAGCCACTGCCAACCTGCAAATGATGCAAATGGTGGGCAATATATTCCTGGGAAGTAAGCGTTTCTCCTGTGGAAGCCATGCTAGTTCCTAGTAACGATTGTTGAGGGTTAACGATATTATCCATTGACTGGCAAGCAACAGACTAAACGTGATCAGCACAACGGCATGATTCACATCCAGCCATTTGAACACCACCACAAAACAAATCAGAGTGGAGATCAATTTTGAGCCTGCAGCCAGATAGACATCCCACAGCACCAGTCCAACATCCAGTTCACGTTCAGGCCGTGAGGTGCTGATGATACTGAACAGTAACTGTGGTACCCAGTAAGTTCCGCCTCCGCTTAAGACAGAACCCGCAGTAGTTGCATCTTTCACCAATAAAGCGATTAATGCCGCTACCACTATCAGTGCAAGCTGAACCCAAAGCACAGACCACGCCATAGTTTTAACACTCATCGCCGGTCTTGGCAGCATTCAGCTTTCTCCGATTTTGTAACGCCCTATTCAGGCGCGTTTTATTAACATAAAACCAACAAAAAAACATCCTTTTGTTAAAAACTCGCTCAACGGCTTTTTAACATATAAGTTAAATGTAACTGATTGGTGCAAAAGGATTTTTTTTGCTAATTTAAACAAAACAGTAGCCCAACAAAAATGAAAAAACCAGTCGTTTTTGTGAACTAACTCAAATTAAAGAAGTGGCGAATTTTTTCAAATTCTGCACAACTTTGATAACTCAATACAATCTTGCCATTGTCTTCACCCACCCTGACAAATTGTACGGAAACACCCAATTTTTCAGACAAGGCTTCCGACCAAGCAACACTTTGCTGATCCACCTGTGGTTCGGCTTTAGCTGCAGGTGGGTTGAGCAGCTTCTGTACCAACCGCTCGGTATCTCGCACAGTTAAACCTTTCTGCGCTACCGTTCGAGCCGTATCGCTTTGCAATTCACCGGCCAGACTGAGCAGCGCGCGCGCATGGCCCATATCCAGATCACCGTGTTCGACTAGTTGTTTAACATCGTCATTCAGCTGATTCAAACGCAGTAAATTACTGACGGCGGAGCGGGATTTACCAACCGCTTCCGCTACTTGCTGGTGGGACAGTTCAAACTCGGTCATTAACCGCTGTAAAGCGACCGCTTCTTCGATAGCGTTCAGATCTTCCCGCTGAATATTTTCAATCAGCGCGATCGCCACTGCGGCATTGTCTTCGACGTTTTTGATCAGGCAAGGCACGGTTTCCAGTCGCACTAACTGGCTGGCACGCCAGCGACGTTCACCGGCGATGATCTCATATTGCTGATCCGCGATCCGGCGCACCACAATTGGCTGGATCACGCCTTGTGCACGGATCGAATTGGCCAGATCTTCCAGTGCCTCCTGCGACATGTCGCGTCGTGGCTGATATTTTCCTGGACGCAGCCAGGTTATCGGCAGAGTTTGTAACTCACCGGTCTGATTATCGACTCGGTTTTGTGCCGCATCGGCCTGTATATCACTGACTATTTGCTTTTGTCGGGCCACCTGACTGGTGCCCAGCAATGCTTCCAGACCTTTACCTAAACCGCGTTTTTTCAATGTCATAACCAATCACTCACGCTGAGGCTTCGGCCTTTTGTTGTTGTTCTTCCCGGCGCAATAATTCGCCGGCCAACCCAAGATACGCTTTGGAACCCAGTGAACTCTTATCGTAATACATCACTGGAGTACCGTGGCTGGGCGCTTCGGCTAAACGAACATTCCGAGGGATAATCGTCCGGTAGACTTTTTCACCAAAATATTGCTTCAGCTGTTCTGACACTTCATTGGAGAGACGATTGCGGTGGTCGAACATCGTTCGTAATACACCTTCAATTTTCAGTTGCGGATTCACCACCGCCGCCAGTTTACTGATGGTATCGACCAGCGCGGTCAGCCCTTCCAGCGCAAAATATTCACACTGCATTGGCACCAGCACAGAATCCGCCGCCGACATCGCGTTGACCGTCAACAGGTTCAGCGCGGGTGGACAATCAATAAAAATGTAATCGTATTCTTCACGGATCGGCGCCAACGCGGTCCGCAACCGGAGTTCGCGGGCGAAGACTTCCATTAAGCGGATCTCGGCCGCGGTGGCATCGCCGTTGGCGGCAATCAGATCATAACCACCAGTGGTATCGGTAATGATCACATCACGCACCGGCTGTTCTTCCACCAGCAGTTCGTAGATGGTGCGTTCCGCTTCGTATTTATTCACTCCGCTGGCCATGGTGGCGTTGCCCTGCGGATCAAGATCTACCAGCAGAACCTTACGACGTGTCGCCGCCATTGACGCAGCCAAATTGACACTGGTAGTGGTTTTACCAACCCCACCTTTCTGGTTTGCTATGGCAATGACTTTTCCCACTGTAGCGGATCCTAAAGTTGTTTTTTCACAATGATCAGATGGCGTTCGGCGTCCAGCTGCGGCACGTCAAGACGATGCGAAGTCACCAGTGTAAATCCTGCCGGTAAAGTCGCCAGTTCATCTTGCGGATACAGGCCTTTCAGCGCCAGAAAAACACCTTGTGGGGCCGGTAAGTGATGGCACCAGTTCAGCATATCGGTCAGCGAAGCAAACGCCCGGCTCAATACCCCGTCAAAACCTTGCTCGTCATGGAAATCTTCCACTCGAGCCTGCACGGCGACGACATTTTTTAAGCCTAATTCCATGATCACCTGGCGGATAAAGCGTATACGTTTACCCAGGCTATCCAGTAACACGAATTGTTTATCCGGCTGCACAATGGCCAGCGGCAAGCCCGGTAACCCAGGGCCAGTACCCACATCGATGAAACGGGCACCGTGCAGATGCGGTGCCACTACGATACTATCGAGAATATGGCGTACCAACATGGCTTCCGGTTCACGTACCGAAGTCAGATTGTATGCCTTGTTCCACTTGTGCAGCAACCCGACCAGCGCTAGCAGTTGCTGTTTCTGCTGATCGGACAGCGATATATCGGCTTGTAGCAGCAGTGATTCCAGCTGCGGAAGTAATGTTTGCATATAATCAGGCCGTTTTACGCAGCAAGCCACGTTTTTTCAGATGAACTAACAAAATAGAGATCGCCGCCGGTGTCACCCCAGAGATACGGGATGCCTGACCCACGGTTTGTGGTTTGGTGTCGTTGAGTTTGATGATCACCTCTTTGGATAACCCCGGTACTTCGTTGTAATCCAGTGTCAGCGGCAACAGCGTCTCTTCGTGACGCAGTTGTTTGTCGATCTCATCTTGCTGACGATCGATATAACCGGCGTATTTTACCTGAATTTCAATCTGTTCCGACGCCTGCGGGTGCTCAATGCCCGGACCAATGCCGTCGATCGCCATCAGATCCTGATAATTCACTTCCGGACGACGCAGCAGATCCTCCAGACTGGCCGCACGGCTCAGCGGGGTTTTCAGGATCTGGTTCAGTGCTTCGGTAGCCGGATGCTGTGGTTGGATCCAGCACTCCTGCAGGCGCTGTTGCTCCTGTGCCATCATTTCCAGCTTGTGATTGAAGAAGGACCAGCGTTCATCGTCCACCAGCCCCAAATCGCGTCCTATGGCGGTTAAACGCAAGTCCGCGTTATCTTCCCGCAACAGCAAACGGTATTCCGCGCGGCTGGTAAACATGCGGTACGGCTCTTTGGTGCCCAGCGTTGACAGATCATCCATCAACACGCCGATATAAGCCTGATCCCGCCGCGGTGACCATGGATCTTTATCCTGTGCTCGCAGGGCAGCGTTGATCCCGGCTAACATGCCTTGTGCGGCAGCTTCTTCGTAACCGGTGGTACCGTTGATCTGGCCGGCAAAAAACAGGTTTTGCAGGCATTTGTTTTCCATGTTCGGTTTCAGATCGCGGGGATCGAAGAAATCATATTCGATCGCATAACCTGGACGGGCAATATGGGCATTCTCAAAACCCTTCATCGAGCGCACGATCTGCACCTGAACGTCAAACGGCAGGCTGGTGGAAATGCCATTTGGATACAACTCATGAGTAGTTAACCCTTCCGGCTCGATAAAGATCTGGTGCGCGTCTTTGTCGGCAAAACGCATGATCTTGTCTTCGATCGACGGGCAATAACGCGGGCCGATCCCTTCGATCACGCCGGCATACATTGGGCTGCGATCCAGATTGGCACGTATCACATCATGTGTTTGATTGTTGGTATGCGTGATAAAACAGGGTACCTGACGCGGATGCTGTTCACGTTTACCTAAAAATGAGAATACCGGTACCGGATTGTCACCCAATTGCATCTGTAATTGGGAAAAATCGACCGAACGCGCATCAATACGTGGTGGGGTACCGGTTTTTAAACGCCCGACACGCAATGGCATTTCGCGCATGCGTTCTGCCAAAGTGACTGAGGCAGGATCACCGGAGCGACCGCCACGATAATGTTCCATACCGATGTGGATCAGGCCGTTTAAGAAGGTACCCGCGGTCAGCACCACGGTTTTCGCCAAAATACGGATCCCGGCTTGGGTCACCACGCCACAGACACGATCGCCTTCCAGGATCAGATCATCACAGGCTTGCTGGAACAGCTGCAGATTCGGGTAATTTTCCAGAATATGGCGAATGGTCTGTTTGTACAGCTGACGATCGGCCTGCGCACGGGTAGCTCGCACCGCTGGGCCTTTCGAAGAATTCAGAATACGGAATTGGATCCCGGCGTGATCAATGGCGCGCGCCATGATGCCACCCATGGCATCCACTTCTTTGACCAAGTGGCCTTTACCGATCCCTCCGATGGCTGGGTTACAAGACATATGTCCTAATGTCTCAATGTTGTGGGTCAACAGCAGGGTTTTCATGCCCATGCGTGCTGCTGCGGTTGCGGCTTCAGTACCCGCATGACCTCCGCCAACCACAATCACATCGAATTGATCATGATACTGCATATGCAAACTCCAATTTCGGCCATCAAGGATCGTTGTTCAGTGGGGTGCGTATTCTAGCGGGTTTACGGGATCAATAAAATCAAAGAACGATCGAGAGGAAGAATGTGATCGCTAATTAGATCTAGGATCTTTTAATGATCTTCTTATTGATCTCTATTATATAGATCGCGGTTATCTGTTAATAACTTAAAAATGATCAGATTGATCAAGGTGTTGAGATGGATCCAATCCTGTGGTTTTTACCGGATCCTGCCTGGTTGAACATGGGTATAACCACGTTTGTTATGCACAGACCCGAGTGGGCTATGTAGTTGTTAATAGGATAAAAAGAGGTTACCCAGAGGGTTTACGGCAGGTTATACACAAAACTTTTTTTCATGATCCTTATCTGTGGGTATCCTCGATTTTAAGCAGATCGTGTTGTCAGTGAACTGTGGATAAAGCTGTGCAAGGCTTTTTAGCGCTCGATCGTTATCAGCAGTGGATAAGATCATAAAAGAAAAATGGGATCACGTCATGGGTTGGCGGTGATCCCGATAAGGCAGCATGATCAGTTCAGTAGTGTGTGCCATTTGGAAAACCATTCATCCGCGGCATCTTCCGGAATGTCGTGTGCGGTGACGTCAATTTCCAGTCGTTCACCGATCTTTTGTGCCCCGGATTGTTCTAATAATTGATCCAGCAGGCGCCCGGCAGCACAGAAGGTATCGTAATTTCGATCGCCTAAGGCGACCACGGCATAGCGTAATGTGGTTTTCTGTGGTGGTTGTTTGGCCAACTGTTCGGTAAAGGGTTGCAGGTTATCGGGCACTTGTCCGGCACCATGTGTTGAGGAGACAACCAGCCAGATGGCATTGGGGGGTTGATTAGCCTTGAGTGTTTCTAAGTTGGCTTGGTAATGCAAAATGGTGTCGTGATGGTTTGCCTGTAATTGTTGTGCCAGGTGTTCAGCAACATATTCTGCCGCACCGAGGGTAGAACCAATAATAATATCGATATGAGCCATGTTTTTTCCTTAATAAAAAAGGAGCCCTGAGGCTCCCTTTGTCACGCAGTATGCAGGCTGAAGACTACACGCGACGTTTGAATTCACCGGTACGGGTGTCGATTTCGATCTTGTCGCCGATTTTTACGAAGTCAGCAACGGATATAGTGGCATCAGTACCTTTCAGCTTAGCTGGTTTCATTACTTTACCAGAAGTATCACCACGTACTGATGGTTCGGTGTATTCCACTTCACGTACGATAGTGATAGGCAGTTCCATGGAGATCGCTTTGCCATCGTAGAAGGTCACTTCACAGATGTCTTCCATACCGTCAATCAGGTAGCTCAGTACGTCGCCCAGGTTTTCTTTTTCGATGTCGTACTGGTTGTATTCAGTATCCATGAACACATACATTGGATCAGCGAAGTAAGAATAAGTACATTCTTTACGTTCCAGCTGTACGGTGTCCAATTTGTCATCGGCTTTGAACACAGTTTCAGCACCTGCGCCAGACAGCAGGTTCTTC
>CALMKU010000137.1 GCA_937866945.1 uncultured Tolumonas sp.
TGGTCGTGGTCGTGGTCGTGGTCGTGGTCGTGGTCGTGGTCGTGGTCGTGGTCGTGGTCGTCAGCATGATGCCCATGCGAATGGCCATGTCCAATACCATGATGATGATCATCACCTAATAACCAGGCACTAAACAGATTTACCGCCAACCCAACCACAGCCACCATCATCGATTCGAGATAGTTGATATCGCCGGGGTTACTCAGACGGGAAATCGATTCGGCAATCATAGAAAAGGCCACAACAGCCAAAATTAATGCACTGGTATATGCACCCAGCACTTCGATTTTCCAGGTACCAAACGCCAGACGGTGATCCCCCGCCAAGCGACGCGACAAGGCATAAGCCAGCAGCGAAACCCCCAGCGCTAAAGCATGCGTGCTCATATGCCAGCCATCGGCCAGTAACGCCATGGAATGGAATAACCAGCCCGCAAAAATTTCTACTACCATCATCACGACAGTCAGAATAACCACCCAGCGGATCCGCTGTTCCGCGCCTTGATGTGGCCGTTGAAACGCGGCCGACTGACAGCATTGCATCATTTCCTGAACGCTTGACATACAATCCTCGCTGACTGAAAAAGTCTGTGCTACAACAGAGTTGATATTGAGAGTTATTATTAAGTATATACTCCCCCCCAGTATAAACAAGGATCTTTCATGAGCCACACGCTAAAGCATAAGAAGCCACTACTGAACCGGGTTCGCCGTTTGAAAGGGCAATTAGAAGCGCTGGAACGCGCGCTCGACGAAGAGACCGGTTGTTATCCGATCCTGCAACAGATCACCGCGATCCGGGGTGCGATTAATGGTTTGATGTCAACGGTGATTGAAGGACATATTAGGGAACACATGCAACCCTTACTGGAAAAGGAAGAGCCTGAGGCCACCGAAGAACTGATTAAAGTTTTGCGTTCTTATCTCAAATAGCACCCAATGCACCACTTTTACACGCAATCTTTTGGCGTTTTCAGCATTTTTTGCCCTTTTTAGTAGCAAAATTCAGCAATGAATGGGATATTTCCACTACTCCGGATGGGTATTGCAGCAAAAAGCTCGATCAGAACATGATTCGACTGCTGCATTGTTGTGCTCGTTACTTTTATAACAGCGCAATCAGCTACCACCGGATTACAGGAGTTAATGATTTACCCACCATCAGTGCCAGGGATTTTTTATGCGCCAAACACCCCCTTTATTTGTTCGACTCATTAATAACACCAGTCTGGTCACTCAGATCCTGATTGGTATGGTTGCTGGTATTTTACTGGCTCAATTTATTCCTTCCGCCGCCAAAACAGCGGGACTGATGGGAACCTTGTTTGTCGGCGCCCTGAAAGCAGTGGCCCCGGTATTGGTCTTGCTGCTGGTTACCGACTCGATTGCCGGTCATAAACAGGGCCAGAAAACCAGTATTCGCCCGCTGTTGATACTGTATCTGTTTGGTACTTTCTGTGCAGCCGCTGTTGCCGTAGTGGCCAGTTTTGCCTTTCCATCCGTGTTGCATCTCAGCACACAAAATGCCGATATCGTACCGCCGGGCGGCATTACCGAAGTATTAAACACTCTGTTATTCAGTGTGGTCGCGAATCCGGTAAAAGCGCTGCTGGAAGGTAACTACATCGGTATTCTGGCCTGGGCCATTGCCCTTGGTCTTTCGCTGCGTCATGCCGGTGAAACCACCAAAACCGTGATCACCGATCTGTCGAATGCCGTTTCATCGATTGTGCATGGCGTGATCCGCTGCGCTCCGCTGGGCATCATGGGTCTGGTCGCATCTACATTTGCTGAAACCGGCTTCAGTGCGCTGCTGGGTTATGCCCATCTGCTGGCTGTGCTGATCGGTTGTATGGTGTTTGTGGCTTTGGTCGTCAACCCGCTGATTGTATTCTGGAAAATAAAGCGCAACCCGTATCCACTGGTGTTCATGTGCTTAAAAGAGAGTGGCGTTACTGCTTTCTTCACCCGCAGTTCTGCTGCCAACATTCCGGTTAATATGGCGCTGTGCGAAAAACTGCGTCTGCCGGAAGAAACCTATGCCGTATCAATTCCATTGGGTGCGACCATCAATATGGCCGGTGCCGCAATCACGATTACCGTGCTGAGTATGGCTGCCGTAAATACGTTAGGTATCAGTGTTGATCTCGCTACCGCCGTGTTACTGAGTGTGGTCGCAACCATCAGTGCCTGTGGTGCATCCGGTGTGGCCGGTGGCTCACTGCTGTTGATCCCGCTGGCTTGCAGCCTGTTTGGCATCAGTAATGATGTGGCGATGCAGGTCGTGGCGGTTGGCTTCATCATCGGTGTGTTGCAAGATTCAGCAGAAACTGCGCTGAACAGCTCCACTGACGTACTGTTTACCGCCGCTGCCTGTATGGCGGAAGATGCTGACTTGCATGAAAATAATCTGCAGGAAGAAGTCGATCTGGCTTAATTAAAAAGCACGATCGATGCGATACAAAAGGGCTCTCAAGTGAGAGCCCTTTTTCTTGTTTCATTTATAGCATGCAACGACTAACTCAACGCAAAGCATTCAGCCGCTGAGCGACATCTGCAATCGCATTGCTCATCTGATGCAGATTCGCGGAATCATCAGCGTTACTGTCAGTCAGGCTATTTAAACGCGATACCTGCTCATTCATTTCGTGCGTCACTCGTTCCTGCTCTTCCGCAGCCACGGCGATCTGCGTTGCTCGCTCCGCAATCTGACCAAATGCCTCAACAACATGCTGCAAATGTTGATAAGTCAGTTGCGCCGTATCAACCGCTTTCAGTGTTTCCTGCTGCCCCAGTTCCATTGAAGATACCGATTCACGGGAGGCACTTTGCAGTCGTGCTAACACCTGTTCAATTTCAACTGCCGAACTTTGACTTTTCGCCGCCAGATTACGCACTTCATCGGCCACCACCGCAAACCCACGACCTGATTCACCTGCTCGGGCAGCTTCAATTGCCGCATTGAGTGCCAGTAAGTTGGTCTGCTCAGCGATATCGCGGATCACATTCAACATGCTGTTCACTCGTCCACTGTCCTGATCCAACTGCACAATTGTTTTTTGTGCATGCATGATGACATCGGTTAATTTCTGCATAGCGGCAATTACAGCAGCCATTTCCTCACCACTATGACGAATGTCTTTATGGATCAGCTCAACCGTTTCCCGAGTTTCATTCGCATGCCGCGCAACTTCCTGCGAGGTCGCCCCCATTTCATGGGCACCGGTCGCCAACATGGTATTTTCATCACGCAAACTCTGCGCTTTCTGCAGAAATTGATTACTAAACTGATTTAAACCGGTCGCCTCAACCAGCAAGGTACCCGACTCACCATGTATCTGCTGCAACATGCCTTTCAGCTTATCGCCGTAGTTATTAACGGACTGCCGTAATTCGCCCACTTCGTCATAACGCAACACCGACAAAATTTCATTACTGTCAGACCGGCCGGAAGACAGGTTCTGGATCTGACGCGTTGTCTGGTTCATTTGCCCCAACAAACTGCGGAAAAAGACAAACCCGATAGACAACATCAACAGTAATGACGCACCGACACTCAACATCAGGAATAACCCCATGTCGTTAGCCACAGCAGTCATATGCCCTTTCGGTACCACCAGACCAATCACCCAGTTCGTTTGTGGTAATTTAATCAAATCAACGTGCACAGGGCCTTTTAAAATATCGTCATCGTTCAGATCGACCTTTTCGCCTTTTGCAGACAAGGATGCTAAACGTTCAGCCGCAGGTGCAAACTTTGGTAATAATTCTGCCAGTTCACTTTGTTTCACCATGGCACCATCGGCTTTTATCTTAACGCGTGGATCAGGAAAGCTAATCACCTGCCCGGCTTGATCAAGCGCAAACGCATAGCCACCATTTTCGCGCCCATATTGTTCTAACAGCGCGGTGATACCATCTAGCATCATATCGACTGTTGCTACGCCACTAAACTGCCCCTGGTTTTGCATCGGTACAGTACAGGTGATCATTGGCGTTTTGGTAAATGGATCGGTATAGGCCTCTGACCAGCTACATTTTCCCGGTTGCCCTTGACGACCTACCTGATACCAGCTTTCGTTGTGATAACCGTTTCCATCTGGTTTATTGTAGTCATCAACATATTGCAACGTACCGTTGGTTCTGCCCCAAAAGAAACTGCGCCGATCAATGCCTGCCGTGAATTGCTGCGGCTCAGGCCAGATGCCGCCACCTGCAATCGCCTTGTTACCCTGATTATCAATAATGGGAGGAAAAACCTGCTTAAACAGCACTTCATCTTTCGGCAGATCACTGCCCACCGAAGCCAATGTGCTGGTAAGTAATTGAATTCCATCTAATTTAGCTGCCAACAAAGAAACCATACCTTGTTGGCTAATCGTTATTTGTTGCTGACGTTGTGCAATAAGGTCCGGCTTTATTTTTTGCTCTACCACCAAGTAGATACTGCCCATCGCGAGAATGAGCGCCACCATAAAGCCAATGTTAATTTTTTGGCTGATTTTCAGCCCCTGCTGTACCTGCTGCATAAACCCTGATTCCTTGAGGGAAAGATGACACTATTTGTTATTAATACAGGATGAGTAATTTTAGTTTTTTCGCATACACGATCATTGCGTTATCTCATTAAACCTAACGAACAACGAACTAATATCAATACCTTAAGTGTTATACCTTCATTAATACTGTTTTTATTTCCATATATTTTTCTAACGAATGCAACGATTTATCCCGACCATTACCCGACTGTTTATACCCACCAAACGGTAAATTTTGATCACCACTCTCTTCGTAGCAGTTCACCCAAACTGAACCCGCCCGCAGCTTCCGAGACATACGATGTGCGACACTGATATTTTGTGTCCAGACACCGGCACCCAGCCCGTAGATCGAGCTATTCGCGATTTGCAGTGCTTCCTCTTCGTCATCAAACACTATCAGCGTACACACTGGGCCAAAGATCTCTTCCTGTGCAACGCGGGTGTCTGGTGTGCTGACAAACAGGGTCGGCGGAATAAACCAGCCTTGTTCACTACTCACCGCTTCGCCGCCAAAAATCAGTTCGGCCTCATCTTGACCCAGTGCGATATAAGTCATCACTTTGTCGAACTGAGCCTGATCGATGATCGCACCCATCAAGGTGTTTGGATCGAGCGGATCTGCCGGCTGCCATGCCTTAGCCGCAGCCGTTAATAGCACAATGAATTCTTCGTAAACCGCTCGCTGCACTAAAACACGAGAACCCGCCGAGCACGTTTCCCCTTGGTTAAAGAAGATCCCTGCCGCCACGCCCTCTGCGGCTGCTTTCAAATCAGCATCAGCCATGACGATGTTAGCTGACTTGCCACCCAGTTCGAGCCAAACCCGTTTCAGATTGGAAGCGGCAGCCTCTTTCGCAATCTGCCGTCCGACGGCGGTTGAACCAGTGAAAGTAACGCAATCAACGTCCATGTGTTGTGCCAGTAACTGCCCAACCGAACCATCGCCTGGCAGCACATTAAACACACCATCCGGAATGCCGGCTTGTTTCGCCAGCGTGGCCACCTTGATCGCCGTTAACGGTGATTTTTCCGATGGTTTCAGAATGACGGAATTACCTGCCGCTAAGGCGGGGGCGAATTTCCAGCTCGCCATCATCAAGGGGAAATTCCACGGCACAATCGCCGCGACTACACCCATCGGTTCATGGCTGATCACTGCGTGTAAATTGGCGGCAATATCCGGCACTTCGCCGTGAATTTTATCGATCGCCTCAGCAAACCACTGCACACAATAAGCGGTATTACTGATATCAATCGCCATGGCATGGCTGATCGGCTTGCCGGTATTCAGCGTTTCCAATAAGGCTAATTCATCCGTGTGCTCGCGGATCAGCGCAGCCCACGCCAATAAAATACGTTTACGTTCGCGCGCCGGTAGCCCCGCCCAACTGCCGTTGTCAAATTGTGTTTTGGCACAATCTACCGCCGCGGCCACTTCCGCCGGGCCACATGCCACAACCTGCGTTAATACCCTACCCGTCGCGGGGTTCAGCACCGGAAAAGTTACCTCAGATTGCGCAGTCACATATTTCCCGGCAATAAATGCTCTGGATTCAATAGAGAGAGCAGTCGTCATCGATTGCCATTCAGCATAAGTCCGCATACCCACCTCTTTTTTGTTATTGATTTATACTTTAGTCGGAACACGAAGCAGTTTTCAGGCCAGTGTCGTGTTTCGTACCATAACGTAATCAGGCTGTAATCCGTCTGCCATACTATCAGTGCTGTTCTTGTGCAAAAAACACCATATTGGTGCAACCCTGTCTGTTAATAGCACATATCGCGGTGTAATCAGCGCTGTTTCTGATGGCACCAAATTTGCTCTGATCCATCAGAAGCTATCTATCAAGTTAGCGTAACAAGGAGGAGCCTATGCGGCCGCATTCCATGACATCCCGATGTCCCTGCTTAACCCTCGACATTCTCGACCCGTTGCCGACGCATTGCCCTGCCTTCTTTCTCCCTGCACCGTTCCACCAGCATCTCATCGCTCCTGCCGCCACCTAGCGCTGTTACCGTAATCGCATTCCTTACGCAGATTTTGCGTAGTTACATTTTCTGTTTGATAAGTTAAAGGGTGTCTCTCCGTTAAGGTTAGACAACAACAGTATGTCGTTACCTATGATTGGTGTGATTTGCTGTCACTGGCAGATCAAAGATGAACGTTATTTCCATCTGGCAAGCGATCAATATGTCGATGCGGTGCGCGTTGGCGCGGGCGGTTTTCCACTCTTGATCCCGGCCTTGCAAGACAGCTTGCCGATTTCGCAATTACTGGGGGCGCTTGATGGCCTGCTGTTTACCGGCAGCCCGTCGAATATCGAGCCCTATCATTACGGCGGCTTACCGCTGGATAACGATTTTAATGACCCGATCCGCGATGCCACGACACTGCCGCTGATCAGAGCGGCTGTTGCGCAAGGCGTGCCGGTATTGGGGATCTGTCGTGGCTTTCAAGAGATGAATGTGGCGTTCGGTGGTTCGCTCTATCAAAAAGTGCACGAACAGCCGCGGATGCTGGATCACCGCGATATCGGCAACACTGCTGATGAAAAATACTGTCGCATCGCTCACTCCATTCACTTTGCTGAACATGGTTTATTACAGCAATGGACAGGGAAAACCGACGCGATGGTCAACTCACTGCATCACCAAGGGGTACAGGAGTTAGCCAGCCAACTGACGGTGGAAGCCACTGCCCCCGATGGATTGATCGAAGCTTTCAGCGTCACTGACGCCCCAAGTTTCAGTTTTGCCGTGCAATGGCACCCCGAGTGGCGTCATCAGGAAAACCCATTATCACAGGCCATTTTTCAGGCGTTTGGCCGCGCCTGTCGTGAACATCATGCTACCCGCCACGGATTGGAGATAACGCCATGAGTATCATCAGCGATTGGATGCGCGAACACCGCATCACCGAAGTGGAATGCATCACGCCCGACTTCACCGGCATTGCCCGCGGTAAAATTATTCCGAAAGAAAAATTCAGCGAAGAAGATGGCATGCGTCTGCCGCAAGTGGTGCTGGCGCAAACCGTGACCGGTGAATATGCCGAAAATATCATTCCCAGCACCGATCCTGACATGATCCTGCTACCCGACCCGAACAGTTTACGGCTGGTGCCGTGGGCGAAAGATCCGGTCGCGCAGTTGATCCACGATTGCTTTCATTTTGATGGCTCACCGGTTGAGATCGCGCCACGTTATGTGCTGCGCCGAGTACTGGCGCTGTATGCCGAAATGGGCTGGGAACCCGTCGTGGCACCCGAGATGGAGTTTTATCTGGTGGAAGTGAACCGCGACCCTGATTTACCACTGCGCCCTCCCGTAGGCCGCACCGGTCGACCAGAAACAGGCCGCAAGGCGTATTCGATTGATGCGGTGAACGAATATGACGATCTGTTTGAAGATGTGTATGACTATTGCGATATTCAGAATCTGCAGATCGATACATTGATCCACGAAATCGGCGCCTGCCAGATGGAGATCAACTTCCTGCATGGCGAACCGCTGGATCTCGCCGATCAGGTGTTCTTGTTCAAACGCACGGTGCGGGAAGCCGCGATCCGCCGTAACATGTACGCCACCTTTATGGCCAAACCGATGGAAAACGAGCCTGGTTCCGCCATGCACATTCACATGAGCATTAAAGATAAAATCACCGGTGAAAATGTATTTTCGCTGCCCGATGGCCGTGCTAGTGAACATTTTTATCATGCAATTGGCGGTATGCAGGCCTATCTGCCGGAAGTGATCGCGCTGATGGCCCCCTTTGTGAACAGCTACCGCCGCCTGACTCGCTATTGGGCGGCACCAATCAATGTGCAGTGGGGTTATGACAACCGCTCTTGTGGTATCCGCGTACCACATTCCAACCCCGCAGCTCGGCGCATTGAAAACCGCCTGCCTGGCGTCGATAGCAACCCCTATCTG
The DNA here is from genome assembly GCA_937866945.1 of uncultured Tolumonas sp. Classification (GTDB taxonomy): domain Bacteria; phylum Pseudomonadota; class Gammaproteobacteria; order Enterobacterales; family Aeromonadaceae; genus Tolumonas. The sequence continues at coordinate 8,473 of CALMKU010000137.1, forward strand.
GCGCTCGCAGCGACCTTGGCCAGTGCCTATCTCGGCATCAAAAATCAGATGCAACCGACCGAACCACTGACCAGCGATGCCTATGGTTTACCGAGTGTGTTCCCGCACGATCTGGATGAAGCGGTCAGCCATTTGCGTGCCTGTCAGCCAATTCGCGAAGTATTAGGTGAAAAGTTTGTTGATGCCTTTTGTGCGGTGAAAGAGGCGGAATACATCGAATACAAGCGCGTCATCAGCCCTTGGGAACGTAAACACCTGCTGCTGCATGTGTAAGATCGGAGAGCACCTATGAATAACCCACTGATTTACTCAACCAATAGCCGCAGCGGGAATCCGGAAACCCAACGCTGGCAAGATATGGATGCCGCGCACCACTTGCACCCGTTTTCTAATGCTGCAGCTTTGAATGCGCAAGGCAGTCGCGTGATCACCAAAGGTGATGGTGTTTATCTCTATGATTCAGAAGGCAATAAAATCTTCGATGCCATGTCGGGGCTATGGTGTGTCAACATCGGTTACGGGCGCAAAGAGCTGGCGGAAGCCGCCTATAACCAGATCTTAGAGCTGCCGTTTTACAACACCTTTTTCAAAACCACACACCCGCCGGTAGCTGAGTTATCAGAGCTCGTCACCAAAGTCGCTCCGACCGGTTTTAACCATATTTTCTATACCAACTCCGGCTCCGAAGGCAATGACACCGTGATCCGCATGGTGCGCCATTACTGGGCCAGCCTCGGTCAGCCAAAGAAAAAGGTCATTATCTCGCGCACCAACGCTTATCACGGTTCGACCATCGGTGGCGCCAGCCTCAGTGGTATGGATTACATGCACGCACAGGGCGACCTGCCGATCCCCAATATCACGCATATTGAACAGCCTTATTGGTATGCCAATGGCGGTGAATTATCGCCGGAAGAGTACGGTATTAAAGCGGCACGTGAACTGGAGAAAAAAATCCTCGAAGTCGGTGTGGAAAACGTGGCCGCCTTTATTGGTGAACCAGTGCAGGGTGCCGGCGGCATCATCATTCCCCCCAGCACCTACTGGCCGGAAATTCAGCGCATCTGCGGTCACTACGGCATTTTGCTGATTGCCGATGAGGTGATCTGTGGTTTTGGCCGTACTGGTGAATGGTTTGGCAGCGATTATTACGGCATCAAACCGCATCTGATGACCATTGCGAAAGGGCTGTCATCGGGTTATATGCCGATTGGTGGCGTGCTGGTGCACGACAGCATTGCCGAAGTGCTGATGCAAGCGGGTGATTTCAACCACGGCTTCACCTACTCCGGCCATCCGGTCGCGTGTGCGGTGGCGGCAGCGAATATCCGAATTTTACAAAAAGAGCGTATCATCGAGAAGATGAAAGCTGAAGTAATGCCCTATGCCCACCAGCGCTGGCATGATGCGTTTGATGATCATCCATTGGTCGATGATGTGCGCAGTTTAGGTTATTTCTTTGCCATCACACTGGTGGAAGATAAAGCCAGCCGTAAACGCTTTACCAACGGGGATGCATTAGCGCTGCAATGCCGCGATGTCTGCTTTAAAAACAACCTCATCATGCGCGCCACCCACGACAGCATGATCGCCGCTCCGCCACTGGTGATGACACGCAAACATGTCGATGAATTTGTTGACCTCGCGAGGCGTTGTGTCGATGAGTTTCAGCATCAACTGAGCAAAAGCTAAACGAAAAGAGCCACCGGAAGGTGGCTCTAATTACTTTGTGTATAGAACTACAAATCTTTCGGTTTATACCCAATCTGGGCATTTAAATCTTCACTCAAAATCTGCGCCATTTCGTGCAGTGTCGCCACTTCATCTGGCGTACAAACGCCAACCTTGCCGTTATCCAGCGCTTGCCGTACCACCTTGATCTGATTGCCTTGTTGTTCATATTTGGCAACATAGTGGAAACGACCACGCTCAATATCCTGATTTTGCGGTAAAAACTGCACACTCAAATTATCCGGCAAACGGATGGTGGTCTCCTCCACCAAACTGGATGGATGACAAACCCGGTTGAGCTGCCGCATTGGTGCTTCGGTGATGTACAGATAATCCACCAGGTTGATTGGCGCTGCAAAACCAGCCGGTACCGGGAAAGCGCCATACTGCTTCATTGGCATGCGGTTGCTGAGCTTATAATCGGAACTGATCTGATAGGCATCATCCAGCGCATAGGGGTCCGTTTTATGCAGTCGACCACTGCCACGTTGCAAACCAAAATGCAGATGCTGTTTCACAAACTGATCTTCACGATGCGGATCAATCCCTAACACCATGCCACGCAGAGCTAAATTAAAGGCACCAGATGCATGGATCTCGGTGTTCCCCGTCCATTTACCTTCATTATTCAACTCAAGATGACTGCTAATATGCAATGCATCGGTCTTGGCTGAACTCAGCGGTGTCGTGGCCAAGGTGCCATCTTCGCGTAACACCGGTTTGCCGCTGTCTTCAAACGGCAGCGAACCAAACGGGATCAATTCCGCGGTAGCATCCAGATAGGTGTCCAGCTCTGGCACATACAAAATGGCATGATTAAAACTTACCGAATTCGCCACCGATGAGCGATAGAAACTATCGCCTAAATTGATTAACACTTGCTGGCTGGTAATGCCTTTTGCCGCCAGTAATGCCTGCAGCAAGGTGGCCTTATCTTTGCAATCACCATAACGATTTTGCAGAATATCTTCGGCTTTATGCGGCACAATGCCACCATTACCTAGCCAGATCCCAACATAACGGATGTTGATCCGAACCCAGTCATACAGCGCTCGGGCCTGCTCCTGATGCGTGGTTTTCCCGACCGTTATTTTATCTGCCAGCAAACGGATCGCGGTCGTCGGCAGCGCCTTATCGGCCGCCCCCTGATGATACGCCGCCGCCAGTTGTTTCCAATCAGCAAACGAGCTCATCACGATCAACGGCGCATAATCAATCGCCGAGACATAATCATCCCCATGCGTCTGTGCTGCATTTGGCTGGCGGTAAACCCAGTGATAACGACGCAGACCATTCTCTTCTGTCACCTTGCTGCTTTGCCAGTCACGCACATCCAGATTCAGCATAGGCATGCTGGAAGGCTGCGACAGTGACACTTCCGCCAGATCTACCACCACCGCCGGATTTACCGATTCCGTTTCCGTAAAATAGCCTTTAAAAGAACCTTCCGTCACCTTGAGTGTGGAATGCAGCACCACCTGATCGCCGACCTCCACATCGGGATATGCGAATGAGCGGTATTTATAATCGGAATATTGCGGTGCACCCTGTGCGGCAGGATCTTCCTGAGTAAAGATCTTATCTTCGCTCACCATCAGTTTTCGGCCATCCGCTTTCTGAGTGTAAGCCTGGATAGACGTATATTGCTCTCGCTTGCTACTGAATCCCAGACTGTCACTGGCGACCATGTCGACGCCCTCTTTCGTCAGCGGCTGAATGATCTGCGTTTCTGTTTTGATATATGAGCCATCAGCATTCAACTGATAATCCACCTGCGAATGCACCACTTTCAATAACGGCGAAATCGCATCCTCTTCCGCTTGTACTGTCTGACAACTGACCAATACACCAACCAACATTCCGAACCAATATTTCATGCTTCCATCCTGTTACAGCTTATCGCGCTGTTACCCATAGTAACGCACCTAATAAACTGACCCTATCAGCTTCTTTTCACCAGTTTTCACACGGCCCCGATTAAGGAAAAGTTAATACAGCTCTGCTAGGTTAGTCATATTCACCCAAAGAGCCAAATTTGCTCTTTCATTAGTTAAAGGAATCACCGATGGAATTTTCATCCGAAAAAATCAAAGTCTGGGATGTGTTTGTCCGCCTGTTCCACTGGACAGTCGTCACATTGTTTTTCTGTAACTACCTGTTGTCCGACCGAGACATGCCCTTTGCCCGTGGTAATACCTTACACCGTTATGCTGGCTACATCGTGATTGGTTTCGTACTCGCACGTCTGATCTGGGGTGTCATTGGCTCTAAAAATGCCCGCTTCAAAAATTTCATTCCAAATCGTTCTGAATTTATGTCTTACATGCGAGCCATGTTGCGCGGAGAGCACCCTTACTACGAAGGCCATAATCCTGCCGGTGCGGTGATGATCGTCTGCCTGCTCAGCGGATTATTACTGACTGGGCTGAGCGGTTGGTTAGCCAGTCTGGCTGATGTGTATGATGGCTGGCAAGCCAGTGTAGCGATGGCGACCGACTTTATCGATTGGGGGGAAGTGCACGAATTTTTTGCCAATCTGACCATGTTAGGTGCAGGTATTCATATTACTGCCGTAGTACTGGTCAGCCACCTGACCCGTGAAAATCTGGTGCATGCTATGCTCAGCGGTTATAAGAAAAAACCGAAATAAGCCTGACAGAAATAACAGAGGGAATGATAACTGCTCAGAGCCCTCTGTTATTTACGCAGAAAACTGCACATTGCCATAAATTCTGCACACACTAACTAACATCTTTAATAACAGATAGTTAGCTGAAATTCCTATCTCGTCTTAATCCTCATATTAGTTTTTCTGCTAGTGTTCCCAAACCAAAGCAAAATCATAAATCATTATTTATCAATAAGTTAAACAAAAAATCTCCACTGGCATGTTCCCTGCTCAATCTGTGCCGAATGCCAATTCCGGCATCGAACAATAATTAGGAGCACGAACATGCCAACTCCCGCGTATATGACCATTAATGGTGAAAAACAAGGTCTGATCACAGCTGGTACGTTTACCGAAGCCTCTGTAGGCAACATCTATCAGGAAGGTCATGAAGATGAAGTCATGGTACAGGGCTTTGAACATCAGGTGGTGTTACCTCGCGATCCACAATCAGGTCAGCCATCCGGTCAACGCGTACATAAGCCAGTCAAAATCAGCAAGGTTTTCGATAAATGTTCCCCGCTGATTTATAACTCACTGACTTCCGGTGAACGTCTGCCCAGCGTCAAAATCAAATGGTATCGCACCTCTGCTGCTGGCACGCAGGAACATTATTTCACCACCGAACTGACCGATGCCATCGTGGTCGATGTACAAGCACGTATGCCTAACTGCCAAGATCCATCGTTGGCACATTTCACCCATCTGGAAGACATCTATATGACCTACCGCGCGATTAAATGGACGCACGAAGTGTCAGGCACATCCGGCTCGGATGACTGGCGTTCACCGGTTTCTGCTTAAGCCGATAACGACTAAATCGCAATGCAAACCACACCGCATTCCTTTTTTGGAGTGCGGTGTCTTTTTTCTCGACAAGTTTTTATCGATTAGCTATTTGGAAGGGTCAATACATGTGGTTCTTTTCCGCAAACGAAGCGCAGTTTCTGTTTACCGTCGATGGCTGCAGCGAAGAATTAGGTGTATTGCGCTTTTCCGGCGAAGAAGCATTAGGCAAAAACTACTGCTTTGATATTGATGTGGTCTGTGACTCAGACGCACTGGATATCATGGCTTTGCAGCATCAAACCGCTTGTCTGACTCTACAAAACACACCGCAACCCCGCTTTATCCATGGCATAGTGCTGAGTGCTGGTCATATCAAAACTGATAATCACCATCATCACTACCGGTTCCGGCTTGCCCCTCAGGCAGAATTGCTGCACTACCGCACCAATCAGCGAATATTCCAGCAGCAATCTGTCACTGATATTATTCAAAACGTTTGGCAACAAGCCGGGCTAAACCCCGCAGCGCTACGCGTGCAAACCACCCACCCGCAGCCATTACTCTCCTACTGCGTGCAATATGATGAAACGGATTTGCACTTCCTGCAGCGATTATGTGAATGGCACGGCCTGTTCTACTATTTTGAACACACAGCAGACCAGCATACGATGGTATTTGTCGATGGTCAGGAACATTGCGCGAAGGTTGCTCCGGTTAGTTATCAGCCCGACTCAGGACAGAACCCCGACAATCCCATCCTGAGCCAATTCGACTGGCAATTTACCGTGACGGCAGAACAAGCCTCAGTAGATGAATATGATTTTACCCGCCCTCGATTTGCTCTCACCGGTAATACCTCATATACCGGACATGAATGGTATCAGTACGGCACTCAACATGATGCTCAGTCACTAGCGGCTACTCAAGCCAGTTTGATCCTCGCTCAGCAACAACACGAGCGTCAGCGTATTTTGGCGCACAGTAATGTACGCAACATCTATCCCGGCAGCTTTCTGCCTGTCAATGCACATCCAGAAATCGCATTAAATTTGCCGTGGTTTGTGGTCTCGGTACATCACAAAGGTGAGCAACCACAAGTGTTAAAAGAGTTAGCCGAAGGCCGCAGCAGCTATCAAAACCGAGTGCGGCTACAGCATAAAAATGTTCGATTCGCACTGCCCTGCACCCATAACAAACCACAGCCCTGCGGCTTTCAAACCGCACTGGTGACTGGGCCTGAGAACCAAGAAATTTATACCGATGAATATGGTCGCATTAAGGTGCAATTTCATTGGGATCGTGACGGTAGTCTTGATGAAAAGACAAGTTGCTGGTTACGTGTTGCACAAGGCTGGGCTGGCGCCAATTACGGTCAGCAATTCCTGCCTCGCGTCGGTCAAGAGGTCATCGTCGCTTTTTTAGAACACGACATTGATCGCCCCTACGTCATTGGCTGTGTGCACAATGTGGTGACTACACCGCCAGTTCAATACCCTGCTAACCAGTCACAAAGTGGGTTTCGCACCCGTTCCAGCCCTGATAGCAGTGGTTTCAACGAACTGCGTTTTGAAGATAAAAAAGGCCAAGAACAGATTGTGCTGCATGCACAACGCAACTGGTATCGTAAAGTAAAACGCACCAGCCGCACTGAAATTGGCGCCAATGAGCATCTCTGGATAGGCGGAAAAGATTTACGACAGACATCCGGCGAAGCACATCTCACTATTAATAAAAACCGCCTGACCAATATATCCGGTAATCAGGATCTGCATATATTGCAAAATCACCATCTGCATATTAATCAAAAATGGTTATCTAAAATCGATCAAGAGTTGCATATAAAAACAGGGCAAACAATAGTTCTAGAGGCTGCGACAGCCATGAGCTTTGATGCTGGTGGCAGTACATTAATACTCGATAATTCCGGCATTAAATTGCAAGGAAGCACCATTCGCATTAATAGTGGAGGTGCAACCGCACCTGCATTATTCCCATCACAGGTCAAAATGCTGCTCCCCACCGCATTAAGTGCTATTAAGATAGCTACATTCAAGAAAAAAACATTCAGTGAAGAATGTGAAAAAATTACAGATGATATTTGCAATTTTGGTAGTCAAGCAAAAGGTTCTAAATCCGATCAGGATAGTACACTTATTAATACTGGCACTAATTCATTCACTCTCGAACAGAAACAAAAAATACAGGAAGCAATATATAATCAGAAAACCATGCTATCCAATAAAAAAGAAGAACTCATTCGATGGAATGAGAATGATCAGGAAAAGTTCAAATCAGCTTTTGGCACAACAGATGAGAATGCGAGAAAAACTATTTTATATAGAGTTAATAAAGAAATTGAATATAATAAATCATTGAATTTAAATTCATTTGACAAAACAAATGAAAATATTTATGCCAAAATAGAGGGATGGAAAGATCATGGAAAAATACACTTAGGTGAAAAATTTTGGACGAACAGCAAAAATGATGGAGCAGAATCAACAGCGGGTGTTTTATCACATGAAATATCTCATATTTACAACATTGGGCCTACACAAGATCATTTCCCTGATTACAATCACGGTAAAGATATTTACTATAAAGAAAACTCACATATGCTAGCTAATAAAAGACCTGATTTGGCATTAAAACATGCAGATAGCTTTGAATATTATTTGGAGGATAAATGATTTTTAGAATTGGTTTGTATATATTTTTGTTAATTACATCATTAAACACCTATGCCGAAATCTGTCCTAACGATCTTAACATTAGTACAGATGTAACCGCAAAAAAAATTAAAAACAATGTAGTAATATTCATCACATTAAAAAATAAATCAAAAGAAACAATGAGGATTCTCATAAAAAACCCCAATATTTTCTTAACCACAGAAGGTAAAGATGTTCCATTTATTGGGTATTACTATTATAACAAACACATACCAAAACTAAGTGACTACGAAGATTTACCACCAAATAATTCGACAAAAAGAATAGTCAACATAACTAAAGACTATTTATTTGAAAAAGGGAAGACATATAGGGTTTTTGTTCCGGGCGGATACTATGATCCGATAACAGATCTATATTACTGCGGCAAAGATGGCATTGCTTACTTTAAATATTAGTAAAAAACATGAAAGAAGCAATCATACCAATTAGTACATTGTACTTAATTCTACTTTTATCAATTCAGTCGAATCACACTGGAATAAACATAAACCACTTATCAACACCAATACTAGTTAACTTATCTTTCTGCTTAAAAAACAGAAAAAACCTAGCCACCGCATTAACCATTACGGTGTTCGTGATTATCTTATTGTTCAATAAATACAATATACTTGTAAATTATGAAACATGGTTGAACCGGGGCATGCCCGCAGCATTTGAATTAGAATAAATGCCGCCCAAACACTGTAAGCGGCACTTAATTTTTGACTTCTGAGAGATCTATGAAAAATTAACCCGCCGCATCCACGACTGCATAGCTCTTCATGACATCGCCTTCGAATTTCAGTTCAACCACTTTTTCGACTTTAGATGTATCGCTACCCAATGCTTTTGCGATACCAGTTACAGCGCTTAATTTACTGTTTACGCTGTCCATGTCGTAGGTCCAAACTTCCAATGAATCTTCAGAGGCTGTTGATTTTGGTTCACCCAGTTTCTGTTTCACCTGAGCTTTAGTAGTGACGTTTTCCTGAAACTTGGTTTTCAATATTGCTTTAACCGCTTGGTCAGCAGAAACACCTGAATCTTTTGCCGAAGTCACGGCAGTTGCCGTGTCAGTGACTGCATCCAACAGACCTGCATGAGCAACGCCCGCCGCGATTAACAAAGATCCCGCAATAATTATCTTTTTCATATATTTTCCCAGTTAAATTATCCTGGCTCAGAAAAAAAGCCGACGCAAATGTATAGAATTCAATCGCATCGGTCAATTAAAGACATAGACTCAATCATATCAAATCGGAGTTATGCGCATGAATAAAGCGACATTACTGGTGCCGTTACCCTGGCTACTGTTAGATATGGCAGGAATACTGCTGGTCATGTGGGGCGGTTTTGAATATTTTGGTTGGCTCCATTGGTGGCCGCAAGCGTGGCATTATCCCTATTATGAATTATTGTTGATGATGATAGGCTTTTTCATGATGACACCTTATCAGGTGAAACTGCTGATGGCCGTCATGCGTCGCATACAGGACATAAAAAAAGCGCAACACTGATCGATCAATAGCACAGTGCCGCGACTACCGACTGGACAGCCATGCAACTCACAGGCAAAGTGAGGCACAACAATACACGAGAATATTATTGCGGCAGCTTGCTGCTAACAGGGCATAAAGATGAAAAAGAACAAACCCATCACCACCGAAGATATTCTAATCAAATTATGTAATTCCGTTAAAAACGTTCTCTCGGCAGCAGCGCAAACCCCCATCGATTACTCCCCTATGATCCAACGGATCACCAAAACCAGCCTGAAACCAGATATCGGCTGTTTTGTGGTGTTTGATGGCGCATTTTCCGGTTTGGTGGTGATCAATTTTTCCGCTGCCGCTGCTTTGGAAGTCTATCAAAGCTATCTGATGCAGATGGGCATCCCGAAAGAAGAACTGGCAACCCAACATACATCTGATGAAGTCGGTAATGTCATGGGTGAACTGATGAACCAGATCCTAGGTGATTTTACTGGCAAAATTAGCCATGAATTAAAAACGCATATCACACAAAGCCAGCCGAAAATGCTGACCATCAACAAGCAAGTATTGCTGTCTATTGATACCAATCTCGATCGTCCGCAAGCGCGTCGGGTCTCATTTTATACCGGCAAAAACAATATCTTCTATCTGGAACTGGCGATTGATCGTACCGAATTTATCCAATTACACGATTTTGAAACGAATCAGGAATTAGATCCGGACGCAATTCTGGCCGCTGAAGCGTCGAAACAAGACAGCCCTGAAGAGAAAATTATCTACAGCAACGGCAATAACGATTCCGACGATCTCTTAGCCTCGCTTGGCTTGTAACATCCCACGCACATCTTGTCGGATCATTGGGGCTATGCAGCAGTCTGTGATAACATAGCCCCTTAATCTCTTTTTTAGTCAGGACTGCGACTTTGGATACACCGCTGCTGAATTTTCATAAGGTGCATTTTGTTACCAGTGCACCGGACATTCGTCATCTTCCTAATGACGGTGGCATTGAGATCGCCTTTGCCGGTCGTTCCAACGCAGGTAAATCATCTGCACTGAATGCATTAACACAGCAAAGACAATTAGCCAGAACCAGTAAAACCCCGGGCCGTACTCAGCTGATCAACTTGTTTGAGCTGGAACCCGGCAAACGTTTAGTCGACTTGCCTGGTTACGGTTATGCGCAAGTGCCGATCGAGATGAAGCTGAAATGGCAGGCGGCATTATCGGAATATCTGCAGAAACGCGAATCGCTGCATGCACTGGTGTTGTTGATGGATATCCGTCACCCGCTGAAGGATCTCGATCTGCAAATGCTGGAATGGGCATCGAACAGCGATCTGAATATTCTGGTGCTGTTGACGAAAGCCGATAAATTGAATGCCAACCCACGTCGGGCAATTGTGCAGCAAGTACGTAAAGCCACGATGGTGTTTGGTGATAATGTGAAAGTGGAAGCTTTCTCATCTCTGAAAGGCATTGGTGTGCCTGAAGTAACCCGAATTTTATCCGACTGGTATCAACCAGAAATCGATCCGGATGCCATTGCGGACGAAGCCGAATAA
>CALMKU010000138.1 GCA_937866945.1 uncultured Tolumonas sp.
TACCAGACAGCGCCTGTCATAGCGCTGCGCGCCATGCCCGGCGCACAAACAAAAGGCTGCCGAAGCAGCCTTATCACATTAGATATCATCACTGAGAGACAAACTATCCAGCTCATCTTCTGACGGCGTAAATTCATCAATAACAGGAATTACCGCTGTATCTGGCTCTTTATTAGGATTAAGTAATAAATCACGCAGTGTTTTTTCAATTTCTTCGGCAGCAGCAAGGTTCTCTTTCAGGTATTTCATGGCGTTGGCTTTACCCTGACCAATCTTTTCACCTTTATATGCATACCAAGCACCTGATTTATCAATCAGTTTGCACTTCACGCCCAGATCAACCAGCTCGCTCTCTTTTGAAAAACCTTCGCCATACAGGATCTGGAAGTCAGCTTGTTTAAAGGGTGCCGCCACTTTGTTCTTCACCACTTTAACGCGCGTTTCGTTACCGATGATTTCATCACCGTCTTTAATAGCACCAGTACGACGAATATCCAGACGTACAGAGGCATAGAATTTCAGAGCATTACCACCAGTGGTAGTTTCTGGGTTACCAAACATCACACCAATCTTCATACGAATTTGGTTGATGAAAATACACAAGCAGTTGGCATTTTTCAGGTTACCAGTCAGTTTACGCAACGCCTGCGACATCAGACGCGCTTGTAAACCAACATGGGTATCGCCCATCTCGCCTTCAATTTCTGCTTTTGGCGTTAATGCCGCGACCGAGTCGACGATAATGACATCGACAGCTCCGGAACGAACCAGCATGTCGCAGATTTCTAAAGCCTGTTCGCCCGTGTCTGGTTGAGATACCAATAAATCATCAACGTTCACACCGAGTTTGCCGGCATAAATTGGATCCAACGCATGTTCGGCATCAATAAAGGCACAGGTTTTACCGGCTTTTTGTGCTTGCGCGATCACTTCCAATGTCAGTGTTGTTTTACCTGAGGATTCCGGTCCAAAGATTTCAACAATACGACCCATTGGTAAACCACCGATACCCAAGGCAATATCCAGTGACAGCGAACCTGTGGAGACAGTATCAACATCTAATGTGCGGTTATCGCCCAGTCGCATGATAGAGCCTTTGCCAAATTGCTTTTCAATTTGACCCAGAGCAGCGGCCAGTGCTTTTTGTTTATTCGGATCCATATTATTCTCCACAGAGCGAACTTCTTAGCTGATAGACAGCATCATACTGTCTATCCATACAGTATCAAGTGTTTTATTTACTGAATGATAACAAACCGGATAATGCTTCACGAATTGCCTGTAATCTGACTTGTTCGCGGTCACCGGAGAACAAATAATGTTGCGCATGCTGCCTTCCTTCGCCGGTCTGCCAGGCAATCCAGACGGTGCCAACCGGTTTTTCATCCGAACCACCGGTTGGCCCAGCGATGCCGCTGATTGCCACCGCAATATTGGCCTGAGAATGCACCAGCGTACCAGCTGTCATTTCGCGCACTACCGCTTCACTGACTGCGCCGTATTTTTCCAGCGTGCTGGCAGCGACCCCAAGCATTTGTTGTTTCGCCTCATTGGTATAAGTAACAAAGCTGCGGTCAAACCAGGCCGAACTTCCAGAAATAGCCGTGATCGCGTATGCTACTCCACCACCGGTACAGGATTCTGCCGTTGCCGCCAGCCAATTTTTGGCTTGTAGCACTTGTCCAAGCCGCTGAGCTAATTCAATAATATCCTTCTGCATGCTGACTCTCTCAACTGAACCTGAATCCATTATGCTACCAGCTTCTTCTGCACCGCAATCAC
>CALMKU010000139.1 GCA_937866945.1 uncultured Tolumonas sp.
TTAAACGCTGCAAAATAAGAGCAGGCGTCTCAGACAAATATTGCCGGTGTTCAGCAAATAATAGAATGCTTTCTGATAACCCTAGCCGGTGGATAACACCACCACCCGCTTTCACTGCTTTTACCGACAGAGCTTTGGTTCCTGGCGTTTGTTTTCGGGTACAGGCAACCGGGGCAGACCCCGCTGCATCAACTAAAGCGCGTGTTGCACTCGCTACGCCACTCGCCCACTCTACCAATATTTGCGCAACCTTCCAGACGGCAAACAAAGCTTCAGTTCTACCCTCGGCTTTCAGCAACGCAGCACCTTTGGTTGCAGGTTGTCCGGATGAAACTAACAGTTCACTTTTCGCACCACATAATTCAAATAATCGCACAGCTTCTTCGGTACAACATACCGTCATATCTTGTCGGGCCGCAAAAGTGATCTTAATCAGTTTGTCTGGCGTTAAGAGCAATTCAGTCGTTAAGTCGCCAAATGGCACATCATCATGTAATAACGTCAACAATTGTTCGTCGGTAAGCACGCAGCGCATCACAAAATCCTTTTCGAAATAGTTGTTGCTGAACAATAATTCGCAACCAACCCGTTAATAAATCCACCGCCCAGAACCAAATACAAGAAAAGAAAACTATCGGCCTTGGTGAAATGGCTAGCAACGTGGTCCTTGTTCATCGGAATAGCAGTGATCATCAGAGTTAACTTCTTCTTCCCTACGCATAATTAAGGCCTTACCCTGAGTTAAACAGCTCACTACTTTAAAGCGGGCTGCTCAAAAAAAGAGGGGCATGTATCATGACCCTCCTTATTATTGAACTCTCAATTAATGCTAATGTGCTGTCTTTAATTCTTCTTTTCGTGCCAAATACAGATAATACAGCACCGGGATCACCACCAGCGTCAGCACGGTCGAGGCAAACAAACCAAACACCAAACTGATCGCCAACCCATTAAAGATCGGGTCATCGAGAATAAACATGGCACCAATCATGGCTGCAAGCGCGGTCAGAATGATCGGCTTCGCCCGCACGGCACCACTGTTGATCACGGCTTCGGCCAGTTCTACTCCCGCCGCACGTTGCTGATTCACAAAATCAACCAGCAGGATCGAGTTGCGCACGATAATGCCCGCCAGCGCGATCATGCCTATCATCGACGTCGCAGTGAATGGTGCTCCCATGATGGCATGCCCCGGCATAACGCCGACCAAGGTCAGTGGAATAGGAGCCATGATGATGAGCGGCACGCTATAGGAGTTAAACTGCGCGACTACCAGAAAGTAGATCAACAATATCCCGACGGAATAAGCGATACCCATGTCACGGAAGGTTTCATAGGTGATTTTCCACTCCCCGTCCCACTTGATGGCGACACCGGAAAGCCCGTCAGGTTGCCCGATTAACGACTGTTGCCATGCGGGATGTTGATCGCGCAATGTACTGGCGATTTCCGCCATACCATAAAGTGGGCTATCCAGTTTACCCGCCATATCAGCAGTAACCATCACCATCGGTTGCATGTTTTTGTGCATGATACTGTGCGCTTTGCTGGTTTTATTGACTTGCACCAGCTCACTCAGCGCGATGGCTTTACCGGTGGCTGCGGGCAGCGTCAGACTTAGTACACCAAGCAGATCAACTTTTTCGCCATCCTCCAAACGCAGAC
>CALMKU010000140.1 GCA_937866945.1 uncultured Tolumonas sp.
GATTGATGGTTTTATTTCCCGCCCTCCCCTTTGGCAAGTTATTGCAAGCAAACTCACTACCGATAAACCTGCAGTTGATACCATGCTTAACAGGTTGCAGGTAAACCGGCTGCAAGGGGTGTTTGCCAGCCATTCGCATTATGATCATGCGTTGGATATTGCTTACATCGCTCAGCGCACGGGCGCAAAATTATATGGTTCCATATCGACACTCAACATTGGTAGAGGTGCCGGATTAACTGCCGATCAGTTGCAGCTTTATCAGCCAAAAAAAGTGCTGCATATCGGGAAGTTCAGCATCATGGTGTTGCCGGCCAAACACACACCCGCAGTGGTTGGCATTAATGATGATTTGGGCGAGCAAATTAACGCCCCACTCCAGCAGCCCACTAGGAGCAGGGCGTATAAAGAAGGTGGCTCATATGATTTTCTGATCGGGCATGGCAGGGCGAATTTCTTTATCAAACCGGATACTAATTTCGTTGTCGGGGCATTAGATCATATCCGTGCCGATGTTTTATTGCTGGGAACCGCCATGTTGGGCAAACAACAACCGGAGTTTCAGCAACAGTTCTATGACGAAACAGTCGGTAAGCTCCATCCACAACTGGTTATTCCTATTCATTGGGATAACTTCTTTCACCCGTTATCTGAACATTTAGTTGCGTTGCCTTGGGTGGCAGATGATTTAAAGCAGAGCTTTGATTTTCTGATCTTCCGAACCAAAACCGACAAGATAAAATTCCAGATCTTACAGGGTTATCAAAGCCTGATATGGTCATCACCACCAAAGTGATTGCTTTTGATGATCGTCATATTGCTGATCATTTGATTTAACCACCACTTTTTGAGTCCTTTTTGTGTTAAAAAGCGTCAACTATGTAGCAAAATAATATGATGGGATAATCATGATTCAGGATGAACAACTGCAAAACGTAGTATGCAGATTAGCCGAATTACCAGCTATCGAAGCGGTGGTATTAGCGGGTTCTTACGCGACACAGACAACAGACCATCATTCCGATTACGATGTTTATGTATATAGCACCGCCCCCATTAGTGTAGAACTACGCAAACAGGCTTTAGTCGGTCTCTATTCTTATATGGAGTTTAATAATCAGTATTGGGAAACGGAGGATGACGGAGTCTTACTCAATGGCAAAGAAATTGAGCTGATATATCGTGATTTGGATTGGTTGGAAAATACCTTAAAACGCACAGTCGTGAATTGTCAGGCTGAAACCGGCTACAGCACTTGCTTCTGGAGTAACGTAGTCAACAGCATTGTATTGTTTGACCGTCATCATCAATTTACCCGCCTGCAGCATCAATATGATGTCGCCTATCCAATTCAACTACAGCGTAATATCATTGATAAAAATCGGGCCCTGCTGCGTGGAAAGATCCCCTCTTATTTTGGTCAAATTGAAAAAGCATTACTGCGCCATGATCTGGTGTCAGTCAATCACCGCATCGCCGCTTTTCTTGCCAGCTATTTCGATATTTTGTTTGCAGTTAACCAGCTAAAACACCCTGGTGAGAAAAAAATATTACCACTGTTGAAACAGCAGGCCACGTTGTTGCCCGACAATATGGAGGCACAGATCACCGAGATCCTGACGTTATCAGCCAGCGGTTCGGGTGAGTTGTTGTCATTATTAAATACACTGATCGAAACGTTGGATCAGCTGCTGATTCAGTCGGGTTTTAATATTCGCCCGGTCACGGTAGATCATACCGCTCACCGCTTGTTGCAAGATGCCGGGCTTAACAGCACCGATCTGCAAGCAGATAAAACCAGTTT
>CALMKU010000141.1 GCA_937866945.1 uncultured Tolumonas sp.
ATCCGAGCTTTCCAGGTGCAGTTCAATACGGGGGTAACGATGACGAAATTCACTAATCAACGGGATCAGTTGATGCAATATAAACGGTGTGGCTGCGTCAATTCGTAATACGCCTTCCGGTTCTGCTTTACGGGCAATCAACGCGGCTTCTGCTTGTGCCATCTGGTTGAGCACCGTAACCGCTTCCTGATAAAACCACTGCCCTTCTTCCGTCAACGAAAGACGCCGAGTAGTGCGGTTCAGTAAGGTTGTCGCCAGTTTCTCTTCCAGCCGTTTTAATCGACGACTCACCACCGCATTATCAACACCCAGATTTTCTGCCGCCTGACGCAGGCTTCCTGCGTCAACGACAGCTACAAACAGCTCTAATTCATCGGAATTGGTTTTCATTTTTGCTACTAGGTCAATTATCTTATGTTTTTATAGTCGTTTTTATCATCAAACTGCAAGCCCATACTGCACTCCTTACTTACATATCGCTTTGTTTCAAGGAGTACCTTATGCCATTAGCATTATTTGCACTGACTATCAGTGCGTTTGCTATCGGAGCAACAGAGTTTGTTATCGTTGGGCTTATTCCAATCATTGCTGAACACTTACAGATCACGCTACCTTCCGCCGGATTACTGGTTAGCCTGTATGCTTTTGGGGTGGCAGTGGGTGCACCAGTACTCACCGCATTAACGGGTAAAGTACCCAGAAAATGGCTGTTAATGGGGTTAATGGCGCTGTTTACCGCCGGAAATTTACTGGCCTGGCAAGCAACAAGTTATCTGGTGCTGGTTATTGCCCGTGTATTAACGGGATTAGCCCACGGCGTATTTTTCTCAATTGGATCAACCATCGCCACCAGCCTGGTGCCGAAAGAAAAAGCGGCCAGCGCTATTGCGATCATGTTCAGTGGGCTCACCGTCGCCTTAGTGACAGGCGTGCCGTTAGGGACATGGATTGGGCAAACCTATGGCTGGCAGGAAACCTTCCTGGCCGTTTCACTATTAGGTGTCATCGCCCTACTCGCGAGTCTGCTGTTTATTCCCGATGATATTCACCATGCGCCACCAGCCTCACTACGCCAGCAATTACAGGTGTTGACGCATCCACGCTTATTACTGGTCTATGCTAAAACAGCGTTGGGTTACGGTGGTGCTTTTACGGCTTTCACTTTTTTAGCCCCTATTTTACAAAACATCAGTGGCTTCTCTGCCGCCAGCGTCAGTGTGATCTTACTGGTCTATGGCGTGTCCGTTGCCGTTGGTAATATCTGGGGCGGCAAACTCGCTGATCGTAAAGGGCCATTATCCGCACTGAAATTACTCTTTACCGGTCTGGCGATTGTGCTGATGAGCCTGACTTTTACTGCAGGAAATCAGATCACTGCGATATTAACTGTTCTGGTTTGGGGTGCATTTGCCTTCGGTAATGTGCCCGGTTTACAGGTACTGGTGGTGCAACAAGCGCAGCGTTTTACACCCAATGCCGTAGATGTGGCCTCAGGGCTGAACATCGCCGCATTTAATGTCGGCATCGCTTTGGGTTCAGTTACCGGCGGTGCGGTGGTCAGTCATATGACCTTAATGGATACCCCGTGGGTAGGCAGCCTGATCGTGCTGATTGCTTTGGGCTTAACTTTCGCCAGCGAACGTCTTGAACGTGCTGATACAAATTTCAGCCCGAACTGGGACTGATACTCATAGCACTGGACAAACATCACCGTGATTTTGCTTCTCACTCACCGATGTTTGTCCAGCTATACCGACCTGGTTTATTGATTAGATACGTTAGAAACTGGGAGTTCCAACAGCTTGCAGGTAGTTAACATCGCTTGATCCAACGCGCTGCTGTCACGACGCAATTTCGTCAGCAGCGTTGCGCCAAGCCATAATTCGTAGAGAGCCAGCGCACATTGTTCCGGTATCAGACTGGCAGATAACGAGCCATCCTGAATACCTTCTGCGATACAAGCGGTAAGCTGTGCAATCAATTTTTCGGTGCCTTGCTTTAACGCATTGCGCATCAGTTCCGAGAGATCGGCCACCTCAGCACTGAGCTTAACCACCAGACATTTTCCGGTCAGATCGTCACCTTCCTGCGCATCTTGCCAGCGAGACCAATACGTCATCAACCGCGCAGCTGCCGTCATACTTTTATCGGAAAACAAGCTTTGCAGGCGCTGGTTATAACCAGCGAAGTAATCTTCCAGTAATGCTTCACCAAACACTTCCTTCGATTTGAAGTAATGGTAAAAGGAACCTTTCGGTACTTTTGCAGCATTCAGGATCTCAGCCAACCCGACAGCTGAAAAACCTTTACCGACAATGACAATCTTTCCGGTATCAAGAATATGTTGGCGGACATCTTTATGTTCAGTTGTCATGATTCATCATCCACACGAATTAGACCGATCGTCTAATCATCAATAAACGCATTCTCAACGTCTTTAGCTGGAATTGCAAATACGAAAAATAATTCAGTAGACGACCGGTCTACTAGATGTTAATTTTTTGTCATCCTTCCGGAAAAAACCTGACTTACCGATGTTTCAGGCCCCGGATTTTCCTCAGCGGAGATAGTCATGCTTAATTTCGATTTTTATAACCCAACTCATATTGCGTTTGGTGAAGGGCGTATTGCCGATTTGGCGACGCTGGTTCCTGCCGATGCCCGCGTGCTTATTTTATTGGGCGGTGAAAGTGCGCGTAAAAACGGTACTCTGGACGAAGTTCGCGCTGCATTAGGTTCACGTCAGATTGCTGAATTTAATGGCATTGAACCTAACCCAAGCTTTGAAACACTGATGCTCGCAGTAGACCAAGTAAAAAAAGAAAACATCGATTTCCTGCTGGCCGTGGGTGGTGGTTCTGTGTTGGATGGCACTAAATTTGTTGCTGCCGCGACGCTGTATGACGGCGACCCAACTGAAATATTAAAATCCTTCGGTGGCAAAGTGACGAAAGCCATGCCATTTGGTTCCGTGCTGACACTGCCTGCAACCGGCTCTGAAATGAACAATGGCGGCGTGATCACCATCAAAGCGATTGGCGCCAAACTCCCCTTTCTGAGTAAGCATGTATTCCCACGTTTTTCTGTGCTAGATCCAACCAAAACGTACACCTTGCCACAACATCAACTTGCCAATGGCGTCGTTGATGCCTTTATCCATGTGATGGAACAATATCTGACCTACCCGGTCGGCGGGTTTATTCAGGATCGCTTTGCGGAAAGCCTGCTGCTGACGTTGATTGAACACGGCCCACAGGCAGTCGAATCGACCGATTACATCGCACGCGCTAACCTGATGTGGACAGCCACACTGGCGCTGAATGGCTTGATCGCAGCCGGTGTGCCTTCTGACTGGGGCACACATATGATCGGCCATGAAATTACCGCTAAATATGGTATCGACCATGCCCGCACGCTCGCCGTAGTGCTGCCCGCGATGATGCAGATCCGCCGCGAGGCAAAACATGAAAAACTGCTGCAATACGCCAAACGCGTCTGGGACATCACTGAAGGTTCTGATGATGAGATCATCGATGCAGCGATTGCCAAAACCCGCGCTTTCTTTGAATCGCTGGGTCTGCCAACGCGTCTTTCTGCTTACGATATTGGTGAAGATGGCATTACTGCGATCCTCAAACAACTTGAAGAGCATGGCATGGTCGCGTTAGGTGAACGTCATGAAGTGACACTGGCTGAAAGCCGCAAAGTGCTGGAGGCTGCGCGATGAATTCATCATCACAACATACGCGGATAACGCTGGCATCCCGCCCTGTGGGCGCGCCGACTAACGATAATTTTCTTATGGTTAACGGCCCAATTCCACAGCCAGAAAATGGCCAGATTCTACTGCGAACAGTTTATCTCTCACTCGACCCTTATATGCGGGGCCGTATGAGCGATGCAGACTCTTATGCCAAACCCGTGCAGATTGGTGAAACCATGGTCGGCGGCACGGTGAGTCAAGTCGAGATATCCAACCACCCTGATTTCAAGGCTGGTGACTGGGTGCTGGGTTACACCGGTTGGCAATCACATGCTATTTCCGATGGCACGGGTTTGCACAAACTCGACGGCCTGGCGCAACCCGCCCTTGCGCTGGGTGTGTTAGGCATGCCTGGTTTTACCGCCTACATGGGCTTATTGGAGATCGGTCAGCCGAAAGCCGGTGAAACGGTTGTTGTCGCGGCAGCAACCGGTGCAGTGGGTTCTGCCGTTGGCCAAATCGCTAAATTGAAAGGCTGTCGCGTGGTAGGCATTGCCGGTGGCGCAGAAAAATGTCGCTATGCAGTAGAAGAACTGGGCTTTGATGCCTGTATTGATCATCGCAGCCCCTCGCTGTCAGCTGAGTTAGCTGCAGCTTGCCCTCAAGGTATTGATATTTATTTTGAAAATGTCGGTGGAGCCATCTTCGATGCTGTACTACCGTTATTGAATACCGGCACGCGGGTTCCGCTGTGTGGATTGATTGCACAATATAATGCAACCGAATTACCCAATGGCCCCGATCGTTCGCCATTACTGATGCGCACACTATTAACGAAACGAATTCGCATGCAAGGTTTCATCATTTTTGATGACTATGGCCACCGTTATCCTGAGTTTTTACAAGCAATGGGGAGCTGGGTCAGCAGCGGTGCGATCCGTCATCGGGAAGATATTGTTACCGGGCTGGAAAATGCCCCGCAGGCTTTCGCCGGTCTGCTTGAAGGCCGTAATTTCGGCAAGCTGATCATCCAAGTCAGCGAAATTAACTCATCAGCACTCATGCCGTAGAAGGAATATCACGTGAAAGTTCTTATCGTTCTAACCTCTCATGATCAACTGGGTAATACCGGCCACAAAACCGGCTTCTGGCTGGAAGAATTCGCAGCCCCTTATTACGTATTCAAAGATGCGGGCGCCACGATCACGCTAGCGTCACCGAAAGGCGGACAACCACCACTTGATCCAAAAAGTGATGAGCCCGATTTCCAGACTGCAGCAACAGAACGCTTTAAAGCGGATATCGTGAGTCAGGCATTGCTCGAACACACTCACAAACTCAGCGAAATTGAAGCTGCAAACTACGATGCAGTGTTCTATCCCGGTGGTCATGGCCCATTATGGGATCTGGCAGAAGATCAGAAATCTATCGAGCTCATCGAAGAGATGTATAACACCGGTAAATTAGTCGGTGCCGTGTGTCATGCGCCCGGTGTGTTCCGTCATACCAAAGCGGCTAACGGTGAACCCTTAGTTAAAGGTAAGCGAGTGACCGGTTTTACTAATACTGAAGAAGCAGCCGTTCAGTTAACCGAGATCGTGCCGTTCCTCGTTGAGGACATGCTGCTAGCCAATGGCGGTCAATACAGTAAAGGCCCGGACTGGATGCCATTTGCTCAGATCGATGGTCATCTGATCACCGGCCAGAACCCCGCTTCCTCTGAGCTGGTTGCCCATGAAATGTTGAAGATGTTGCAAGCGAAGTAAAACCAGTAAGGCGCCCGTAGGCGCCTTTTTTTATTGCCGACATTTGCTTTTACGGTATGGCCTTGAAGCATTAGACGTTGAAACCAAGCATACCGTGTTCACTAATGAATATCTGGAAACCCTCTACCCCAACATTTTTTACCGCCGGAGATATCGCTGGCGAATGGAAACGCAATCAAAAAATAACATATTAATTTCACTCACATAAGCGGCTGAAATTGTCTATGCTAAATAAAAATAACATAACGCTGTTTGTTGTACCGTTCCCGATAAAACAAGTTAGAACGTGTAAATAGCCATCATTTGAATCTTAACGAATAAGATTTTTCTAATGCAGATCGCTATTTCCGACTAAGGATGTTGGGAACTGTGCCGAAAACACTACAATCCGTAACGCTTTCTTCTTTCTGTGGATCTGTTGCTGTGAAAAATGTGGATTACCTTCGTATTTATCGGTTCTTACTTGGTTTGACCATAAAAGAAAAATTCCAGCTCATTTTCTGGCTACCTTTATTGATGATCATTGGTATCACTTGGTTCCTTGTATCACACAGCAGTGATTTGAGTCTGACAGATCCTTATGTTCTGACGATGCTGGTGTTATCGATTACTATTTTTGCAGTGATCAGTTTCTATCTGAATAGTTTCTTCACCCATTCTATTGGCATGATCAGTCAGGGTGTGCGTGCAGTTGCAAACGGTGATTTGACTATGCGACTAAATCTACCGGTAAACCGGGATGAATTTAGTCAGTTGTCCCGTGATATCGACACCATGACCGACCGTCGTCAGCACGTTCTCAAAATGATCAACGAAAGCGCTGATGGTCTGGAACTGTTTGCTGAAGAGTTCCGTTCTGCCGCTGAAGAAGGTGAAGAGCTGGCAAGAAATCAACGTCAATATATCGACTCGCTGGCTACTGCCATGGAAGAGATGACAGCAGCGATCCGCGAAGTGGCACATAACGCCAACGAAACCTCAACACAAACACGTCAAACCAGCGAAGAAGCCTCACATGGTGCGAATCGAGTGCAACGGACGATCAATTCCATCAATATTCTGACGGAAGAAATTACTCAGGCCTCCACCGCAGTTGAACATCTGACCTCTCGTGCGAACAAAATCAGTGAAGTGGTTACCGTGATCAATGCGATTTCTGGTCAAACCAACTTGCTGGCCTTGAACGCCGCGATTGAAGCGGCACGAGCGGGCGAACAAGGCCGTGGTTTTGCCGTAGTAGCCGATGAAGTTCGTACACTGGCTGGCCGCACTCAGCAAGCCACTGTTGAAATTCAGAAAATGATTGAAGAGTTGCAAGCCGGCACGGGCTCACTCAACGACATCATGGAAAAAACCGTTGTTCAGGCAGCAGATAGCCGTGAGCTGATTGCAGCTGTCGGTTCTGATATCGATCGTATCGCCAATCACAGTGGTTCTATCTTTGAAATGAGCGTACATATTGCGACATCGGCTGAACAACAAAGTGCGGTTGCCGGTGAGATCGCACAAAGTATTGATGAAGTGCGTAATCAGTCTGTGAATATTGAAGAAAACTCAGCGAATACACTAGCCGGCACAGAAAATCTGCTGGTTACTGCTAAAGAGCTGGGACAAATAATGCAAGGTATGCGTATTAAATAGCAATCTGCTGGTGATCATTGGTGTTTCAAAACAGGGCCAGCTACAATGCTGGCCCTGTTTTTTTATACCAGAGCTATCTATGAGCACTACCGTTTATCTGCAAAAAGATCGGGAAAAATCCCTGTTACGCCGCCATCCATGGATTTTTTCCAAAGCTATCGACAAAGTAAAAGGCAAACCAGAAGCAGGTGAAGCGGTAGATATCGTTGATCAACGCGGTAAATGGTTAGCCCGCGGCGCCTGGTCGCCTGATTCTCAAATCCGTCTGCGAGTCTGGACCTTCAAGCAAGACGAACAGATTGATACCGAATTCTTCGTTCGCCGTCTGCAACAAGCGCAAGCGGGTCGTGAATCGCTGATTTCCCGTTTACAGCTTTCTGCCTATCGTCTGGTAGCTGCTGAATCTGATTTACTGCCAGGCATTACTATCGATCGTTATAACGATCATCTGGTCTGCCAACTCTTATCCAGCGGTGCCGAATACCATCGTCACGAACTCATTGCCGCGTTACAGCAGCTGTATCCGACTTGTTCCATCTATGAGCGCTCTGATGTGGCTGTTCGTAAGAAGGAAGGTCTCGCAGAGCGTACTGGAGTGTTATTTGGCGAAGCACCACCGGATGAGCTGATCATCGAAGAAAATAACGGCATCAAGATCAGCGTCGATATCAAAGGTGGACATAAAACGGGTTTTTATCTGGATCAACGTGACAACCGCGCCATTGCTGGTCGTTATGCTAAAAATCGCCGGGTTTTGAACTGCTTCTGTTATACCGGCGGTTTCGGTGTTTACGCTCTGCAAGGTGGCGCAAAAGAAGTCATCAATGTCGATGTTTCTGAACCCGCCCTAGCGCTGGCTAAACATAATGCCGAATTGAACAAACTCGATCTGTCCAACGCCAAATTTGAAAAACAAGACGTTTTCAAATTGCTGCGTGAATACCGTGAACACGGTGAAAAATTTGACATGATCGTGCTTGATCCGCCGAAATTTGCCGAGAACAAAGCACAATTGATCGGCGCTTGCCGCGGCTATAAAGATATCAACATGTTGGCGTTCCAACTGCTGAATCCAGAAGGCATATTGCTGACGTTCTCTTGCTCTGGCCTGATGACCTCAGAATTGTTCCAGAAAATTGTTGCCGATGCGGCCCTCGATGCCGGTCGTGAAGCACAGATCCTCGAACGTATGACTCAGGCAGCAGACCACCCGATTGCCGCACCTTATCCGGAAGGTTATTACCTGAAAGGGCTGGTTGTTCGCGCAATATAATAGCTATATAAACCGGTGCGGAATCAATCTGCACTGATTTAACTTTTACT
>CALMKU010000142.1 GCA_937866945.1 uncultured Tolumonas sp.
TCTCATTGGACTTGGCATCTGTTTTTACTTGTCCCAGTACCATACCGTTGGCGCTGGCAAACGCACTGACCATATGGATGGTCGACTGCCGATCGTCCCTGTTATAGGAGCTACGCAGTACCTTGCCGTCAATGGCAATCAGTTCCCCTTTGGCGCGAGAGTTGACCGCCTTCATCCACTTGAGGAAACAGGCCTGAAACTGCTCGGGAGCAAGGCTGGACATCACTCTGGCAATGGTATCGTGAACGGGCAATCCATTGGGAAACAATCCCTTATCCTGGAACCAGCGGCTGTGAGCCTGCCCGAAATCTTCAATATCTTCCCAACCTTCGCAGCCGCCGATGACAGCGCAAACTGTCAGGAACAGGATGTCGAAGAGTGGATAGGCGATTTTCGCTGATTGGCGCGGATCATGAAGATCGGAAAAGAACTCAGAAAAGGCATCGAGCTGCATGGATGACTCCCAAGAAAAGGGAGTATAAGATCACAATTCGATCTGTAGGTCAAAGCGTCTGAATTTGCTTAGAAAACGTTCATGATCTCGCCCTGGGGGTGAACCACTCACTGCAGAGTGTCGTACTCGACTACCTCAGACCTTACAACAGTGTGCTTCCGCTGTCTCATTAATTGCTTATTTGGATGAACAGCCTGCAGGACTGTTAAATGCTTTTCAGACCGTTTCAACCTTTGCGGCGCGGCCGTTGATTAATATTCATGATCTGGCCGTCGCGTCAGCATTTCGTGGACAAGGTATCGCGACCGCCTTGCTACACCAGATTGAGCAGATCGCGCGGGAACGCGATTGCTGCAAGCTGACACTGGAAGTGTTATCCGGCAATCACACGGCACGACATGCTTATCATCGTTGTGGTTTTGCCGGCTATGAACTTGATCCGCTGCAGGGGCATGCCCTGTTTTGGCAGAAAAAACTCGCCTGATTACAGGCGAGTGGTTTCATAGCGATAACCACCTTCCGCTACTGGAATAAACTGCAGACGATGCGTCATACAGGTCGGCACATCTTCCGCATGATGCGATACATACAACAGCTGACTGTGGCTGTGCGCAGTCAGGCGGTCGATGTATTGCAATACCAGATGCCGATTCAGGCTGTCCAGCCCTTGCAGTGGCTCATCCAGAATCAACAGGGTAGGGTGTTTCACCAGCGCCCGGGCAATCAGCAATAAGCGCTGCTGGCCGTAGGAAAGTTGAAGAAACGATACCTGCTCTTGTTGCTCCATACCAAGTAATTTCAGCCATTGGCGCGCCAGTTTTATTTCCTGATCGCCGGGTTGTTGATACAGCCCAATCGAATCATAAAAACCAGACAGGATCACCGTCAGTGGGGTGCCAGCCACACGATAGGCCATATGTAAGGCCGGGCTGACGATACCCATGCGTTGTTTTATTTCCCAAATACTTTCTCCGGAACCTCGGCGTCGGCCAAACAAGGTGATGGTATTGCTATAACACTGCGGATGATCGCCGGTGATCAAATGTAATAATGTGGTTTTACCACAGCCGTTCGGGCCTGCAATATGCCAATGCTCACCACGATTTAATAGCCAGCTCAGGTCATGCAATATGACGCGTTCGTCATAACTGACGTTGATCTGTTGCAGCGCAACGATGGGGTTAGCGAGCGACTTATTTTCTGTCTGATGTAATGGTGCTGGTAAAACAAATTCCGCAGCAGAAGCACAATGCAGCAATTGCTGGGTTAATGGATCGGCAAAGAATGCGGCTCTTGGTTGTAAATGAGTAAACTGGCAATCTAAAATCCAGCCTAACTGCTCGGCAAACGGCGGTATCTCATCAAATCGATTCACGATCAGCACTAATGCCATGCCTTGATGCAACAGCTGTTCTAAGATGGTGGTGAGTTGGGTCCGGGCTTGCACATCCAGCCCGTCAAACGGTTCGTCCAGAATCAGCAACTCAGGTTGTGACATCAGGGCTTGTGCCACTAATACCTTACGCCCTTCACCACTGGATAATGCGATAAACGGCTGCTTGAGCAGATGACTAATCCCAAATAAGGCGGCCAGCTCATGACAATGAGCGGTGTTGCTATGTCTCTGTTGGATTAAATTTTCTACGGAAGTTGCAATCTCTTCCTCCGCACCCAGCATATCGGTATTCGTACGTTGCCACTCGTCATCATACAGTTTAATCTGTTTCTCAAAAGAGACCATTTCTGATCTCAGCTGATGCAAACATTCTCCTGATTCCGGCGGCAATTCCTGGTTCAAAATACGCGCCATCATGGTCTTACCACTGCCGTTGTTACCGATAAGGGTGCAGCAGTTTCCGGCAGCCAGATAAAAAGAAGAAACAATAAACTTTTTGTCGGTTCCAACAGGGAATGTTGCCGTATTTATGGATAACATGAACGAATGCCTCGGGAAAGTAGATGGTGCCCGGTCGAAGTTACGGGTAGAAAAATAAATAGCAGACGTAGCGAATGTGAAGCATACGCCTGAAAAATAATAGAGTGTGGCGGGAAAAATATGGAAAACCCATCAGGCGAGATCCTTTATCGGGAATTGTCCTATCACGCATTAATAACATCCAGCACAGAACATAGCCGGTTAAAAATAGTCTGGTCAATTCTTCTGTTGTCGGTTATCGGGCTGACCATCACCGGCCATTTTCCAACCATCTACTCCGATCTGTTGTCGGTAGACAGTGACAAACTGCCGCTGCATTTAGATCCTGCTATTTCATTGAGTTTATTATCATTACTCTGGTTCGGTTTGCGCTGGAGCCTGTTCCCGCTATTTGCCATTACATTACTGCAAATTGTCTTGCACGGTGATGTGACTCAGACGCTGGTTTTTGTTGTCAGTCATTTAATTTTGTTTGCAATGGCTGCACAGGCATACCGTTCCTTACCGTTATCACTTGATCTGCGCCACCTGCATGCCTGGTTTACCTTCTTACTAGTGATGTTTATTAGCTGCTCATTGGGAGCCGGGGTTGACCTGCTGTTATGCAATAGAGTGGATGTAAATCACTATCAGCATTGGTTGCAATGGTGGATGAGTAATTGGCTGAATGCGGTCATGGCATTACCGCTTCTGTGGTGTCTGACGCCTTATATCAGCAAGTGTCGGCAGCGATCTTTTCCGATCAATGATGTTGTTTATCCCCGCAGGCAAGCGACACTTTCTATTATATTACTCATTTCCGGCATCTTACTTTATCTATCATTATCATATTCGTTAGGTCTGGAATTTATATCGCCGGCTAAACAGGAGGCTGGAAAAACCTTATCCCGTTTTTCCGATGTAGTCTTGCTGATGTTGTGTATCGCAGGCTTTATCATGATCAGTTTGGCATATCTGGGCTACCATCTCTTCCGCCATTGGTCCGTTTCGCTGGAAAAGCAGGCGCTGTCGGCGATCCAATCTAATGAGGCTAAATCACGTCTCTTATCCAAAATGACCGATGAATTACGCACCCCCCTGAATGCGATTATTAGTCTGACT
>CALMKU010000143.1 GCA_937866945.1 uncultured Tolumonas sp.
TTTAACTATAGCTGTAAGGTTAGATTTTGGCGATACGAATGTATCCTTCAATTCTCTCGAATTTGAAGCAGATAACACTATATACTGCACACCCATAGGGTCTTTGATGGCGGATATTCAGGGTATGTTTAAATGGTTTAAGCGATTGTTATGGTTGTTACTGTTAGTATTGTCAGTTGGTATCGCTGCTGTCGCTGCTTTTTATTTCCATCTTGAGAAAGATTTACCTGATGTTTCAACTCTAAGAGACACAACATGGGAAACGCCATTGAGGGTTTATAGCTCTGATGGTGTTTTGATGTCTGAATTTGGCGATGTGAAGAGAATTCCTTTACGCATTGAGCAAATTCCGGTGCAGATGCGACAGGCTTTTCTGGCAATAGAAGACTCTCGTTTTTACGAACACCCAGGGATCGATTTAATTGGCATAGCTAGGGCGGGCGTTGTTTGGGCTGTCTCTGGGCAAATGCGCCAGGGCGCTAGTACCATTACGCAGCAGGTTGCCCGTAATTTTTTCCTGAGTCGTGAAAAAACACTGCTACGAAAAATTAAAGAAGTCTTTTTGGCATGGCGAATCGAACGAGAACTGACAAAAGACGAGATCCTTGAGCTCTATCTTAATAAAATCCCGCTTGGATATCGTTCATATGGCGTTGGTGCTGCAGCACAGGTTTACTATGGTAAAACGGTGGATCAGCTGACATTGGGGGAAACCGCTGTGATTGCCGGTTTACCTAAGGCGCCATCCATGCTGAACCCCATCCGTTCACCGCAGAGAGCGTTAACCCGGCGTAATCTGGTTTTATCCAGAATGTTACAGCTTGGTATGATTGATCAAAATGCATATCAGCAAGCGGTAATTGAACCGATTGTGACTCGTTATCACGGTACAAATGTTGGCCTTGATGCGCCTTATTTGGCAGAAATGGTCAGAAAATTTATGCTGGAAAAATATGGTGAAGAGTCTTATAGCAAAGGCTATCAGGTCTATACCACGCTGAGCTCTTCGCAGCAGCAGGCCGCACAATCGGCAGTATTTAAAGGGTTGTTAGATTATGACATCCGTCATGGATATCGCGGCGCAGAAAAGCACCTTTGGACAAAGGGCGATGCCTGGAACATCGAGCAAATTACCAACTATCTCAGTGATTTACCTAGTTATGAACCATTTGAGCCTGCCATTGTTACTGCTGTAAATAATAAAGAAGCCACTATTATTGTTAAAGGTGGGCTTGATGCGACTATAGCTTGGGATGGTTTGAAATGGGCCCGTCCTTTTATTAGCGATGAACGACAAGGTGTTGCTCCTAGAAAGGCAACTGATATCCTTCAAGCCGGCGATCAGATATGGGTTTGGCAGGATGAACATAGCGATCAACTCCGTTTGGCGCAAATTCCCGATGCCAATGCGGCCTTTGTAGCGCTAAACCCGAAAAATGGTGCTATTCAGGCCTTGGTTGGTGGTTTCAGCTTTGAGATCAGTAAATTTAACCGTGTTGATCAGGCTCGCCGACAAGTTGGTTCTAACATTAAGCCATTTATCTATTCAGCGGCATTAGCTAACGGATTTACATTAGCTTCTATTATCAATGATGCACCTATTACTCAATGGGATGGTGGTACATCGGGTTGGAGCCCTAAAAATTCACCACCAGAATACGATGGCCCAATTCCCCTGCGCGAAGCGCTGGCGCGTTCAAAAAACGTTGTAACAGTTCGGTTATTGCGCAGTGTAGGTATTGATAATGTTTTAGATTATCTGCGTTTATTCGGTTTTCCTGACAGTAGTTTGCAGCGAAATGAATCTATTTCTTTAGGTACAGCAGAGTTTACTCCATTGGAATTAGTGAGTGGTTATGCTGCTTTTGCTAATGGCGGATTCAAAGTAACCCCTTATTTCGTTGATCGAATAGAAGATGCCGCAGGTAATGTTGTCTATGAAGCAACACCTGCAATGGCTTGTGCTGGGTGCGGCAAGCTGGCAGAAGCCGGGCTAGATAAAACTGATGCTTATAATGAAGAGCTAGGGGATTGGCATAGCCAATGTCCGATTGATCCAGTGACACCACGTAATCAGGCCACACGTATAATGAGCACGGCGAATGCCTTTCTGATCACAGAAGCATTGCATTCAGCCATATATGGCGGAGCCGATCGCGGATTAGGTGGTTGGATGGGAACAGGATGGCGTGCTGCTAAAGAACTGAAACGAAGTGATCTGGCTGGGAAAACAGGAACTACCAACGAAGCTAAGGATGCTTGGTTTAGTGGTTTTACCCCTAATGTAGTAGCGACTGCATGGATTGGTTTTGATGATCATCGCAGGGCATTAGGACGAAGTATTGCCGGTAACGAATTTGGCGCCAGCGCCGCCCAGCCGATTTGGATCGAATATATGAAAGTTGCTTTGCACGGTATCCCGGATCGCGCTTTTGCACAACCGGATGATATCGTGACTATGCATGTAAATAATTATTCCGGATTAGCTATGACGGGAGCTTCACCGGGTAGCCGACAAGAGTTTTTTGAAAAAGGCAGCGAGCCATCCGTTGTTAGTCAGCAAGAAAGTGTTTTATTCGATAATGGCGATATCAAGAGTGTGCAACCACCAATACCACCATCTTCAACATCGGCTGCGACACCAACAACTAACTCTGCCGGTACTGATGATATTTTCTGAGTGATTTTTAATCTGCTTTGAGAAATTGAGACCTATTTCATATGTGAGATAGGTCTCAATTGCTTTTCCCTGATTTTCAATAATAATGTCTGAATATGTAAAGAGCTCGGATAAAGACATTAGTCAGGGAAAAAAATTATGAATTATCGTAAAAATATGTTTGCTTTGCTGGTTGCTGGAACATTGATTACTGGTTGTGGTGGCGGTGGAACGGATATCAGTGGTGGTTCTTCTGGTGGTTCTACAGGCGGTACAACTAGTGGCAGCACAGGGACTGGGTCAACTGTCACTGCTTGACCCGCTGCTTCGATTGTAGCTGATGCGTTAACTACTAAGTTTATTGCATTGAAGGGTTATAATTCAGTTACGACGGAAACCGCGCCAGTTACTTTCACTGTTTATGATTCAAATGGTGTTGGTGTTCCAAATCAGTTAGTTGATGTTTCTTTTGCGATCAATAGCTCTTCGGATGCTGCTAATGTGGGATATTCATTATCATCTTCGCAAGCTACAACAAATTCCAGCGGAAAGATTACCGTATATGTTCATTCTGGTACGGTGCCGCGAGTTATATCTGTAACCGCAAAACTGCATTCTAATTCAGCAATATC
>CALMKU010000144.1 GCA_937866945.1 uncultured Tolumonas sp.
CAAATAACACCGGTGCGCCGGCCATTTCCCAATGCCCCGAAGGGGTATCTTTCCCAGACGACAGCTCTTTGGCATAACCATACGCAGCCATCGGTACAACGGTTTCATCTAATCCGGCCGGAAATTCACCGCTGGATGCGGCACAAGCATGTGCCAGACCCAGTTTCGTCAGATTCGGCAACTGCAGCGGTCCTTGGCGGCCAATATCCGCCAGTCCTTTCGCACAGGCTTCAGCAATGTGACCCAGCGTATTCGCGCCGACATCACCAAACCGAATGGCATCAGCACTAGCACCAATGCCCAGTGAATCCATCATCAATATAATCGTACGTTTCATAACAACCTCAAACGTCTGCCAGGGTGATCCGGCGATAGATCGCAGGTGATGGAGTGACCGTGTTATCGCCCACCTGAATCGCATTACGGATCACCGCCGCGGTTTGTTCATATTGTGCCTCGGTACGCGCATGCACCCACGCCAGCGGAACCTCTTTATCTGCTTGAGCGCCTAAAGAAATGACATCAGTTAAGCCCACAGCATGATCAATCAAATCGGCGGCACGTAAGCGCCCACCACCTAAAGCAACTACCGCCATGCCGAGCGCACGGGTATCCATACCAGTCACGATACCGGAGGATTGCGCATACACAGGTCGCATGATTTCTGCTTTCAGCAAATGGCTATCGTAGTTCTCGACAAAATCAGCCGGGCCACCCAGTGCAAATACCATGCGGGCGAATGTTTCCGCCGCTTTGCCGTTATCCAGTACCTGTTGTAATTTCTGGCGTGCTTGCGTTTCATCGCTGGCTAAGCCGCCAGAGATCAGCATTTCCGCGCACAAAGCCATCGTCACTTCATGCAAACGTGGGTGGCGATATTCCCCGGTCAGATAACGCACCGCTTCGCGCACTTCAACTGCGTTACCAGCACTGGTTGCCAGCACCTGATTCATATCAGTCAACAACGCAGTAGTGCGACAACCTGCACCATTAGCAACGGCAACAATGCTTTTTGCCAGTGCTTCCGATTGTTCATTGGTGGGCATAAATGCACCGGAGCCGACTTTAACATCCATGACCAATGCTTCCAGCCCTGCCGCCAGTTTTTTTGACAGGATAGATGCAGTGATCAACGGAATGGATTCTACGGTGGCGGTGACATCACGGGTCGCGTAAAAGCGTTTATCGGCCGGCGCTAAATCAGAAGTTTGCCCAATAATGGCCACCCCGACTTCTTTCACTACTTTTTTGAAAATCGCATTCAGCGGTGTGGTTTGATAGCCGGGGATCGCATCAAATTTGTCGAGCGTACCACCGGTATGCCCCAGCCCGCGACCGGAAATCATCGGCACATAACCACCACACGCGGCAACCATCGGGCCTAACATCAGCGAGACCACATCACCGACACCACCAGTCGAGTGTTTATCCAATACCGGCCCCGGTAAATCCAACTCAGACCAATCCAGCACTGAACCTGAATCACGCATGGCACAGGTTAAAGCGATACGCTCCGGCATGGTCATGCCATTAAAGAACACCGCCATCGCTAATGCAGCAATCTGCCCTTCGGTGACCGAATTGTGCGTAATACCTTGCACGAAAAATTGAATTTCACTGTCGGTCAGTGTTTGGCCGTCGCGTTTTTTACGAATAATTTCTTGCGGAAGGAACATGGAGCCCCCTTAAATGGCTAATTCAATTAATAACCTGACGATGCCGCTTGCGATTGATGACCTAATGTTGTCAGTAGATCAGCGAGTAAACTGGAAGCCCCGAAACGGAAGGTTCTTGCCGAGATCCATTTATCACCTAATACCGATGCGGCTAATGCCAGATATTCCGCTGCTTGCGCCGCATTTTTTACGCCACCCGCCGCTTTAAAACCCACCGCCGGATTTTTTTCTTTAATCACGTCTAACATGA
>CALMKU010000145.1 GCA_937866945.1 uncultured Tolumonas sp.
TTGCATTCTGATACCTTGCCGATCTCAACCGTTACCGAATACGCCGAAAGTAAGTTAGCGCAATCGTTATCCATGTTGCCGGGGGTGGCGCAAGTCGGGGTGTTTGGTTCAAAACCGTATGCGGTACGCATTCAGGCTGATCCCGACAAACTGGTGGCGCATGATCTGGGATTAGATGAACTCGCCACGGTCATTGCTAATAATAATGTGAATGATCCCATTGGCGATCTGGATGGCGAGCATCGTAGTTTAAGTTTGCAAAGTAATGGTCAGCTGGAAAATGCGGCGGCATATCGTAAGCTGGCAGTCGCTTATCGCAACGGCGCGCCGCTTTATCTGTCGGAAGTAGCCAATGTGCTCGACAGCGAAGAGAACACGCGGGTTGCCAGTTGGTTCGTCGATAAACCGGGGGTTATTCTCGCTATTCAGCGTCAGCCGGGGGCTAATACTATTAGCACCGTTGATGCGGTGCGTCATGCGTTACCACAATTCCAGACGGTCCTTCCCGACTCCATCCAGATGGACATTCTTTATGATCGCAGTGAATCGATCCGATCATCGATTCATGATGTGCAATTCACCCTGTTACTTTCTTGTGCGCTGGTGGTGTTGGTGATATGGCTGTTCTTGCGCAATTTATCAGCCACCGTGATCCCAGCGCTGGCTGTGCCATTATCGGTACTGGGCGCTGTGCCGGTGATGTATTTGCTGGATTACAGTCTGGATAATCTCTCGTTACTGGCTCTGACGCTGGCTGTCGGCTTTGTTGTCGATGACGCCATCGTGATGATGGAAAATATCGTCCGTCACATGGAACAAGGTATGAGTGCCATGCAAGCGGCTCGTAAGGGGGCGCGGGAGATTGGCTTTACCATTCTCTCGATGACGTTATCGCTGATTGCGGTATTTATTCCCTTGCTGTTTATGGGCGGTTTGATGGGACGTCTGCTGCATGAATTTGCTGTCACCATCAGTGCCGCGATTGCGGTGTCGGGCCTTATTTCGCTGACCTTGACACCGATGTTGTGCAGCCGGGTGTTACGGCCACAACATGAGATGAAAACCCCCGGTCGTTTTTCCCAATGGCTGGAACGCGGATTCACTGCTTTAACGGAAAACTACAGTCTTTCGCTGGTGATGGCATTACGTCACCCGCGTTGGATGTTGTTTAGTTTCGCGGCCAGTATTGCGCTGACCGTGGCGCTTTATCTGCAATTGCCGAAAGACTTTTTACCCAGCACCGACAGTGGACAAATAACCCTCACTACTAAAGCGGCACCAGATACCTCTTTTGCCACCTTATCGCGGATGCAACAGCAAGTGGCTGAGATCGTCCGTGATGATCCCAATATTGCGGCTTTTATGTCGTCGGTCGGGAGCACCGGCCCGAATGGCAGTGCGAATGGCGGCTCGATGACCATCCGGCTGGTTCCGCGAGATCAACGTCCTTCGGCGGATAAAGTGATTGCAGAGCTACGCAGTAAAGTGAGTCATATTCCGGGCCTGAATGTTTATTTGCGTAATCCACCGTCGATCCGTATCGGTGGTATGTCGAGCCCTTCCGAATATCAATTCACATTACAGAGTAATGATTTTGAAGAATTAAAATTGTGGCACGATCGCTTTTTAAAGGCGATCAGAACGATCCCTGGGTTACTGGATGTGGCGAGTGATCAGGAGGTCGTGGGGGCGGGTCTGTCGATATCCGTTGATCGCGATAAACTCGCCAGTTATGGGCTGAATTACAGTCAGGTCGAGACAGCGCTCCAGAGCGCGTTTGCAGCGCGGCAGATTTCGACTATTTATGCTGACACCAATCAGTATGCGGTCATTTTAGAGGTATTGCCGGAACGCCAGCAACAAGCGGCAGATTTAAGCCGTATCAAGGTGCGTAATAGTAGTGGAGAGCTGGTGGCGTTAGATGCGGTTGCAGACTTCAAACGGCAGCCGCAAACCCTGACCGTCAATCATCTGGGAACGCTGCCGGCAGCGACGATCTCTTTTAATATGCGCCCTGGTATGGCACTGAGTGATGCACTAAAAGCCTTAGATAGCATCAAAGCGGAGTTAGCACCACCAGTGACATTGACCACCAGCCTGCAGGGTAGCGCGGCAGCGTTCGCCAGTTCGCAGTCCGGCATGATGGTGTTGCTGGTGTTGGCATTGCTAGTGGTGTATGGCGTATTGGGGATGCTGTATGAAAGTTTTGTGCATCCGCTGACTATCTTGTCAGGTCTTCCATCCGCGGGGCTTGGTGCTCTACTGACGTTGTGGTTATTCCAGTTCCCCGTCACGTTATATGCGTTTGTCGGGATATTACTGCTCGTTGGGATCGTGAAGAAAAATGCGATCATGATGATCGACTTTGCGCTGGAGCGAGAGCGAGAAGGGCTGGCACCGGATCAAGCCATTCATCAAGCCTGCTTAGTGCGTTTCCGACCCATCATGATGACCAGTATTGCTGCGTTGGCCGGTGCGTTGCCTATTGCCTTAGGGTATGGAGCGGGCTCTGAATTGCGGCAACCGCTTGGTGTGGCAATCGTCGGTGGCTTAATGTTGTCGCAGGTGGTGACACTCTATCTGACGCCTGTGATTTATCATTATCTGGCGCCATGGCACGCTAAGTTAAGTTTCCGCTCTTAAACGTGATGTTTTATTGATCAGGATGAATTCTGGCTGTTGTCGGAATGGATGACAACTGCCAGTGTTCAACGGCCCAGCGCAACAAGCTTTCAGCAGTCATATCTGCGGTATCTTCTGGCAGCGGTTGTCCCAGAAACAGCAATGCCTGACATAAGGTTTTCACTACCGGCAACTCATCAATAGCAGGAGCATGATTCTGCTTCGACAA
Organism: uncultured Tolumonas sp.; assembly: GCA_937866945.1. GTDB lineage: Bacteria > Pseudomonadota > Gammaproteobacteria > Enterobacterales > Aeromonadaceae > Tolumonas. The sequence continues at coordinate 2,852 of CALMKU010000145.1, forward strand.
TTTTAACCCGTTTTCTTGTAACGCCAGCGGCAGATGCAACCAGTCGGGCACTGGCCAGCCTAGTTGCTGATAGAGCGTTATCTGACGCGCTGTTGGCTCCAGCAGATCGGCACCCCGGACGACCTCGGTCACACCGCAATCGGCATCATCAATCACTACCGCCAGATTGTAGGCAAACAGGCCATCCCGGCGCTTTAGGATAAAATCTTCACTGGCTAACCGCGGTTCAACTGTAATTAAACCTAATAACTGATCCTGAAAAGATAAACAGGGAGCGTCCACTCGCAGACGAACAGCGGCATTCAATGGCGGATATTGTTTATCACGACAGGTGCCGGGATAGAAACCGCCAGCGGCCTGAATTTGTGCACGGGTACAGCAACAATGGTAGGTTTTACCTTGCTGATACAGCTCATCGAGTATGGCTTGATAACGTTCATGGCGCTGACTCTGATAGATCACCTCTCCATCCCAATGCAGACTGAAGCGTTCCAGTGTTCGTAAAATTTGTGCAGCAGCACCGGGCTGTTCGCGTGGTGGATCGATATCTTCGATTCTGACCAGCCATGAGCCTTGCTGAGCGCGAGCGCGCAGATAACTGCCGATGGCCGCGATCAACGAACCAAAATGCAACGGGCCGGAAGGTGAGGGGGCGAAACGTCCGATATAAGTCATCATGGTGTGCAGGTAAAATAACAAAAGGGAGCCGTAGCTCCCTTCTTATGCAAAGACATTAACAGGTCATGCATAAACAGTAGCAGTTTAGCCAACCTGCTGCTTTTCTTTAATTTCAGCCAGTGTTTTGCAGTCAACGCACAATTCTGCGGTTGGACGCGCTTCAAGGCGACGAATACCGATTTCGATCCCACAGGATTCACAATAACCGAAGTCATCTTCTTCCAGTTTTTTCAGGGTCTTTTCGATCTTCTTGATCAGTTTACGTTCACGATCACGCGCACGTAATTCCAGAGCAAATTCTTCTTCCTGTGCTGCACGGTCAACTGGATCCGGGAAATTGGCCGCTTCATCTTTCATATGATCAACGGTACGGTCAACTTCTTCGCGCAGCTGGTTTTTCCAGGCTTCCAGAATTTTCCGGAAGTGCTCTTTCTGCTGGTCATTCATGTACTCCTCACCAGCGGCTTGCTGATAAGGGGTAACACCCGCGACGGCCAGCGGTCCCAGAGATTTTTTGGTATCTTCTGCTGACATGCCTATCTCCTACCTTTACATGACACAGCACGTCACTGTGTGCTGGCACTGAATTTTGAGGCCGGTATCTATACCAGAACCCGCCTCGCCTCGCAAATCCGTTGGCCAAAAATGTTAGCCAAACCTGAAACTTCCTCACAATCGTCAGATGAAATGCCAAATTCCTGATTGTGATTTTAAACAGGCACCACTTTATGGGGACTCGGCACGGTCATTTCAATACTAAGACTAAAATAAAATGCACTTATACCCTTCGTACTTGAAGTTGCAACGTCGTTGACGGCGTTCACTCACCCCAATCACATAGCATCTCTATGCTCATGGGGATTCGCTCTCTTGTCGCCTTGTTGCAACTCCAATTACTTTGGCTATATAGCCTGATTGCATGGTTTGATTTTCTTATTATTTTAGTCTTAGTTGTTTGTTAGCGTTGGGTTATATA
>CALMKU010000146.1 GCA_937866945.1 uncultured Tolumonas sp.
CGAAACTTTACCCATTGAATCCGCCTGATTGATAGGTTTTACTTATCGATATAATACCGCACTTTTGTGTAAGCGGCCTCGAAACGTTCAACTGATAAAATTCTAAACCCTGTTTTGCTACCTATTTCTGCAATGTGCAGTCTTCCGTCCAATTCAATAACGATCCCAACGTGAATGCAAAGCGATGCGCGATAGGCAGCAGCGATAGAGCCTATTTGTATTTTTGACTCAACCAAATAGCTATCTATGGTTGATGCAGCGGCTTTTGATAACTCTCGCTTGTCATCCGCATGAATGCCGCCATGAAGCGGCAGCAATGGCAATCCGAAAAGATTAACGCGCATATCAACTACCAGCGACCAGCAGTTGAACAAAGGCGGCAATGAAGCCGCCAGTGGATGATATTTTGCGTTGTTTCTATACCAGGATAAGTTATTCAAAATATTTTAATCCGGGCGCAAATTCTGGGGTATATCGGAAACGAGGCCAGCCGACATTCAGTAAGTCAAAATATCCAGCCTCAATGCCGACAACAATCCCTTCCGCAGACCCGCCTCGCAGTGTCATTTTTATCGGAGCTGATGCTGGTGCAGATAAATCACTGGCATAAAACTCTCGATAGATAACATTTGTCGGTTTCCCTGATTTCAAGCAATCATCAATGAATCGCTGCGCCTCCCCAGTTACGTTACAGATCTGAAATTGCAGAGTTTGCTGCCCTGTCGCGTCCTTGTTTGGCAGTGAAACATCCCATGCTGATTCGATGAAAGTTACCGATTCAGTAAGTTCAGTCGTTGCGATGACATCATTAAATGACTGAGCAAGCCGGATCACTCCGGCTGTCTCGTTGTTGAATTCAAGCGTCGAAATTAGTAGATCGCTTGATGGTGATGATGCGTAGGTTACATTTATAATCGCCACGGTTCCGCCTTGTTGCTTGCATTGGTGAGTTAATTATATCCCTGAGCGATGGGATTAAAAAATAAAATGCTGATTCTGATGGAATCATCAAATGGCGACAGAAAGAGGTTGATGGATGTGAAGAAGACAAAGCCCCGCGATGGGGCTTTGTCTTAATATTTTGTGGCTTTAGTTTTACAGATTTCCCTCGCTAACCCACGTTCCAGGCGTACCAGCAACAGTACACACCCAACCTTTTGGCTGCCCTACGGACGGGGTGATGGTTTTTACTCTATCTCCCGCTTTCCAGGCCAATTTTGTAGGCGCTGCATTACTCACCCAAACACCATCAACATCGGAATAGCGAATATTAAATGTATTTGTTAATTTGCCTAAACTGCTATCACCAAATGAAGTCCATGTAGGTGTGTAGTTCTTGCTGAATGTCCATTTAACATTACCTGCCGAAGGACCGTCAAACATTATGCCGGTTGTATTTGGCATAATGTTTGAGTCAAATATGATTCCTGTGCTTTGAGTAGGCAACGATGGGATACCGATTGCTCTGAAAAACTCAATACCGCCGTCATATAAATTGTTGCTAAATACAACTTTGTCTATGTTTGAAGAAGCGTAGTTTGTGTACAGCGCCCCGATACGACCGCCGGTAATTGTATTGTTGGATATGTTGATGTTATTTAACTCACCAAATAGCGGCAGTAAAAACACAAATTTATTGTGGGCGTCGCCGCCGCTGAAATAAGTATTGCCGCTAATGTTTATGTCCGTGCCGCCTTGAACAATTATGCTTGACACCACTATGTCGCCTGTTCCAGTAGCCTTGTATGCGTTGAAAGTGTTACCGGATATAGACACGCTATAACAGGAAGCATTACCAGCAACAAAGCTGCTAATTAGAATCGAACAGTCGTTTTGACCAAACAAAGTTTGATAGAAAGTGTTTCCAGTGATGGTTATATGGTGCGCGTTAGACTCAACTGCAATTCCACCATATTGACAGTCCTCGACGTGACATCCGGTAACACTTCCGTGTTTTGCACCGCCAGTGTTGAACGCTATTCCAGCATCATTACTTTTGCGAACAACACAATTTGATACGTGCAATCCAGCTGACTGAGTAAACACAGCGCCGCCGTAGTTGTACTCAAAAGCGCATTTGTCTACTGTCGTGTAAAGATTTTGGTCAACGCCAAAAAATGACACAGCAGTTTTGCCAACGTATGTCCTCGTAAAATAGCAGTTTTTTACAGACGAGTAGTGTCCGCCATTAAACAGCAGCGCGCCGTTGCAGTTACTTACACCGTTTGCGATAAACGCGCTGAAATTTTGATAACCTCCAGCAAGTCCGTTTATGTCAAAATAAATATTTTGAAATACAACACGTTTTGATGTAATCTTGAATTGAAACTGTCCTGTGGCAGCTGAAGAAAAAGAGTCGCTGGAAACTATCTTCCCATTAGAAATTGTTTGGCCTTCAGTATTAACCAAGACGCCGTAGCTGATTTTTAAGGTCAAACCAAGCAGATCAACATCTTTTCCAGTGTTGATTGCTTTTTGAATAGCTTCAGTGTCATCCGCCACACCATCACCAACCGCGCCAAAGTCCTTGACGCTCACCGTCTCCCGCAACTTGCTCTGCACAGTCGTGGCGACTGCGCCGGTGCCGGCCGGTTGATATCCAACTAATTCTGACCCGCTTTCGGACGCTAAATCTGATCTCAACGTCAAATCAGTTCTATCAACCCACGCCCCTGCGCCAACTCCGCCAGATGTAGCAGGAGTTGAACCAGCGGGAACAGCCTTCGGAAACACTCCAGACCAAGAATATTCAACATTCCCATATGCCAGTGTTTGGCGATTATTTGTCAGCGTATAGCCAGCGTCAAAAGTTCCAGCACGATAATATGCGCTTTTTTGGTAAATGCCTTCCAGCGTGTCGCGAGTAACGCCAAGGCGATCAACAAATGTCGGTGATAGTGAGTTAACAGCAAGATCTAAATTTTCAGAGTTATCTAGTCGATCCCTTGCGTCAGTTGATCCGATTGGATTGCCAGTGTTAAAAGTCATATATTGAATTCCTGTTATTAATAGGTTTCATCTATTGTAACCACAATCACGCGAGAGGCCATTTTTGATTCATGGTTATATCGAAAATTTCTGAATCAATAACACCCTGCATATCAAAAAGCTCGTTACTGGTTAATGTTTGCCGCTCTCTAATCTCAAGTGTTCCTGAAAATGTCCACTTATTGAATGTTGTCAAAACCGGCCCCTCATAAATGCCATTGAACCGGCACTCATAAGGTTTTAATCCTAGCGGTGTTTTTAGCTGGCATAAAAACCAATCCGCGCCGTCTGTTATGCCATATCTAAAAAACAACTCGAACACCTGAGCCTGCAATTCTGTGCAAAAAAACTGAACCGCCACCATCGACGGCACTGATGTGTAAACCTTACGCTGCCTTGCGCGACCAGACACCATTTCCGTGCGCTGCAATGGGCTAACATGCTGGATTGCATAGCCGGATTGCTCCGGCGGTGGTAGTTGCTCAGGCCATACTGCTAAAGTCATTTTATGCCCCCATTCTCGATAGGCCGTAAGTTCTTTCTAGCACTTGCGCCATGCTGCCCTCTGATCGAATATCCGCTACGAAAACATTGATCTGCACAGATCCGTCATCATTCGTTGATTGCTGCGTAGTGCCTTGCTGTCTTGTATCACTGGTTTCTTGCAGTGAGACGTTAACGGTAACATTGCCGCCACCTGATGATCCAGCGATAGCAGATGATCCCGATTTTGTGTGATCGATAACCGTTTCCTGTGGATGCATCATCGCCCAGAAACCGCCTTTGCCATCAATCCCGCCAGATCGCGACCCGTTCCCTGTGTAGCCGCCACCGTCAAAGCTCGGCGACGCCACCGACATGATGTCCGACACAAGACTACCTGTTGCTGCCACTACGCCAGCCGCATAAATGGCACCGTTAGGCCAGCCTGCCTCCCACGCCGACGCAATACCTGTTTTAATAGCAAGAATGGCGCGTTGAATGCTGAACGCTTTCTGCACAGCAAACATAGTTTGATAAGCCGCTGATTGCTCGCCAACCATTTTTCTCAGGCTATCGGCAGCACTGGTTGCCATTGATTCCCCGGCCTGCAATTGCAGGTTAAGCATCGCGTCTTGTGCGTTTTTGTTGTTCTCTTCTTTTTTCTTTTCTAAAGCAGCTATCTGGCTGTCATAGTAAGCCGCATTCTCAACCTCGCTGGCGCGGTATAGCTTGTAATCCTCAATACGCTGATTGTAAGCATCATTCATTGCAGTAGTTTGCGTCTGCAACTGCGCTATCTGGTTTTGCTCGTTAGTCTGCGATCCGGCGTCAATAGTTGGCAAGCCGGAGAATGTTTGCTCTTTTAATTTCTTATCGATGCCAGAAACTACGATCTGTTGTTTTGGCCCGGTCAGTTGTGTCTGCGCCTGCTGTTTTAGTTTTAGCAGTGCGGCAGATGATCCGCTTAGGTATTCAGACCATTGATCATCGTTTAGTTTTTGCAGGCGTCTATTTGACTCATCAATAATTGCTTGTTTTGCAAATGCAAAATTAGACTCTGAAACAACTCCGGCTTTGTGAAATGCTTCGAGTTGATTTAACTGATCAGTCTGCCAGTTTTGGATCTGCTGCGCTTCGGTTGCATTAAAGCGTGAGACTTCTGTCAGATATTCTGCGGCTGCTTTTTTCTGATCTTCGAGTTTATTTGTTGCTGTAGATTTAATGCTGCTAATTGGCTCTACAACTGGTTTTGCAGGTGCTCCATCGCTGACAATCAACGAAGGCGCTCCGGTTGTTTTTGGCTGCTGTCCTAAAACCTTGTTAAGCTCTTTCTGGAATCCGATCAAAACACCGGTTGCTGATGACTGGTTGTTCAGCATCACATAATTTTCGCGGCCATTTCCTACCAGTGACTCAAGCAATGCTAGTGATTTTTGTCGGAGCAAATTGAGATCGTTCTCAGCAGTTTCAAGCTCGGCTGTTTTAATCTTTAACTGATCCATTTCATAGGTATTTGTGGCCGTGGCATTACCAAGCAGTGCCGCGCCAGCTATCTGGCGATCAACTGTCTCTTGTAGGCTTTCGACTTCTGATTTTAGATCTGAAACAGCTTCTTTTTGCGCCAGCATTGCCTTATCAACATTTACCGCATTAGCAGCAAGTTGTTTCTGTGTCATGTTAGCAAGTGACGCCGCTGAAATATCAATTGCATCCGCCAGCGATCTTGCTTTAGTTGCGGCCTCATCTGCGTAGTTATTCCATGCTAACAAAGCTGATGCAGCTAGAGTAACAACACCAAGAGGCCCGCCCATAGCTGTCATGACAGTATTTAGTCCGCCGATTGCTATCTTGCCAGTGTTTGCCAGCGCCGATGTTCGACTGATAGCCATGCCGTGAGCGTCAGTAACAACCGTTGCTCCACTTGTTGCCGCAGAGTAAATAGAGACAACTCCAGATAGTGCGCTCATGGCTGTTTTTGATGTGATCATTGATGCAAGGAGTCTGCCAGCAAAAACAATCGACAGCGCTTCTATTGCGTCAGCGATACCGCGAACAGTGACAAGAAACTCATCACCATAACCTGCTGATGATGCAAATTCTGTTTCCATTCCTGAGAAAACATTGATCACACCTGATGCCGTATCGATGATTCGTTTAAGCTCTGATGTTAATCCCTGATCTTCGCCCAGCTTAATGATGATTCCATCAATAGACGACGAGAACGAACTGAAAGCAGATCCAAGATCATTGCTCATGATGTTTGCCGCTTCCGCTGCAACGCCTTGTGATGATCGTAGTTCTGATGTGTATTGTTTAAGTGTGTTGACATGGCTAACAAGAGCCATGGTTGATGATGCAGATTCGCGGCCAAAGATCTCAATGGCATCACTTGCTGAAATGTTAGCTGCGCTTAATGTTTGCAATACCGGTATTAACCCGCGTTGCTGCACATTCAACTGATCGAATGTTACGCCATAGCGGAGTAATCGCTTTTCTGCTTGTGGAGTTAGCGCGTTAGCTGATGCAAGGAATCCGACAAAACCGGTGCCTGCGCGACTAGCTTTAATGCCAGCGGATGAGATAACACCCAATGCAGCGCTGGTTGTCTCAAGCGACAACCCGAAGTCTTTAGCGATTGGTCCAGCGTATGAAAATGCCTCTGCCAGTTGTGACACGTCAGTGGTTGCTGAGTTTGCAGTCTGCACCAGTACGTCATTGATGCGGTTCAGATCCTGAACGCCTAGCCCCATCTGTGACATGATGTCGGTGGCCAGTTCTGCGGCGGTGCCAAGGTCTAACATGCCAGCCTGTGCAAGCTGTAGAACTGATGGCGTTGCGGATATTACTTCATTAACAGATAAACCAGCCTGAGCAAGGAATTTCTGCGCCGCCGCAGCATCGTTTGCGCCGTATGCAGTAACAGCGCCCAATGTCTGCGCTTGCTTTGATAGTGCCTTCATCTGGCTTTCAGATGCTTTTGTAACAGCGGTAAGCGCCGCCATTTCACGGCTAAATGACACTAGCGTGTCTATTGACTTGCTAAGTGTCATTACGCCAGCCGCCGCTGCAACCATCCCTGCGATAGCGCCTTTAGCTATGTCTGTTGCTTTCGTTACATCTGACGCACTAGAAGCAAAAGAGGCGAGATCCTTCTCGCCAGACTTGAGCTTTCGCGTGTCAATTTCTATGCCTAACTGCGCAATATCGGCCATCTAACGCCCCTTATTTCATAATTCCAAACTGTTTCAGCAGTTTATTTTCAATGTCTTCTGCGCTTTGTTGAGTTGCTGGTGCAAGTGGCGATCTGCAATCAGGCGACCTTGACTTGTTAGCCCATGAGCTATAAACACAACTTAGATCGCGTATTGTCTCAAGCTCCCAACCTGACAAACCTAATTCAGCCGCTTGATTCCAGTTTCGCAGCTCAGTCCAGCTTATTGGCTTACTGCCATACTCGCCAAACTCTGCGGCACCAACTTGCCAAAGCGCATCAATATAAAATCGGGTGGCGTAGATTTCCGGTGGCTCTTTTTGTTGCTCTGAGATCTGCCTTGATTTACGCCGGATCACCGGCTTTTGTTTGCTGGGCTTTTTCTGATCTCTTGGTTCAGGCGCAGTATCGAGCCACGCCTGATGCGCAACATACAATCGCCATGACTCTACGCACTCGGCAAAAAATTTGAGCGATCTGCCATAAAGCGGTCGATCTGCTCACGCAACCACAAATATTTTGTGTAGAGCTTAACGGCATTTTCATAGCTGAATGGCACTTCTTTTCCTGACTCGGTAATACCAGACCAGCCTTTTGTGCATTTTGCCAACAACTCAACAGATTCGGCCTCATTTTGATCTAAATCAATTTCGCGCGATTTCTTTTTAAGTGATGCAGTGGCGCGACTTTTTGAAATGTCACGGAATGTTTTTGAGTCAGTGCCGATCAGCGTGATCTTGATTCCCAAGTCTTCGCCAGTTGTCGGATGTGCAACGCGCAATTCTGCGCCTTCTTCTGCCACTTTTGCTGTGTCTAATGTTGCTAAATCGAATGTCATAAATCACCTGTCAGTAAATTAATTCTGTCAGTAATGAAAGAACCCGCGAGCCGCTGACAGGCCAACCCGCAGGCTATCCGCTAGGATTAGACTGGATCGTAAACGCGCGGCTTATTAATTGCGATTGACGTTTCAGCGCCAACCACATCATCCGCAGCACCGAAAACGATGTTGAAGTTAGTTACTAAGCCAGAATAAAACACGATGTCGCCAGATTTCAGCGCGATCTTGAAGTG
>CALMKU010000147.1 GCA_937866945.1 uncultured Tolumonas sp.
CTGAGTCGCGCACTGCTGGAACGAGTGGACCCGGTACGATGAAACTGTGGCGATCTCTACATCAGGCTTGGCAACAACGCATGACTGCGTGGTTAGACCGCCGCATTCCACCAGCCAGCCAATATCGCTTAAGTCGCCATAACCTGTTTATTTTTCCCAGTCATACCGGCTGGGTTTATCTGTGTCTTACGGTGGCGATTTTCCTGCTCGGCTCCAATTATGAAAACAATCTGGTACTGGCACTGGCCTATCTGCTGTTCAGCCTGTTTGTGATCTCGATGCATTACTGCCACTACAACCTTAGCGGGTTAACGGTGGCAGCGCTAAGCGCGCCGACCGGTTATGCCGGGCAATCGTTACGCTTTCTGGTGCAATTACAAACGGAACGCCCGCGTTATGATCTGCAATTGAGCGCGATGGATGGCTTAGGTGAACATCTGCCAACGCTGGAAAATCGTGCGCAACTCGGTGTGACCTTTATTGCAACACGCCGTGGCTGGTTGCAACCGGGGCGATTACGCATAGCCAGCCAATGGCCGCTCGGTTTGCTGGAATGCTGGACACAACTCGATCTGCAACAAACCGGGCTGGCTTATCCACGCCCATTGCTATGTGAGCTGCAGTTGCAGGCCGGAAATACGCCGCAGGCGGAAGCCAATGCGCCAGCTTCCGTCAGTCAAACCGCGGGCATGGATGAAATGCAAGGTGTGCGCCCGTATCGCAGCGGCGAATCATTAAGCCAGATCGCGTGGAAACAAGTTGCACAAGGGCGTGGGTTAGTCAGCAAAGAGTTCATGACACCGATCCCGCAACTGTGTTGGCTGGAGCTACACAAAACGCCGGGGCAGGATCTGGAAGAGCGCCTGTCGAAGCTTTGTTATCAGCTACAAATACTGGAGCAACAAAGGGCATATTACGGCTTATTGCTGGGCAGTCAAAGCATTGCGCCCGGCGAAGGCACACTGCATCAAACTCATTGTCTGACGGCGTTGGCACTGTATGAAAACCACTGAACATCTCTCGGTAACACTCGGCCAACAGACACTGAACTGGCTGAGCTTAAGTTATCTGCTGATGGTGTTGCCGCTGTATGGCGAATTGCACGCCGCCATTTATGCTTGTGCGCTGCTCACCATCGGCTGGCGTTACGCAATAGCGCGTGAGCAGTTAAAGCCGTCCTCGCTGTGGCTGAAAAATAGTCTGGCCTTGTTAGGTATGGTCTTCATCGCTTATGTATGGCGTAGCAGTGGCTTTCTGCCCGCCATGTTTAATTTGCTGGTGCTGGGTTGTACGCTGAAATTTCTCGAATTCTCCAGTCGTCGTCACCTCAGCTTACATGTGTTATCGCTCTATTTTCTGGTGGCGCTGGCGCTGATCTATCATCAGGGGCTGGCGTTTACCATTTACCTGCTGCTGGTGGCCGGCATTAACACCATTGCGTTGCTGTCGATTTATCAGACCAACAGCTACCGCGCACAATGGCAGTTAGGGTTACGTCTGCTGTTGCAAAGTCTGCCGCTGATGGCCGTGCTGTTTTTACTAATCCCGCATTTAGGCCCGATGTGGCGAATACCTGATATCAAGAGTGCTACGACCGGTCTCAATGAAGAGGTAACACCGGGCGATATCGCGCAACTTTCCCGTTCCAGTGCACTGGCGTTTCGCGCCAGCTTCGACGGGCCATTGCCACCAGAAAATCAACGTTACTGGCGGGCACTGGTGCATGAAGAATTTGATGGAAAAACCTGGCGCGTGGCACCCTCTTTACGCCAGTGGTATCAACAACAAACGAACCCGTTTACTGCCGCTACGCCGTTAAAACAGCTGATACATTGGCAAGGGCCCTCCAGCACTTATCGGCTGATTGTCGAACCCAGCAATCAGCACTGGTTATACAGCCTCGATCTGTCGCGCCCTGACAATGACGACGCACTGCTCACCCCTGTGATGAGCATCTATTCGCCCAAATTACTGCAGCAGAAAAAACAGATCCCGTTAAGCTATTTCCCGCAAACCACCTTCAGCTCGCAATTAACCCCCTACGTGCGCCAGATAAACCTGCAATTACCGCAAGGAAACCCGCAGGTGCGTACTTTGGCCGCCGAGCTACGTCTGAATAATTCTGATGATCGGGAATTTGCCCAAGCCACAATGCGCTATCTTGCCAGTCATGGCTTTAGCTACACGTTAGAACCACCCACACTGCAAGGCAGCGATCAGATCGATGATTTTATGTTTGGCTCTCGGCGTGGTTTTTGCGCCCATTTTGCCAGCAGTTTTACCTTCCTGATGCGCGCGGCGGGCATTCCAGCGCGGATGGTAACGGGCTATTTAGGCGGGGAATATCATGCTGATGACAACTATCTCAGCCTGTATCAGTTTGATGCCCATGCCTGGTCGGAGGTCTGGCTCGACAATCGCTGGCAACGGTTTGACCCCACGCTGATGGTGGCACCCGATCGCCTCAGTCGCAGCATCGACGACATCCTGCCGGCGGAAGAAACCCGCCTGCGAGATCCGTTTAGCCTGACCAGTTACCGCAATCTGCTGTTTCTCGCCCAACTACATCAATATCTGGCCGCTATCGACTATCGCTGGACATCGTGGGTGTTGAATTACAACAACCAGTCGCAGGAACAACTGCTACGCGATCTGTTTGGTAATAACATATGGGGGCGTCTGTTCGCTATGCTCGGCGGGTTATTTTTGGTGATCGGACTGGCGCTGGGTATTAATTGGCTGGCACGGCAACGGATCAAACAAGACCCATTGGTGCAGGTTTATTTACAGGCATGCCGACGCTTAGCGCAGCGTGGGTTCATTCGCCAACAGGATGAAACACCACAAACATTTGTGCAGCGTTTGCAGGCAGTCAATCATCCGGCAGCACCAATCATGCAGCAACTAACTACACACTATCTGACGGCACGTTATGCGCAAGCCGATAACAAACAGGCGATACGGCAAATCAAAATATTAACCCGCCAGTTATGACTATTGTTGATGATAACAGCGCTGCAATTCACTGAAAGCATAATAAAAACTATCGGCTTTCATGGGCTGACAATCTGCTTTAAAACGCGTTTCCCGCTCGTTATACAACATTTTCACCAAATAGTGCTGGTGAGCATCCCGATAGACATCCCACTGAATATTGGCTGCCATCGGCGCGATAGTTTCACCCCGCCACGGATTGTTGTCATAACGATAAGGCTGCTCAGTGGTAACCGCTTGATTGCTACCGGGCAGCTGTAACAGAGTAACAAACGGGATCACCACCTCGGCATGGCTGAAACGCAGTTTTGCCGCCAAAGGCGAAGCATTTTCCTGCAGCTGTTTTATGCTGTTAAAGAAATCATCCACCAGCACCTGCGCCATGCGATAGGTAATATCCTGCCCCTGAAAGGCGGGGCCTTTTTGATAAAAGTCTTCCGCATCATTGAGATAAGCAAACCATTTTGCCGCCTCTGCCGGTATAAACTGGCTGAACTGCCACTGACCTTCATATTGCATACCGGGAGCAATCGCATACAGGTCATACAGCATTTGCGCAGCAGCCAACGGTGTCGGTAACTCGCCGCTTCCCAACTGATCGACAAATTGCTTCGTGTAAATACGTTCTAATACTTGCCGGGCCATTTGCTGACTTTGTGCCTGCGCTTTGATTGCAGCCAGCGTTGCTTTGAGTCGGGCATCTTTTTTCAGATAGTTACGATAAGGTTTGCTGCTGTCGTTTTTATGAAAATAGAGTTGTATTGGGTTGGCCTCTGGAGGCAGTAACAATGGCGTTAATGCAGGCTGCGCCTGCTTGAGACCGAGCACAAAGTTTTCCGCGCTATCGACCGCCCGCCCCTTGCCGGAACTTTGCACACTGATTTTCCGATCCTGAGCAATGGCTTGTTGAAATAACAACTGATCACGTAAAACGAGTCGGCCTGCCAGCTGTTGATGCTCTTCACGCCCTAATTGCGTCAGTTGACCATAACCTAACGCCTGATTGGCTTTGATCATCGCTGCCAGTTGCGGCCCCAATGTTTTACCCAACGCCGTTAACGCACCACTTTTTTGTGCCTGCTGCCAGAGCTGGTAACTCAATAAATCACTTTTACCCCCCGTCATCGTGCGCGCACCATGGCGCGCCAATAGCTCGGTAAACACCAACTGATAACCGGTAGGTATCGACTGATAATCTGCTATCTGTTGCTGGGGTTGATAAGGAGTCTTGGAACTTAAATACGGCGGAAAAGCTGCTGAGGCAAAAACGGAGAAAGGTAACCAACTCAAACCAAGCAATACACTATACAACCGAGCAAAACGTTGCATTACCTACTCCCCATCGATCGGTCAGATCATACTCATGATTTTTTCACGGAAGATAAAAAATACCGCACCCAGCATACAAAATGCCGCCCACAGGTAATCGAGTTTAACGGCTTCTTTCAGATAAAACACTGAGAACGGTACAAACACTGCCAGCGCGATCACTTCCTGCATAATTTTCAACTGCCCCACACTCAGCGCACTATGCCCAATCCGGTTGGCTGGCACTTGCAGCAGATATTCAAACAGCGCAATGCCCCAACTCACCATCGCCGCGATGATCCATGGCTTGCTGCTCATATCTTTCAGATGACCATACCAGGCGAAGGTCATAAATACGTTGCTGCACATCAGTAACAGCATACTGGTTAAAATGGGATTCACGTCACACTCCGGTAGTTACAACGCCGCCGTTATAACGCTAGCCGATGGAAAAAGAAAGTGATTCAAAAACCGAGTAGAACAGCGACGGATCACTAAACCGCCATAAATATGCAACTTAACCGTCATTAACCAGATTTAGCTTTGCTCAGATATTCTGATCACGGAGTTAAGAGCAATGGATAAAATGAGCACTCTGGTTGCCGTTCTGGCCGCCAGCTGTCTGATGACTGCATGCAATCTGGACAACAATTCAACGCAAAAGAACGCTACGGTATCAACACCGAAACATGTGCTGTTCTTTTTAGGCGATGGCATGGGGATCACCACTCTCACCGCCGCCCGCATTTACTCTGTCGGCGAAGATGGCACCACCACC
>CALMKU010000148.1 GCA_937866945.1 uncultured Tolumonas sp.
GCCAGCACTTTATCGATGCGCATGCCATCCATATCGACGACTTCCAGTTTCCAATTGTCGACCGTCAGTATATCGCCGGTCGCTGGCACCCGACCCAACAGCAACATAACTAAGCCACTGAGTGTATGATAACGGTTGCGCTCTTCTTCCGGTAAATGCACCAGTTGCAGGCAATCTTTTAACTCCATCACCGGGATCAAGCCATCCAGTAACCACGAGCCATCTTCGCGCTGCACTGCCCAGGCATCATCATTATCTTCCTGATAAAACTCACCCGTCAGCGACTCCAGCACATCCTGAACCGTAACAATGCCTTGTAATTCACTGTATTCATCGACCACAAATGCCATATTTGAACCGGATGCCCGGAAATGCTCCAGTAGCTCCATACCACTCAATGTTTCCGGCACATATTCACAAGGTAAAGCCAATTCATCGAATTTGAACGCTTCACCTTGCACGGTCTGCGCTAAAATCTGACGTGCACTGATAACACCAATCAAATCATTTAAGCCACCACGGCACACCGGAAAACTCGAGTGTTCTGAATCCGTCATCCGCTGTAAATTTAATTCCAGCGATTCCTGCACATCAATAAACACAATATCGGCACGAGGCACCATCAGAGAGGCAACGGCACGATCATCGAGGCGAAAAACATTCCGCACCATCGCATGTTCGCTGTGTTCAATCACGCCAGCTTCTGAACCTTCGGCCAACATGGCATGGATCTCTTCTTCCGTAACACTGCTGGCATTATTCTGACGAATACCCATCAGGCGAATTGCGGCATGCGTAGAAGCCGAAAGTAGTAAGACAAAAGGACGAGTCAGTAACGCCAATAACTGCATCGGGCGCGCAACCAAGCCTGCAATGCCTTCTGCATTGAGCTGACCGATACGTTTAGGCACTAACTCACCAATAACAATCGAAGTGTAGGTGACTAATACCACCACGATCACAGTGGCAGAAATAGCACTGGTCGCAACGGACAAGCCGAAATGTTGTAACCAGAGCGATAAGGGTTCTGCCAGAATGGCTTCCCCAAAAATACCATTTAAGATCCCAATCGATGTAATGCCAATTTGAACGGTTGATAAGAAATTGGTTGGATCTTCCGCCAGCTTAAGTGCCGCCTTTGCCCCTTTATCGCCATCTGCCGCCAGCTTCGATAAGCGCGCTTTGCGGGCAGTCACAATTGCGATTTCCGACATCGCAAAAACGCCATTCAATACAATCAAACCAATAAGTATAAAAATTTCCATAACCGACAAATCAATAACATATGTGAACACGATGTTAGCTGATATCACCCTGTTCTGCTATCTCCGAAAAAGAGCTTAAAAACCATATTCGTCGAAAATATCAGCAAACGAACACAAAAATGATAAATTTTTGCAATCAGATATAGACGTGTCGTTCGATTTCATTATAATCCCGCCTCGTTGAATACGTGCCGGCTTAGCTCAGTTGGTAGAGCAACTGACTTGTAATCAGTAGGTCATCAGTTCGATTCCGATAGCCGGCACCATTCAACCTAAGCCCAGATAGCTCAGTCGGTAGAGCAGCGGATTGAAAATCCGCGTGTCCGTGGTT
>CALMKU010000149.1 GCA_937866945.1 uncultured Tolumonas sp.
CATGGCTCCAGATGACAAACATGATCTCATATCAGGAACTTGTTCGCACCTTCCACAGTTATGCCATTTCATCCAACTTAGTTTTTACCTTTTCCCATGAGGGCATCACACTTGATCTTGATCGAGTAGACGCAAGAAGCGTTCAGAGTGATTATGTTCAACAAAAATGGCAAAATTTATGACTAATGAATCTTTTATTCCTTGATTCAGACATAAGAAAAGTCAAATATAGGTAAGCAATAGGGGTAAAGGCGAAGGTATTAACGTATTTGAGCTTGTCGATAGCCATAATGAAAACAATAAAATACAAGGCCTGCACGAGATGGGATCTGATGAGAGCAAAACATTTTAGTGGCATCATTAACGGTAAAACAGTCCAGTCCATAGGGAACATTGATATTCTTTATCGATGCGACCTCAACGAACATACATTTTCTGTCAGCTTTATAAACAGAATGAATAATCAAAGTATGAGTGTACATAAGTTTGAAAAGGCTAAGTTCATAGTAGAGTTTGGGTCGCCTAATGGCGTTGATCATGTGCTGTCATTTAAAACAATTGAAATAGCCATGGAATTAGCCGTTCTGAATACTGATATCACCAGAATTTCAGAAGACATTGCCTTACAAGCAAGACGAACATTCGTCAACTGTGTAGCGGCATACGAAAGAAAAGCTAGGAATATTAAGCTTTCAGAGCAAGCATGGAAACTGAATAAGTTCAGAAATAAGAATGTTGTCTTTGATGGTCCCGATGGAGAAAAGAAAACAGGGGTCTTAAACGTCATACTACCGCCGGGTGGTACTAAATGCCTTATTACTCCTGATGAAGATAAAGAAAAGAGGATCACTTTATCTACTAAAAGGTTATGGATTGTATAGCATATCAACTACTACGTGCATGAACCGTGATCTCGATGTACGATCACACCCCACTCAAATACAGCTCTGCCATTTCGTCCAGCTTGGTTTTGACCGTTTCCCATGTGGGCATCACTTGATCGAGTAGACGCCAGAAGCGTTCGGAATGGTTATGTTCGGCCAGATGACACAGTTCATGTAGCAACACGTAGTCGATGCATTCTCTGGGGGCTTTAACTAAGTGCGGGTTCAACGTCAGCGTTCCTGTGGGTGAACAACTGCCCCACTGGGTTTTCATAGTTTGTATTCGTACCGGTGGAATACCCTGTACCCATAAGGCTTGGGGTAACAAGGCGTCGAGTCTACGTTTAAAAACCTCTTTCGCCCGTTCACGATACCAGCTAAACAACAGCTCTTTTATTTTCTCAGCTTGATGTTCTTCACTTGCCGGACGTACCGTCACTTCAATGTAGCCTCGGAGTAACTTCACTTGCTGTAGCGCGTGAGTATCACAGGTAACTTTAAGTTGATAGCGCTTACCCAGATAGAAATGACATTCACCACTGACATACTTTCTACTACAGACGTACGCTTGCTGGCGTTTGAAGGTTTCCAGCTGTTCCCAGATCCAACGTAGACGTTTAGTAACGGCCTGTCGGATCTGCTCTGGTTCTGCTGTATGTGGGGCGTGCACGATCACCTGACCTTCAGGATGTACCTTGATGGTCACTTTCTGACTTTGCTTCGCGGTGGGCCGCACCAGATAATGGATCAGCGTATCGCCATAGAGTAGCGTTTCACTCACTATTTAGCGGCTCCGGCACGGCAGATCTGTACGACATGTTCAACCATCGCCTTCGCCTGATCAATGCCTAGCCCTACACCTTTACTCTGAGCAAAGAATAAAGGTAACAGCTGTTTTCTGATTTCAGTTTCGATGTTTTGTGGATTGATAGAGTACTCAGCAACTGCATTGAGTACGACGGAATCAACCTTGAATGCCAGCTCTACCCATTTCTCTAACTGACTTTCGTTGCCCTGTTCGGTGATAGCCGCAAACACATCACCGAGCACCAGCTTAAAGACACCAAAGTAAGCCTGTGCATGCAAATTACCGTTAAAGGCATCTGGCATATCCGGCACTTCTCTTGATCGCACCTTATCTTCGAATTCTTTAAACAGCAGGTATTGCTTCATCGGGTTATCAAATAACGCATCAGCTTCTGCGATCACTTGGCGTAATAACTCTGAGAAGGCCGCTTTCGCGTAAGGATCATCTAACAGTTGGTCGATTTCTTTGGTAACACGCGTTTGAATAATGTCTTTCTCGTTACGAGTTTTATCGTCATTCCATTGATCAGGCTGGGTTTTACCCATCTCGGTGACATCGTAAACACCGTCGGACTCTTTAACACCGACACCAACAACGTGTTTATCGATCAGCTGTTTTACTTGTGCTGCGTATTCATCGTAATCAACCGTTTCACCGGTGATCTGCTTTAGCATTTGTCGTAAGGCGGACAGTTCTTTCAGCGTACGCTTATAGTTACTGCGATCTGCATCGCTAAAGCTCTTATCCTCAAAGAATGCCGCCGATTGCAACGCCACTTTCAGCGCTACCGCAAACTCACTGAGTACCTGATAAAAATCTTCCCGTAGCTTTTGATTTCTATCGACCATCTGACCGTTTACCTCTTCCATTTTAGGAATGAGTACCGCCAGCAGTTGTTCGATATCCTGTTTGTTTTTTACGACAGTAAAGAAGCCCCATAGCTGATCGTACAGGTTTGGCAGCTTCTTATATTCGGTACTCATAGCGTGGTAAAGACCTTCAATATCGTCAATGCTGTAACCCCCTTGTGTACGGGTTGCCAGATCCTGATATTGCGCGATGGTAGTATCTAACTCACCAAGAATGCCGCGATAGTCGATCAACAGACCAAATTTCTTATCTTTATGCAGACGGTTTACCCGTGCGATAGCCTGAATCAGGTTATGTTGTTTTAGGTTCTTATCGATGTAGAGTACCGCGTTCTTAGGCTCATCAAAGCCCGTCAGTAACTGGTCGATCACGATCAGCAGGTGTAAGTCATCGTCGTTGGCAAACTGATCGATAATGCGTTGTTTATAAACACCCGCATCTTCTTTGCCTACGTTCTCATCCCACCACGCCTGTATCTCGCTTTTGTGGCTTTCGTCGGCTGAGGTGTTACCTTCCCGACTATCGGGCGACGACATCACTAAAGCTGATGTTACTAAGCCAATCTTATCCAGATAACCTTTTAAACGGATCGCTGAGATACGGCTATCGCAGGCCACCTGCCCTTTTAGCCCTTTGATAATGTTCTTACTGTAATGGTCAGATATATCATGTGCGATAAGTTCTAAACGCCCTTCAGCCTTATACAGTTCGCCTTTTTTGGCAAACTTACGCTTCAGATCGGCCTTTTGGTTAGCGTTTAGTTTTTCGGTGATACGTTCAAACCAGCTATCAATAGCACGATCATTGACGTCTAGATCAAGCCGGCGTTCTTCATAGAGTAACGGCGTAACAGCGCCATCTTCGACCGCACGTTGCATGGTGTAGGCATGGACGATAGGGCCAAATTTATTCTGCGTTTTATCATCTTGCAGTAAAGGCGTACCGGTGAAGGCAACAAAAGAGGCGTTCGGTAATGCCTGACGCATACGGATGTGGTTCTCACCGCCTTGAGAACGATGGCCTTCATCCACTAAGACAATCAGATCGCTACTGTCGTTATGACATTCGGGTAACTTTGTTGCAGAGTTAAACTTCTGGATCAGCGAAAAGATAATACGTTCATTACCCTTACCAATCTGTTCGGCTAACCGTTTACCCGATGTCGCCATAGCATCAGACTGATCCAGATCGGATATCGCCCCACTACTGGCAAAGGTTTTACTGAGCTGCGCCTCAAGATCGGTACGGTCGGTGATAACCACGACGCGACAATTCTTAAGTGCTTCTTGGAATATCAGGGCTTTAGAAAGCAGCACCATCGTAAACGATTTACCTGAACCGGTGGTATGCCAGATAACACCGCCTTTACGTGCGCCGGTCGCATCTTTTTGTGTGATGCGTGCAAGTAATGCTTTGATGCCAAACACTTGCTGATAACGGGCAACAATCTTACCGTTTTTAGAATCGGTAAAGGTGTAGTAACGGATCATCTCCAGCAAACGATCAGGCCTACATAAACTGACCAGTAACTTATCTTGCCCTGTTGGCACTAAGCCACCGCTTAACCAGCCATCAAACCACTGGCGATCGGCTGCCTTACGATCAGCAAATAATGCGTTTACTACGTTGGCAGATAAGGCTTTATTCTTTATCGCGTGAAATTCAGGCTCTTGAATAACTTCCTCGCGCCAATTAGCCCAGAATTTATTCGGTGTACCTACCGTACCGTAACGCCCGTTATGACCATCGACCGCCAACAATAACTGAGTAAACGCAAATAGATGTGGGATCTCTTTGATGCGCTGATTACGCTGCATCTGAGAAATCGCCTGATCGATCATGTCTTTATGACCATCAGGGCGTTTTGCTTCTATCACTGCCAGTGGTAAGCCATTGACGTAAAGCACGAGATCGGGAATGCGGTGATTTACACCATCAATACAGGCGACTTTCAGCTCTTCCGTGACATGGAAATCGTTGTATTCAGGATGCTGCCAGTCGATAAGCTGAATAGTGGGGTTTACTTTCTGGCCGTTGATAAATTCAGTCACACTAATGCCGAACATCAACTGATCGTAGAAACGTTCGTTAGCGATGGTTAACCCTTCGTTTAACGGTGGGTTCTGAATTTCCTGCACTAACTTATCAAGTGCCGCATTAGACAAGGAATGCGTAACGCCTTTGAACGTAAACTGACGTTTTTGTAGATTCGATTTCAGAATATCTGTGAGCACCACATTCGTATTGTTATTGCTACGTAATGCCAACGCCTGTGCAGGGGAAAGATATTGATAGCCAAGCGTTGAAAGCAAAACCAATGCGGGGATCTTAGAGCTGTACTCTTCCTGAAACTTCACCGTGCTCATACAACATCCTGTTTTTATAATGTTTGAATTCTGTAGTGGCCTATCACTTCAATTATTCTGTAATTTCGGCTAGTTCATCTTCGCTGGCTTGCAGCAATAACAGCTCACCTTGTAACGCGATGGCTTGTAACTGTTCATACGTTGGGCGGAATTCTGCTACGTATGAATGCTGCTCTTCTATCAAACTCTTCATCGTTCTACGTCAAGAAAGCCATTGGCTAAGAATATTAACCACCACAGGGGCGTACGCTTCCAGCTTGCCATCTTTAGGCTGCTGAATATCAGCTATCACCAGATTGATCAGATCGTCATCTTCTAAGCCGTCGTCAGGGTCTACGCCGTTGACCATTAACAATGACGAGACGAGCTGTTTACGCTTTTCGACTAATGAACGGTTACTTTGTTCCGATTCACCCAGATTCAGCACGGTGATTGCTTCT
Source organism: uncultured Tolumonas sp. (assembly GCA_937866945.1). Taxonomy (GTDB): domain Bacteria; phylum Pseudomonadota; class Gammaproteobacteria; order Enterobacterales; family Aeromonadaceae; genus Tolumonas. The sequence continues at coordinate 5,369 of CALMKU010000149.1, forward strand.
TTCGCCCGTTTTGTTAACCCCTCTACCCGACCACTGAGCTTGAACTTCAACTCAGATTCACATTCAGCCATGAATGGCGTCAATGGTAAGGGCTGTGAGCCGTGCGCGGCATCGCACTGATTGGGGGTTCTACAACTGGCGACGATGTTGTTGAAATCGAGCACCCGCTGCGGCGCGATGTCTTGCGCTTCGACATGTTCATTCATGCAATCGTCTGGTTTATGCCCGACAGCCTTACAGCAGTAGGCACACAGATAATATTGCTCAGTTAAACAGGCCTGCCGGATCGCCAGCCGTTCTACGTTAGTTAAATCAGCGTAACGACCTTGTGGATGTTGCCGTTTCCAGATTGTCAGCGCATCGGGCTCAATGCTTTTAACAATCTTACGCATGTCGTAGCTCCTGCTTACGTAGCAGCAGACGGGCTTTGAGTAGCTCGATGTTAGACTCGGGTAGTTCCGCTTCTAACTCTGCCAGCAGCGTTTTGGCTTGTGTCAGTTCTTTATCTTGAATTGCATCGAGCAGATCATTCAGTTTCTTATTGATATCGGCATTTCGAATATCGGTGTTCATAACATCGAGTAATACGCTGTTTGCATCCTGACCGTATAACGAACTGACTGGCGTGATTTCACCATCATCCAGCAGGTAGACCAGTAACGATTTGTTATCACTGATCACCAACGGGGAATGGGTAGTCAGTACAAATTGACAATTCGGGAAGGTGGTTGTGAGTCGGGCAATCAACGTACGCTGCCATTTCGGGTGCAGATGCATATCGACTTCATCGATCAAGACGATGCCATCACCGGTCAGCGGGTTTTCTAACGACGGATTCATCATTGCCAGCCGACGCGCGATATCGCCAATCAAAGCCATCAGTGATTTTTCACCTTGCGACAGCTGGGCTACGTTTAATGTCTCACCTTGCTTCGTGACTGACATATGTAAGCGCGGCTTACGGCGTACGCGTAGATCAGAAAACTCCGGCATAAAGTGTGCTATCGCGGTACGTACAGCGGTAAGCTGGCGATCACGCGATGAGGCTTTTAAGCCTGACAGGGTTTTCCAGATATCGCTCTCTTCATCTAACGTAGCAGCCAGTTTTTCCAGCACATCTTGCGATATGCCTGATTCGTTCTCGCTGTCTTCGCGTTCACGAAACCATTCAAAGAACCGGCGGAAATCGACACCTTGGTTCAATGAGTTATCGTAGCCATCTAACTGAAAGAAGCTGTGCTTCTCTTTTATTTTCAGAGGAATATCTAACACCGCACGTTCTACAGGGTAGAAAGCGATCAACGGTAGCGATACGTTATCTTCTTCCGATAACTTGGTGCGGTAACGGCCTGCCAGTTCATTCAGCGATTGTAAGCTACTGCTGTGCTCACCTTTACGCCCTGCGCGAGCCTTCGCCAACACCCAACGATAGCTTTCAGGAATAGCATCTTGTCTATTAAGCAATTCGATTTCTATGGCAGCTGAGTTAGTGTCATTGCGGATCACCTCTTCAGCAATAGGGCTACCGCTGCCTTTTTCACTGCGAATACGTGCCACTAGCCAGCTTAAGCTGGTGGCGAGTGATTTCAACAACGACGTTTTACCCGCACCGTTATTACCAACCAACACAGTGACGTTAGATGAGACAAGTTCGGTCGGTGCCAGCGGCACCTCTATGCTTTCAAACCGGCCTATGTTTTTCAGGCTGAATTTATTGATTTCCATCGAGTTATCTCTGTCACTGTGTTGCTAAGGCAGGGCTATCTACCTTAACGCGACGTTTACCGGTCAGCAACTGCTGCATCAGGGCTTTCTTTTGTTGTTTCAGGTTATCGAGCTGGTTCTGGATAGTGGTGATTTCCGCATCGGCGGCAGACAGTACGGAGGCGATTTTTTGTTGTTCGGCCAAGCAGGGTAAATTGATTAATATATCTTTGATGATTCCTGCATTTAAGTTTGGCTGACCACCTTGTACAAGTCTTAATGTTTTGTCCATCTGATATTCAAGGAAATAAAACAGGAAATAGAGGCATATATTTTCTTTAGGAACTATTGCCAAAACAGCCTGATTAACTGCTGCATTGATTAGATTAATAGCTACTTTTCCTGCTGTGGCTCCATACATCGCAACCAAAATACTATTAGAAGGTACGATTTTGGCGGATGAGTTATCTAATCCTAATTGAGTAATTGACTCTTCAACATTAGATATAAATCGATCATTAACCTCACCAGATTTTATCCAAGGAATATTTCCACCATAGTATTCTGATTTAGAACGTGATGGTGTTCCACCTGAAAAACTATCGGTAACTTGACCAAGAAATATCTGACTCCACTCTCCCTCAAACCCCGCAAAGCGTTGTTTGCCAGTCAGCAGGCGCTGCA
>CALMKU010000150.1 GCA_937866945.1 uncultured Tolumonas sp.
TCAGCGTGAGTACTATCTGAATGAGCAAATGAAGGCGATTCAGAAAGAGCTGGGTGAGTTGGATGAAAACACCCCGGACGAATTCGAAACGCTGCATAAAAAGATTGTCGATGCCGGCATGACGCTGGAAGCAAAAGATAAAGCGCTGGCGGAATTGACCAAGCTGAAAATGATGTCACCGATGTCTGCTGAAGCCACAGTCGTTCGTAGCTACATTGATTGGTTGATTGCAGTACCTTGGAAAACCCGCACCAAAGTGAAGAAAAATCTACAACTGGCAGAAAAAGTGCTGGATGAAGATCACTACGGTCTGGAAAAAGTAAAAGAACGCATTCTGGAATATCTGGCAGTACAAAGCCGGATCAACCAATTGAAAGGCCCAATACTCTGCTTGGTTGGCCCACCAGGGGTAGGTAAAACCAGTTTAGGCCAATCTATTGCAAAAGCCACCGGACGCAAATACGTGCGTATGGCTCTGGGTGGCGTCAGAGACGAAGCAGAGATCCGTGGTCATCGTCGTACCTATATCGGCTCTTTGCCTGGCAAGCTGATTCAGAAAATGGCTAAAGTTGGGGTAAAAAACCCGCTGTTCTTGTTAGACGAGATCGACAAGATGTCTTCTGATATGCGTGGTGATCCAGCTTCAGCATTGTTGGAAGTGCTAGATCCAGAGCAGAACAACAGTTTCAGCGATCATTATCTGGAAGTTGATTACGACCTGTCAGATGTCATGTTCGTTGCAACTTCTAATTCGATGAACATTCCGGGTCCACTGCTGGATCGAATGGAAGTCATTCGTCTATCTGGTTACACCGAAGATGAAAAGCTGAATATTGCTAAAAGCCATCTGCTGCAAAAACAGATTGAGCGTAATGGTCTGAAAACGCATGAGATTGCGATCGAAGATTCTGCCATCATCGATATCATCCGCTATTACACCCGCGAAGCCGGTGTGCGTAGTCTTGAGCGTGAAATCTCTAAAATTTGCCGTAAAGCAGTGAAAGCGATTTTGCTGGATAAAGAGCTGAAGAGTGTTACGGTAAATGCAGATAATCTGAAAGATTATCTGGGAGTACAACGCTTTGATTTCGGTAAAGCTGAAGATCACAATCAGGTTGGACAGGTTGTTGGTCTGGCGTGGACAGAAGTCGGTGGCGATCTGCTAACGATTGAAGCGACGAATGTGCCAGGCAAAGGTAAACTGACCTACACCGGTTCGCTGGGGGATGTGATGCAAGAGTCTATTCAGGCTGCGATGACGGTTGTCAGAGCCCGAGCAGAGTCTTTACGTATCAATGCTGATTTCTACGAGAAGCGTGATATCCATGTGCATGTACCCGAAGGTGCAACACCGAAAGATGGTCCAAGCGCAGGTATCGCTATGTGTACTGCACTGGTTTCCAGCCTGACAGGAAATCCTGTTCGTGCTGATGTTGCAATGACAGGCGAGATTACACTGCGTGGTGAAGTGTTACCGATTGGTGGTTTGAAAGAGAAACTACTGGCAGCGCATCGTGGTGGAATTAAGCGTGTAGTGATTCCATTTGAGAATACAAAAGATTTGGAAGAAATTCCGGACAACGTAAAACAGGATCTTGAAATTCATCCTGTTCGCTGGATTGATCAAGTGCTTGCGCTCGCGTTACAAGAGCCTGTTGATCGAGTAACGTTGTCATAATCAGATGTTTTTTACTCGAAAGCGTGAATCCTGACGATTACTGATATAAAGCCGGTTGCAAACCGTAACCGGCTTTTGTATAACCGAGAGCTGTTTTCTAACGGAATAACCAGCCGCAAAAATCATAAGGGGAAAGAAGTGAACAAATCACAGTTGGTTGATAAAATTTCCGAAAGCGCGGATATCTCCAAAGCTGCTGCAGGTCGCGCTCTGGATGCTTTCATTGACGCAGTAGGTGACGCATTAAAAGAAGGTGATCAGGTTTCTCTGGTCGGTTTTGGTACCTTCGCTGTGCGTGAACGAGCATCTCGTTCTGGTCGTAATCCTCAGACTGGCGCCACCATTGAAATTGCGGCATGCAAGCAACCTGCCTTCAAAGCAGGTAAAGCATTGAAGGACTCTGTTAATTAATTTGTCTGCGATGAATTTGATTAATTGTCCCCTCGATTGGAGTACCCGTTTCGATATCCAATCGACCATAGAGCGCATCCTCTGATGCGCTTTTTGTGTTTATATCCACTGCATTAGGAGCATTAGATACATGCTGATGGATAAGCTGCGCGATGGTGCCCAGGGCCGTATCGCAAAAACTATTTTTTGGTTAATTATTCTGTCATTCGCATTGGCAGGTGTTGGTAGTTACATTAACAGACCTGCCAGTAACGATCCTGCCGTTGTTGACGATGAAGTCATCTCTGCTCAGACGTTAGAGCAAAGCTATCAAAATGAGCGCGCAAGAATGCAGGCTCAGTATGGTGATGCTGCAGCTCAACTGTTGGATAATCATCAGTATTTGGCTCAACTGAAAAAATCAGTGCTGGATAAACTGGTTAATCAGGCTTTGCTGAATCATAAAGCGCTGAAGGCAGGAATTCAGCTTAGTAACGAGCAGGTGAAAGATTCCATTCGTCAGATGCCTGAATTTCAGACGAACAATAAGTTTGATAATGAAAAGTTCATTACTACATTATCGCGTGTTGGGTACACCCCAGAGACATTTGCTAATTCTCTGCGCCAAGATCTGGCTCGCCAATTTTGGTTAGATGGTGTATTGACGACGGAATTTGCACTGCCTGACGAAGTGACAAAACTGGAAGCGCTCTATCAACAGCAACGTGATGTGAAGATGATCACTATTCCTGTTGATGCTTTCCGCAAGCAAATAACGATCACTGATCAGGAAATCAATGATTTTTATAAAGCGCACAGTAATGAATTTATGCAATCAGAGCAGGTTAAACTCAACTATGTATTGCTGAATTCGGCTGAATTGGCTAAGTCTATTCAGTTAACTGACAATGATCTGAAAGCTTATTATCAACAACATTCAGATCAGTTTACGGAACCCGCCCGACTTAAAGTCTCTCATATTCTGATTACCGATAAAGACGACAAATTTGCACAGCAGAAAGTGAATGAACTGCTGGCTAAATTGAAATCTGGCAGTGACTTTGCTCAGTTAGCAAAAACTGAGTCAGCAGATACGTTGTCTGCCCGTCAGGGTGGAGAGCTGGATTGGTTTGAGAAAGGCGTCATGGATCCTGCTTTTGAAAAAGCAGCCTTTGCCTTAAATCAGAAAAATCAGCTATCGGATGTTGTTAAATCGGCATTTGGTTATCACATCATCAAACTGCTGGATAGGCAGGATGCTGTTGTGACATCGTTCGACAAAGTACAACAAGTTGTGCGCCAGAAGTTGGTTGATGATAAATCACGGGAATTGTTTGCTGAACAACAGCAGAAATTGTCAGATCTTGGTTTTGAAAATCCAGACTCTCTGGATTCGGTAGCTGAGGGCTTAAAACTACCACTGCAAAAAACGGATTTTATTACTGCAAAACAGTTACCTGCTGATATTAATGTTCCTGCGGTAGCCGCTCAGGCTTTTGCTGAAAAACTACGTGATGAAAATGCGAATTCGGAAGTGATTACTATCTCCGATTCAGCGGTTGTCATGTTGCATGTGGTTGATTATAAACCGAGCGAAGTGAAACCTTTAGCTGAGGTAAAAGAACAGGTTATCGCTAAACTGCAATCAGAAAAAGCAGCAGAAAAAGCAAAAGAAGAGGCGACTGCGTTACTTGCAAAAGTAAAAAGCAATCAATCCTTTGATGATCTGATTACAAAGCTGAATGCTAAAGTTACCGAGAAAAAAGGTCTGAACCGTTTTGCAGCGGATGTGCCACCTCAATTATCTCAAGCTGTATTCAAACTGGCGAAACCAGTCGATAACGCAGTTAGCGCTGATTTGTATTCCGATGAACAAGGTAATCAGTCTGTACTCATACTGCAGAAAGTGATCGCTGCATCAGAGGCAAAAGATACTCAACTGCAAGAAGGTTTATCTCAACAACTGATGAAGTTGAGACAGGAACAGCTATATGGCGCACTGATTGAACAGTTGCGACTGAAGGCTGATATTAAATATGCTCCTGTCAGTGCTCAGGTTGTAGAATAAGATGCAATAAACAAGGCAGAAAGATATTTTTCTGCCTTGTTTTTCACTGCATGAAATTGATTGTATTATATCGTACGGATTCGTCAGAACTCGTGGATGAAAGAGGCCCAGACGTTGAAAAGAGTGAGTAAGCACAGTATAACGTGCATATACTTTAGAGTGTCTGGTGCTTGAGTGGCTGGTACAACCATCTTTATTAGTTAAGGTCGTAAATGGAAAACAACGAAAAAATCAACAACAGCAAAGAACTGATAGCATACCTTTCTGAACTGTTTCCTGCTTGTTTTATTGCTACAGGTGAAGCTCGTCCGCTGAAAATCGGTATTTTCCAGGATCTGGCTGCCCGTTTGGCTGACGACCCACGCGTATCTAAAACTGTATTGCGTTCAGCGCTTCGCCAATACACGTCGAGCTGGCGTTATTTGCACGGTTTACGCCCTGGCATGATCCGTGTTGATTTGGATGGTAATCCGGCGGGTGAACTGACTGAAGAACATGTAACGCATGCTAAAACTGCGCTGAAAGAGAGCAAAGATAAAATCTTCTCTTCTCGCCGTAAGACTAATACCAAGCCGCCTAAACAGAAAAAACCGGTTGTTGATCTTACTACGTTGAAAACCGGACAGCAGATTCAAGTGATGATGGGTAAATCTCCTATCACTGGCAATATCAAAGAAATTACTCGTGATGATGTTCAGGTTGAACTTGCTACGGGTATGCAGGTGCGCGTGAAAGCGGAACACCTGGTTCCTTAAGGAGCATTATTTTGAGAGTAAATTTGTTCAAGAGCACTGCAGTTGCACTTGGCGTTTTTTATGCGGGGCTATCGTATGCGGTAGCTCCTCCGATATCTGAAGAGTCGATTCCAACACTGGCACAAGAAGATCAGCATGCGATCGCCAGTAAACGTATTGCCGCTTTATTTACTCGCAGCCACTACAAGCATTTTTCTCTTGAAGATCAAATTTCCAAGAAGGTTTTTGATCTTTATCTGCAAGCCTTAGATTATAACCGTAGCATTTTCACCGCTTCTGATATCGCAAATTTTCAGTCATTTGATAATCAATTTGATGATATTTTGCAAAGTGGTGACCTGAAAAATGCCTATGCTATGTATAACCTGAGTACCAAACGCCGTTTTGAACGTTACGCGTATGCACTCTCTTTGCTCGATCAACCGATGTCATTTGATGTAACTGACAAATATGAATTTGATCGGAGTAAAAGTCCTTGGGCTAAAGATGATGCAGAACTGAATGAGGTCTGGCGTCAGCGGGTAAAATACGACGCACTGAATTTGAAATTAGCTGGTAAAAAGCCCTCTGAAATCAAAGATCTGCTGACTAAGCGTTACAGCAATGCCATCAAACGTCTTAAGCAGGATGAAAGTGAAGATGTTTTTCAGGCTGTCATGAATTCGTTTGCCCGCTCCATTGACCCGCATACGAGTTATCTGTCCCCACGCAATGCTGAGCGTTTTAACTCAGAGATGAATCTTTCTCTGGAAGGCATTGGCGCCGTATTACAGGCGGATGACGATTTTACTGTAGTTCGTTCGCTGATCCCTGGTGGACCAGCGGATAAAACCAAGTTATTGCGTCCAGAAGATCGTATCACGGGTGTAGCTCAAGATAGCGGCAAGGTGATTGATGTTATCGGCTGGCGTCTGGATGATGTTGTAGAACTGATCAAAGGTCGTAAAGGGACGAAAGTTCGTCTCGAAATCCAGCGCGGTAAAGGTGCAACTCATCAAACGCAATTGATTGAATTGATCCGCGATAAGGTTCGTTTGGAAGATCGAGCGGCCAAATCTCAGGTGATCAAATCTGAAGGTAAAAAAATCGGCGTAATTGAAGTGCCGAGTTTTTATGTCAATCTGCATTTGGATGTACAAAAAGAGCTGACCAAACTAAAAGCGCAAAAAATTGATGGTTTGCTGATTGATTTGCGTAACGATGGTGGTGGCGCTTTAACAGAAGCGACTGAATTGACTGGCTTGTTTATGAAACAGGGCCCTGTAGTTCAGATCCGTGACACCATGGGGCGCGTGGCTGTTAACGAAGATACTGATGGTAAATCATATTATGATGGCCCGATGACCGTATTGATCGATCGTTACAGTGCGTCGGCTTCAGAAATTTTTGCAGCAGCAATGAATGATTATGGTCGTGCTCTAATTATTGGGGAAAATAGTTTTGGTAAAGGCACTGTGCAGCAGCATCGTGCGTTAGGCAAAATTTATGACTTCTTTGATAATGAATTGGGGCATGTTCAATACACGATTGCTAAGTTTTACCGTATCGATGGTGGCAGTACGCAGAATAAAGGGGTTCAACCCGATATTAATTTCCCGCCACTTATTGATCCGACCGAAACGGGTGAGAGTGTGGAATTGAATGCCTTGCCATGGGATAAAATTGAGCCTGCACAATACAGCAAGTTAGGTGATTTCACCGCTTTGTTACCGAAGTTGAAAGAATATCATCAGCAGCGAGTGAAGAGTGATCCTGAGTTTAAATACGCAGAAGAAGATATTGCCTGGTATCAGGCAGAGAAAAGTAAGAAGTTTATTTCTCTGAATGAAGCTGAGCGTATTAAATCCCGTGATGAGCAGGATAAAAAAGCACTACAACGAGCTAATGAACGCCTGACCCGTATGGGTAAACCCATGGTCAAATCGCTGTCTGATTTACCTACGGATATTAAATTTCCAGATGGTTATCTTAAAGAAGCGGCCAATATCACCGCTGATTTAGTCAGGTTGAGTAAATCGTAATATTGTCGTACAAGGGGGATGAGAAATCATCCCCTTTCTTTTTGTGCTATCTCATCCGCTTGTTGTTGCTCTGTTGCCAGATATTTGTATGATCGACAGGTCAAATTTCAGTTATTTTACTCAGGGAACAGAGATTATGTCTTTTCTAGGAACTCCATATTCCAATGGTGCTACTCGTGCAATGTTGCTGGGCTCCGGCGAGCTGGGCAAAGAAGTTGCTATTGAATTACAGCGCCTTGGGGTGGAGGTAATTGCGGTCGATCGTTATACCAATGCTCCCGCAATGCAGGTTGCTCACCGTAGCCATGTGATCTCTATGCTTGATGGTGATGCACTGAGTCAGTTAGTGCAGCAAGAAAAGCCACATTATATTATTCCGGAAATTGAAGCTATTGCGACAGAGACGCTGCAGAAATTAGAGCAGGACGGTTTTAATGTCGTGCCAACAGCACTGGCAACGCGTCTGACCATGGATCGAGAAGGTATCCGTCGTCTGGCAGCTGAAAAACTGCAATTACCAACATCGCCGTATTTTTTCGCAGAAACAGAAGCAGATTATCAACAAGCTGTAGAGAAAATTGGTTTTCCTTGTGTTGTAAAACCAGTCATGAGTTCTTCTGGTAAAGGCCAGAGTGTAGTGCGTAAACCAGAACAAGTAGCCACAGCTTGGCAGTATGCACAAGAAGGTGGTCGTGCTGGTCGTGGTCGCGTAATTATTGAAGGTTTTGTTCCTTTTGATTATGAAATCACATTACTGACCATTAGCGCTGTCGATGGCATTCATTTCTGTGCGCCAATCGGTCATCGTCAGGAAGATGGTGATTATCGTGAGTCATGGCAGCCGCAGGCGATGAGCGATGAATTGCTGGCAAAATCACAGCATGTTGCTCGTGAGGTGGTAAAAGCGCTGGGTGGTTATGGCTTGTTCGGTGTTGAATTGTTTATCAAAGGGGATGAAGTTTACTTCAGTGAAGTCTCTCCACGCCCACATGATACTGGTATGGTAACCCTGATCTCTCAGGATTTATCTGAATTTGCTTTGCATGTCCGTGCGATTTTGGGTTTACCAATTGGCAAGATCACACAATATGGACCGGCTGCTTCTGCAGTTATCTTACGTGAAGGCGACTCTACTGATATTGGCTATGGTAACTTATCATCTGCTTTGGCTTTGATCCCTGGCGCACAGTTACGTTTGTTCGGTAAACCAGAGATTGCCGGACGTCGGCGTTTAGGTGTAGCTTTAGTGCGTGCTGATAATGTTGAATTAGCGATTGAACAAGCGAAACAAGTCGCTGCGGCTGTAGATGTGAAATTCTAATTCAGAGGTAATTCGATGATGATTGCAATCAGTTATTTTCTATCTCCGGTTGGGTATCTGCGCTTAGAGGCAGATAATGATGGATTGCAGTCACTGTTGTTAAATAGCCCGCCAGCTGATGAGCTGGCGGTGCTTGCACCTTCACATCCAGTTCTTATCTTGGCTCATCAGCAATTGCATGAGTATTTTTCTGGTTCTCGTCATAACTTCACTGTGCCATTAGCAATGACTGGAACGGAGTTTCAATTAGCCGCTTGGCATGCTTTACAAACGATCCCTTATGGAAAGACAGTTAGCTATAAAGCAATTGCTGAACAGATAGGCAGACCGAAAGCGATGCG
>CALMKU010000151.1 GCA_937866945.1 uncultured Tolumonas sp.
TTAAGCATCAAACGGGTATTATTACCGTCTCGTTTGCCGCAGGAAATTTTTGATTATCTGAGTCCGCGCACCCGAATCAGTTACTTCTTTGACTCCTCAAGTGGAACCAATGGTAGCTGATTGTTAGCATCTCTATGCTTAACTCAATACTGGTATCCTCATGATTATAGAAATTATTACCACCGGTGATGAAGTTCTCACCGGTTTTACCGTTGACACCAATGCGTCATGGTTAAGTCTGCAGCTGTTGGAACAAGGCTGGCAGGTTAGACGTCGGCAGACTGTTGGCGACCGGATAGATGATTTAACCTCTCTTTTGCAAGAACGCAGTCTGGTTGCTGATGTCATTATTTTTAATGGTGGCCTCGGCCCCACTTCCGATGATAAAACCACCGATGCCGTTGCCCAAGTTGCAGGTGTGCCTCAGGAACTCAACGCCGACTGGCTGGCAAACATGGAGCAGAAATTCTCCAACCGCGGACGAGCCATGCCGATGAGCAACCGCAAACAAGCTATGTTGCCGCAAGGTGCCATCGTACTGGACAACCCTATTGGCACGGCGTGTGGTTTTAAGCTAAAAATAAACAAAGCTTGGTGTTATTTCACCCCCGGTGTTCCGAACGAATTCAAGCAAATGGTGCTGCAGCAAATCATTCCCGATCTGCAACAACATTACCCTACCGGTGCCGCTACCGTTCGTCGTTATTTCACCTTCGGTATTTCTGAGTCCTCATTGAGTGACCAGTTGGATACGCTAAGCTGGCCGGAACATATTGAATTAGGCTATCGCTCATCCATGCCCATCATTGAGATGAAACTGATAAGCCAGCAGCCGGATGCCGATTTTGATACTGCGGAAGCACAGCTGTTATCGGTGATCACGCCATATCTGGTGGCATCAGGCCAACTCGATATGCCGAACACCTTAGCTGAACTATTACAAGGGCCACTGGAAATCCTGGAAGGTGCCACCTATGGGCAACTGTTGTCAGATTTAGCGCCTGCGATCCCTCAACTGTGCGGTGATTATCATGCCCATTTGCCAGACAGCGCCGATGAGCTGCTGCAACACATTCAACATCATTCCCGCCTGACATTAGCGATTGGTTCTGCAACTGAACAACATTACCCGATTGCATTGTGGGATGGCTTGCACGGCTGGGCACAGACATTATATGTCCGAACTTTGGATGTGACATTGCAGCGCCGGATTATCTCGTTTGCTGCACAAGATATGCTGCGTCGTTATCTGCTAAAACTGCCCGTATCAGGCGAATACCAAACACTGCAGCGCACCGACAGTTCACACCGCCCTTAATAAACTCAGGCTGTATCTCTTTTTGAAGAAGAAATACAGCCTGTGTGTTTACACCCCCAACAGATTGCGGAAATCATCCCCAACCATCGTTGGCATAAACTCGGTGATCTCATAATCAGCCAGTTTATGTAAATGGAACGGGTCTGCCGCCAAGATCGGTTCCAGTGTCTCCATACTTTCAGAGCGTGCCAGGATAATACCGCCTGTTCTGGGCACTTTGCGCCCGGATGCGACAAAGTGGCCCGCATCATATTGTTCCTGCAAGTACGCTTTGTGTGCATCCATATGCGCTTCAATCTGGGCTATATCGGCTTTATACGTGATGGAAACAATGAACATAATGCACCTCCGCTCGAATAATACAGGTTAAGATTAAACCTCATTCTGTATTTAGTATCAGTCAGTTATTCGTATGATGCCACCACTATCCACACACCGATTATGTTTACAGCCTCTGGTCTTACAAGATGTGAACACAATCCGCGAAATAACGAGCGACCCTATCTTTATTCAGGCGAGCCATAATTGCCTGATGCCGACATCAGACAACCAGTTATTGCGCTGGGCTATCG
>CALMKU010000152.1 GCA_937866945.1 uncultured Tolumonas sp.
AGATCCTGCCGTTATTTGTGCCTATCCTTGATTAACTAATGGTTATGTGTCCACTAAAAAATAAATTCACGCTATCTCAAACACTTAAACTACGCATGCAATAACATAACCCGGTCGCGATTATTCCTAAAACAGGAATACTCAAATCAGAATTCATTCATTTTGCAACACAAATTTCATCGTGATAATAACGCATGCGACATAAATCATGTCACCGTAACTGATTAAAAATGAAAGAATTGACATCGGAATTCGAGTCGGTCGCCCAATCACCGATGATGGCGATGCTGAATTTGAAGCCATTTTGCATGGCATCGGCTTTGGTCAGATCTTGGTGTCAATTGCCACCCCTTACATTAAAAAAGGGCTATTAGTACCGGTGCTTACTGACTATGAGCTCATAGATGAGTGGGATGTCTATATTTATCGACCGCAAAGTGGGCCCGTTCCGCCACGCGTGCGTATCGTGTTTGATGCGCTGGTTGAACACTTCCAAAACCCAGGGTTCATGCCAGTGCATCTTTCCGATGTAATGGCATAAAAACGAGAGTTATCCGGCCAAACGATCCACCCGTTGTATTGCATTAAGCAACATCTCGATTGTCACAGGAAAAGGCATATTCGCCATATCGGGTGTCTGTATCGCAGTTTCTACAATCTCTGCGATTTCTTCTTCATTAAGCGAGGCAATCTCGTTTAATGAAACTGGTACACCACACTGTTTTGCTAACTGAATAGCGGCCAATATTTCAGCATCCGAACGACTTTCCAATGCCAATAAGCAAAGGTTGCCATAACCCACCAACAAGCCGTGACCAAATTCGCGGGTTTTCTCTAATACAGTAAACCCATCAAATAAGGCATGCGCGGCAGCGACATGATCACCAACACCCATGATCGAGGTGAAACCAGCATAGATAAAAATGGCATCCATTACCTGCTCTAATGCCGTGCCCGCTTCACCGCGCATCACCTCGCCACAAGCTGCACCACCAAAACGCTCAATCAGTTGGTAGCACAATTTGCTTTGCGCAAAGGCAGCCATATTCAGACTGTAGTCGGGTTCGCCACCAGAAATCACGCGATACTCATACAGTTTCGCCAACGTGTCACCCAAACCCGCCGATAACCAACGAACGGGGGCTGTTGCGATTAATACCGGGTCTAACACCACAATGTCGGGCGCTTTATCCAGTTTGAATAAGCCAATGTAATGACCCGATTCATCGTATAACACCGACACCGTAGACACCGCCGCACAAGTAGCAGCAATGGTTGGAATCATCACTACCGGTACTCGACACACCTGTGCGACAACCTTGCTGATATCGAGCGCTTTACCGCCGCCGACAGCAACAATCACGTTAGCGCTGCTTGCTGTTACTTGCGCCACCAAGGCATCGATATGTTGCTGGCTCACTTCACCGCCATACCAAGCCTCTTGCACGATTTGCCGGTTTTTCCATTCCGCTTGGGTTTGCATCAGGTGCTGTAAACGCGGCATCACGACAGACAGCGCCGTTTTTCCACCGATCACAAAGAGCTGATCCATCGAGGCATCCAGCGTATGCCCCAGCCGACTGAGTGCATCAACGCCACGTAAAATATGGGCAGGAAAAGAGAGATGGGTTCCGGGCAAAAACATGATGACTCCAGCGGAAAATTTAAAGTGAACTGATCTGGTGCCAGAACAGCACCAGATCATGATGAGCAGGTTTACTTCACAGACACATCGAAGCCTTTGAAATATTTCTTGGCTAACGTGGTCACGGTGCCATCAGCCTGCACTTTCGCAATCGCCGCATTCAGTTTGGTTTTCAGCGCGTCGTCACCTTTGCGTAAACCAAAACCGATGCCACTGCCCAGAATTTTGGTATCTTCGACCGGTTTACCAACAAAGGCGTAACCTTTGCCTTCCGGCTTGTCTAAGAACCCAGCTTGACCCGCAGCCGCCATGACTAACGTGCCATCCAGACGGCCATTGACCATGTCGTTGTAAACCATGTTTTGATCTTTATACGAAGTAATAGTGACGCCTTTTGGTTCCCAATGGGCTTTGGCATACACCTCTTGAATGGACGCTTGCAATACACCGATATTCTTTCCTTGCAGCCCTTCTGCTGTTGGCGTTAGCGCTGAATCTGATTTAGCAACTAACTGCGAAGGAATACGGTAGATCGGATTGGTAAAATCGATAGATTCTTTGCGTTTCTCTGTGATGTTCATGGCCGAGTTGATCACATCAAATTTTTTCGCGGCTAACCCCGGAATTAACGTGTCAAAGCTGCTTTCAACCCATGAACACTGCAACTGCGCCACTTTACAGATGGTGTTACCCAGTTCGATGTCGAAACCTTCCAACTCGCCTTTCGCGTTTTTGCTTTCAAACGGTGGATACTCCGCTTCCAGCCCAAAACGCATCTGTTCTGCGATGGCGGAAGCCGAAGATAAAACGCCCAATGCGAGCATAAGCATACTGATTTTTTTCATGTTGAGTCCCTTCTGTTGTTATCGCGATAAATTAAAAGAAAACACGGTTTTTGAGTGCAGGAAGATCACTCCGAACAGTCGCTAAATAATCAAAATCCAGCTCCGCAAGCGCAAAACCATTGCCTGACGCTTGTTGTGCCAATACCTTTCCCCACGGATCTATGATCATGCTGTGCCCGAACGTGCGCTTACCGTTGGGGTGTACGCCAGTTTGTGCAGCAGCAATGACATAACTTTGATTTTCAATTGCGCGCGCTTTCAGCAAGGTTTCCCAGTGGCATTCACCGGTGGTGTAAGTAAACGCGGCTGGCATGGTGATCACATCAAAGATCGGCTCTTGACGATACATTTCCGGAAAACGCAGATCGTAACAAACTGCGGCTCGCACACGGCCAATCTGGGTGACAAAGGTCTGTAACGAAGAGCCCGCAGCCAAAGTGTCTGCTTCCGCATACGATTCAATGCCATTATCAAAACCAAACAGGTGAATTTTGTCATAGCGCCCTACGCATTCACCAAGCTCATTAAACAGCAGGTTACTGTTATAAACTTTATTCGGCTCAGAGCTTAATAATGGAATGGTGCCAGCAGAGATCCAGACTTCGTGTTGTTTTGCCAAGGTGGCAATAAAGGTTTGGATCGGGCCATCGCCGAAGGGTTCCCCAAGGGCAACACGGTCTGTGTCGGTTTTACCCATGAAACAGAAATATTCCGGTAACAATATGAACTTAGCGCCGGCATACACCGCAGCCTGAATCAGCTGTGCCACCAAGCCTAAATTATCCGTCACATTGTCCTGGCTGTTCATCTGGATTGCAGCCACTAAATGACAATTGCTCATCGCTTACCCCTTCACCAGACAGAGTGCTTTTGCACCCGCAATAATGGTGGCATCGTCTTTGGCAAACGAGAGACGAATCAGCTTGTTATCGGTGCCATCGGTATAAAAAGCGGACAGCGGGATCGTCGCTACACCAAAATCGGTGATCAGGCGTTTCACCATGTCACTGTCACTCTCTTGGCTGAAATGAGCGTAGCTGGCCAATATGAAAAATGAGCCCGATGACGGTAACAGCTGGAATGGGCTGTTCTGGAGTTCCGCGATCATCAAGTCGCGTTTTTGCTGATAAAAGGCCGAAAGATGCAGATAAGTCTGCGGATCTTTCATGTATTCCGCGAAAGCATATTGCATCGGTGTATCAGCGGAAAACATCATAAATTGATGCACTTTCAGAATTTCACACATCAGTGCCTGTGGTGCAAGGCAATAGCCTACCCGCCAACCCGTGACATGAAAGGTTTTACCAAATGAAGAGACAATCACACTACGAGAAGCCAGCTCTGAGTGCGTTGCCATACCATGATGGCGATGTCCATCAAACACGATGTGCTCATACACCTCATCGGACAAAATTACGATATCGGTGTTGCGAGTCACACGGGCTAACTGCGCTAAATCGTCCGCACTTAGCACCTGTGCACTGGGGTTGTGCGGTGTATTGATGATGATCATGCGGGTTTTCGGCGAAATGGCCGCCTGCACTTCATCCCAATTAATCGTGAACTCCGGCACCGACAATTTCAGGGCAATAGGCGTTGCCCCTTGCAGGCGAACAATCGGCGCATAACTATCAAACGACGGCTCGAAATAGATGACCTCATCACCGGGGTGCACCAAGGCCGAAATGGCCGAGTAAAGCGCTTCACTGGCACTCGCCGTCACCGTGATCTCTTGATTAACGTCGTAAGACTGCCCATAAAGCGTAAAAACTTTGGCCTGAATCAGCTCTTTCAGCGCCACCACCCCCGTCAACGGCGCATATTGATTGAATCCCTGCTGCATCGCCTGCGTGACATGGTTAACCAGCTTGGCATCACATGGGAAACTTGGCGCACCTTGCGATAAATTGATCGCGTTGTGTTGGTTTGATAATTGACCAATGATGGTAAAAATGGTGGTTCCAACATCCGGCAATTTGGAGTGAGTTTGCACCGGCGTCTGAATTGTCATGAAAGCTCCGTTTACTGTTTTATCCTGGCTGTGTTCACCTTCATTAAACGTGACATTACTTTTGACCAGTAGCGAATTGTTGTCATAATAGCCATGAGAAAAACGCATAGCTAAGCGAACTAAACCGATGAGTAAACGCACGCCCCCGTTTAATGCTTTACATGCTTTTGTCGTGACAGCCCGCCATCTCAATCTCACTCGTGCGGCAGATGAGCTGTGCGTGACGCAAGGTGCAGTCAGCCGACAGATTGCGACGCTTGAGGCTTATCTGGGGTTCTCACTGTTCCAGCGCCATGCCCGAGGTTTGGCCTTAACACCACAAGGTCAACAATATTTGCCAGAAGTAAAAACCGCGTTTGATCTCCTACTTTCAGCCACACAAAAAGCTTGCCGCGAAAATGCAGTGATCCGCTTAAAAGCACCTACTTGTGCCATGCGCTGGTTGGTGCCGCAATTAATGAAGTTGGAAACGGAACACCCTGAACTTCATGTGTCACTCACCACCACCACAGCACATGCTGTCGATTTCAAAACCGAAAATTTTGATGCCGCGATTGTGTTTGCCGAACAGCCATTGCCTGAAAATCAAGGCTATAAGCTGTTTGATGAGGTGATTTCACCAGTTATTGCTCCGCATCTGATCG
>CALMKU010000153.1 GCA_937866945.1 uncultured Tolumonas sp.
CCGCTTTTTCTGACAGGGAGTGTATCACCATGCCAATTTCCGCGTTGCCTGAGCAAATTGCTGACTGGCTCGTCCATTTTCCCACCTCTGGCGTGCTTCAATTTACTGATCGTGGTATCGAGGCGATTGATAAGCCGGAATGTGATGGTTTTGTCGTGTTGATGGGCGCATCACTGGCCCCAGAGCATGTTGCGACCACGATAAAACAGATCCGTGAAATGGGCATGCAGGTCTGTGGTTTTATGCCGTTTGCCGTCGGAAACGTCTGGACGGTAGTGCTGGGCACGTCTGCGCACTCTTCTGATCTAATGCAATGGTTAAAAATTCAGGACTGGTCAATTGATGGAGCCCATGTCGCTGAGTTGCCACGTCTGCAGGCCGGTGGTTTGATCCTGATGGATATGGATTCCACCGCGATCCAGATTGAGTGTATTGATGAAATAGCTCGTCTGGCGGGTGTTGGTGAACAGGTTTCTGCAGTCACTGCTGCAGCGATGCACGGGAAACTGGATTTTGCCGAAAGTCTGCGTAATCGTGTCGCGTTACTGAAAGATGCGCCGATTTCTATTCTGGATCAGGTCGCGAACAATATCCCGTTAATGCCGGGGCTGACTGATCTGGTCAGCACCGCGAAATCGGCTGGCTGGAAAGTGGCGATTGCTTCTGGTGGTTTCACTTATTTTGCCGGCAAATTACAACGTGATCTGGGGTTAGATCATATTGAATCAAACGTGCTCGATATCGACGGCGATCATCTGACCGGTAAAGTGAACGGCCGCATCGTCGATGCCAAAGTGAAAGCTGAAACGCTAAAAGAACTGCAAGCGCGTTATCAGATTTCAGACAAACAAACTGTAGCGATAGGTGACGGTGCGAATGATTTACCGATGCTGAAAGCGGCTGCGTTAGGAGTGGCGATCCATGCCAAACCGGTGGTACGCGAACAAGCACAGGTGGCCATTCGTCATATGAATTTGGAAGCAGTGATCTGCTTGTTACAAGCCGGCGATTTAATCGCACGAGCTTAAATGAGAAAAGACAAACCGGCACTGCAATGCCGGTTTGTTGTTTTAAGGCTTAATATCCAATCGCTGTAATGTGGCTGCTGTGGTATCAATCACATCGCAGACACCTACCACACTCCAAAGCGCCTCTTCCAATTGTTTAGCTTTATGAATGGCGTATTTGGCGATGTAATGCAGCTCTTTTGCCAGATATTCCATGTCCGGACGACCGGTGCGGGAAATATGCAATTGCACGCAATAAAACTCACCTAACGCCAACGCTCTGTTCACAAAATCTTTTCGTTCACTGGTATTCAGAAAATCATCACCCAAGCGGATCAGATCTTGTTGTTTACCTTCCTGCGTTTTTTTATGCAGGACATATAACTCCACTGTTTGTGGACGATCTTCTCGACGAGCTTGATGCAGCGGAATAATCAGTGCCTGTTTTAATATATCGCCTTTGAATAATGGCGATAGATCGGCCTTATTCCGTTCGGCATTGAGCAACAAATTATCCAGCGAATGGGGCGTTTGCCCGATGCCCAAAATGCCTACTTTACTGGCGTAGTGGCGATCAATATACAGCGCATAGTTAAACTGGTAGTTCACGAACAAATTACGCAAGGTATTCGCCATACCGCGGTAGTGGCGCTGCTCTTTCGCCATGGTCAGTTTCTTCTGATTTTGCTCAATCAGCATTTGAAAAAACTCACGCCCGGTATGTGTTTCGGCATTGCCTTCGAGAGTCAGGTGCAAGATAGTGCGCGTATTATTCACGTTGACGATCCGGTAACCCAGATCTGCCAGTTTCATCTCTTTGATCAATTCCTGCATTTTCGGCAGGGTTAACTGTATGACATCGCCCACCTGACAATGCAGTGCCGCTTCCAGCTCGACTTGTAACCCCAATGTGGAAATATCACGGGTCCAGCCAATCAATGCCTGAGTATTTAACTTCACGACCACAGGCGTTTTATGCATGTAGCGCGGTTCACGTCGCAATTGCGCATAATGCAGTAGTTCTATCTGAAAAGAGGGCGCATCTAATTGATGGCCAAAGCACTGTAAAAGGTTGGCGTCGTTCTGCGACGGCTGCCAATGCTGGAAGTCTGCAAGATGAGCATCCAGATTGATCGGCGTAAGCTGGGCAATGTAGCGGAATTGCTGTAACTGATGCACCAGCCCCTGACGGTATTGTTCCATACTGATGTTGCTATCGATCATTTTTTCCAGATCGAGCTGCGGATCAATCTCTTGCAATGTGAGGTTATAGATCCGCCAACTGGTGCGTTTACTGCCCACAGAAAAGAACAGGGCTTTTAAACCTTTTTCCTCTAACTCATCTTCGGTCGCGGAGAAAAAATAGATATGGCTGCGCACAGTATGCGCAAAGCTATAGATCAGCACATTTTTTTGTTTGGTTGGCTGGGCCAGTAATCGTTCCATTCGGGGTTGATTAAACAAGCCGGCTAACAGATCGCTATTGCGTTCATTGCGCCAATATTCTAATTCCTGCTGGTTATTTTCTGTCTTCAGCACATATTCCAGTTTGATTTGTTTCGCGTGCGAAAAGAACAACGGTAAACCAGTCATGCGGGGTAAATAGAATTGCTCAAAGCCTTTAATTTCTGTGGCGGTAAAGGCGAAATCAATACTGACCCGATAACGGGTTTTATTATTCTGAATAAAAGTGCGTAAATACTCTTTAAACTCTGGTCGTTGATCTTCACAACTCAGGCGCAACCATGTTTGCTGCTCATGATGTTCTTCACCGCGGATCTGATAATGTGCTGGCGAGAAGATAATTTCTTCCGACTGCTCTTTCTGTAAGCCGGAAAA
>CALMKU010000154.1 GCA_937866945.1 uncultured Tolumonas sp.
TTTGTCATCGGCTTTGAACACAGTTTCAGCACCTGCGCCAGACAGCAGGTTCTTCATTTTCATTTTAACTACGGCAGAGTTACGGCCGGATTTGTTGAATTCGGTTTTCAGTACGACCATTGGGTCTTTACCGATCATGATGACGTTACCGACACGGATTTCCTGAGCGATTTTCATGTGTTCAATTCCTGAATTGAGCTTAAGCTTAGATTTACGCGCAACATTCTAGCTGTTTTTCGACAAAATGCACCAATTGGCCGGCTAAATTTCCACCAGCAAGCGCAGTTTGCGGCCATTGCTGAGCCTGTTGCTGCCATTCTGACCAATATGCTTGTAATGCCGACCAGCTCTGGATCAACTCAGCTGGATGAGCCTGATTAAAGCTGAGAAAGAGTTGTTGTACCGCTGTAGCCAGTTCCGGCGCCATATTTTGTGTGTAGCGTTCAATAAAGGCTTGTAATTTTTCCAGATGTGCCTCTTCTTCTTGCGGGTAGATATGCCACAGAAACGGGCGGGCAGCCCATTGCGCGCGCAAGAAAGAGTCTTCACCCCGCACGATGTTGAAATCACAGCTCCATAATAGCTGATCATAGGCGGTCTGATCGGTCATCGGTAGCACTTCCACCGTCAGAGCACCTTGCTGCCAACAGCCACCCGCCTGACAGACGTCGGCGGGTAACAGGCTGGATAAACTGTTCAGCGTGCGACCGGCCGGGATCAGGCAGCGCACTGGGGTTGGGTGGCTTTGCCAGCGCTTAAGTAGTGCAGGCAGAGCGGCATTTTCGTAACTGAACAGGCTGATAAATAGTTCATTCGGTTGCGGTGGCAGCAGGTGACGATGCCGACAAAACTGCTGGCGTTGTTCGCTTTGCTGTTGCCATTGCTGTCGTGTGGCAAACAGCGTGTTTTCGCACAACAGACCGCCACTTTTTACGCTGAAGCCGGGGAAAAAGAAAAATTTGGTTAGCTGATCCTGACGGGACGGCAGCCCGTGACAGCCATCGATCCAACTTTCTGCGGTCAGGTATTCCAGATTCAGCCACACCGGTGGTCGTTCCATTTGTTGCATACTGTGTCGCAGGCTCAGAGGTAGTTCGCAGGCGAAGGCTTCAATCACCACTTGGCCGGGGTGCACATTGGCAGGAAAATTGGGATTCCAATGACCGATCAGCACATTGTCGATGGTTTGTTCCGATAACGTCGTATCCAGTTGCGAGCATAAGCGCTGAAAGCTGGCCAGATCATCGATCCATAGACGCACTGGTAGCTGATATTCATTCGCCAGTTGCCGGGCAAGCCGCCAGGTTACGCCAATATCGCCGTAATTATCGACGACGCTGCAAAAAATATCCCAGTAAGAAGTGGCAATCGGGGGCATAGTTTTCATCATCTTGCAAGATAGAGGCAGGATCGTAGCAGAAAATCAGGCAAAATAGCCGGGTTGACGGATTTAACCAAGAGAGAGTTATGCAAGCAAATCTGATGTTGTTGGTGACTGCCGCCATCTGGGGTTTTGCCTTTGTGGCGCAACGGGTTGCAATGGATCACATGGGGCCATTTTCCTTTAATGCCGTGCGCTTTTTACTCGGTGCAGTCTCGTTATTACCGTTGATCTGGTTTTTTTCGCGCAAAAAAACGGTCGCGACGACAACTGCTGCCAAAACGTCGGTCTGGCTGGCAGGTGGGGTAGCAGGTGCGATTTTGTTTATTGCGGCGGCATTACAACAGGTGGGGTTGTTGTACACCACCGCCGCCAAAGCTGGATTTATCACCGGGTTATATATGATCCTAGTGCCGTTTTTGGGGTTGTTTCTACGCCACGTCACCGGGTTAAATGCCTGGCTAGGAGCGCTACTGGCGCTGGTCGGGCTGTATCTGCTGAGTATTAATGCCGATTTCACCATGTCGCGTGGCGATTTTCTGATGTTTGTCGGCGCTATTTTCTGGGCTTGCCATATTTTGTGGATCGATTTTATCGGCCGGCGGGTCGATGCGTTGCAATTATCTGCCGTCCAGTTTCTGGCCTGTGGTCTGCTAAGCTCTGTCATGGCGTTCTGGCAGGAAATACCGTCTCTGGCTTCCGTGCTGCTGGCTTGGCCGGCGGTGTTATTTGCCAGTTTTATCAGTGTGGGCTTAGCTTATACGTTGCAGGTGGTGGCACAGAAAAAAGCCAAACCGGCTCATGCCGCCATTATTATGAGTATGGAGGCGGTGTTTGCCGCGATTGGTGGTGTGGTGTTTCTGGATGAAAGTTTACCGATGCGTGGCTGGATTGGCTGTGGTTTGATGATGACGGGCATGTTGTTATCGCAGATCCCGTTGCCTAAATTTAGCAATGTTGCTGCGTAACTAAAAAAGTATTAATCCATAAGGAGCCGGGGAATGTCTTTTCGTCTGAATGAGTTGGCACAACCACTGATGGCATTGCTGTTACTGGTAGCCATTGTGATCGCATCGTTTCTGGTCATTGCCCCGTTTCTGGTGGCGACGCTGTGGGCGATCATTGTGGTCTCGGCAACCTGGGATCAATTCTCCTGGTTATCCGCACGCCTAGGAGGCCGCGATGGTTTGGCTGCCAGCTTGCTGGTTGGTCTGTTAATGCTGTTTATCATGGTGCCGCTGGTGCTGGCATCGGTGGAGTTTGCTCAGCAACTGACTCATCTGGCGCGGGAATTACAACAACAAATTGAATCCGGGGTCTGGCCGGAATTGCCGTTGTGGCTACAAAATCTGCCGTATGCCGGTGAGTGGTTACAGATCCAATGGGTGGCATTGCAGCAGCAGGATCTGCAAGTATTAACACCATTGAAAGGATTGATCGCACCGCTCGCGAAGATCATGCTCAGTATGGCCGGATCATTTGGTGCCGGTATGCTGATGCTGCTGATCAGTTTGCTGATCGCTGGGGTGTTGTATGCCAATGGAGAAACTATTCATCGCTGGGTGCTGGCATTCAGCCACAAGGTGGCACCAACAGAAGGGGCGCGTCTGCTATCGGTTGCGCATACTACGATCCGCGGTGTGGTGAATGGCTTCATCGGTGCGGCAATTGCACAGGGGGCGTTTGCCTGGTTTGGGTATGCCTTGGCCGGGGTGCCGCATGCGCTGAGTTTTGGACTAGCTACCTGTTTATTTTCCATTATCCCCGGTGGCCCGATGTTGCTGGCTCTGCCGGCGATTGGCTGGCTGTATCAGCAGGGATCGGTAGGCTGGGCAATCTTTGTGGCGGTCTGGACACTGTTTGCCGTGGGGTCCATCGATAACGTGGTGAAAACACTGGTGATTGGTCGCAGCAGCCCATTACCGATCGTGCTGATCCTGTTTGGTGTTGCGGGGGGCGCCATGAGTTTTGGTCTGCTAGGCGTTTTTTTAGGCCCGATCTTATTAGCGTTGGTTTATGCGTTGTTGAAAAACTGGGTGAATGCCGACGAGAACGTGGTAAAACTCAGTAAATAGCTAGGCAGCCGGGGTTTGCCAATCGGTCCCGGCCAGTTTTTCCGCCAGATAATCGATCAGCGTTTTCACCTTCAGTGACAGATGTTTACGCGAAGGATATACCGCATGAATACCAAATGCCGGGCCAGACCATTCCGGTAAAAAGGTCCGTAGTTTTCCCTCTTTAATATCTGGCCCGACCTGAAAAATGGGTTGCAGGGCAATCCCCTGACCGGCTAATACCACGGCGCGGATGGTGTCACCATTGTTGGTGTGCATTCTGGCTTTAACCGCAATCGCGCGCTCACCGTTAGTGGCGGAATGAAAATGCCAGACATCGCCTGTTGGCAGGTAAGAGTAAGCGATGACTTGATGCTGTGCCAGTTCCTCTGGCGTGGTGGGGGTGCCGTATTTTTCCAGATAGGCCGGTGAGGCACATAGCACGGCATGGCTGTTGGCGAGGCGGCGGGAAACCAGTGTTGAATCGGCCAGATTGCCAATGCGGATCGCCAGATCAAAACCTTCTTCCAGCAGATCGACGCGGCGATCGTTTAACTCAATATCCAGCGTGATCGCCGGATGACGCGCCATAAATTCGGCCCACAGCGGGGCGAGATAGCGAGTGCCGAAGGTGAGAGGAGCATTGATCCGAATATTGCCAACCAGGCTGGCGTTGTTGGCGCCGACGGCGCTGTCGGCGTCATCCAGATCAGCGAGAATTTGTTTGGCGCGCTGGTAGTAATCACGACCGGCTTCGGTTAGTGCTACACGACGGGTGGAACGCTGGAGCAGGCGAACGCCGAGATAGGTTTCCAGTTCCTGAATATAGCGGGATATGGCGGCTTTTGAGCTATGCAGACGTTGTGCGGCAGCCACAAAACTGCCACTTTCCACTACCGCAATCAGAGCGTTTAAGCTGCGCAGACGATCCATTCATTGTTCCGATTTCTGAAATAGTTAATCTTCATAATGGCTATTTATCTGTGCCTGGCAAATCAATAGAGTAAACCTATGCCAACGGAAAATGGTTACATAATTAAGATGGTCATGCAGTGACGGATCTCACAACGCATCACCAATATTGATTCAGGAGTAACAAAAAATGAAAAAATCATTATCCCGTATCGCTGCTGTTGCTGTGTTCTCACTGTTCGCAGTATCGGCTGCTCAGGCTGCGGTAGAAACTTACCGTGTTCACGGTACCGTACAACAGATTGATGCGGCCAACAAGAAAGTGACCTTGGCACAAGATGCCGTTACTGAACTGGGCTGGCCGGTACGTACCATGACCTACAAAGTAGATGGTGACAATGTGCTGACTGGCGTTACGGCCGGGCAAACTGTCGATGCGACTTTCACTACAACATCACCGTATAACGCATCGATTCATTTTATCACCCCAACGGCACATTAATTCAGATCTCACCGGTCAGCATTGCGGTTGGCCGGTGATTTGATGTTATGCTTTCCGGTCTGTAGGACTGCCTGAATTTACCTCATGTTTACACAACAGCATCTGCTCCTGTTAGCCCGCACTCCGATGCCATTCGGCAAATATCAAGGGCGCATGCTGATCGACCTGCCGGAAGAATATCTGCTCTGGTTTGCGAAAAAAGGTTTTCCGCAAGGTTCACTCGGTGAGTTGATGGCTTTGTGTTTGGAAATCAAAATCGAAGGGTTAGATCAGTTAATAAAGCCATTGAAACAATCTTAACCACGCCATTTATTACTGCTTGTTTTACCAACAAGACAGCTAAAATAGTATTTATCTCTTTTTATATATTTACATATCGAAATATCCCGATATATAGTAATGCTAATCTGTTCAGGTAAATGTTATGAACCATCAGGAAGTCGACACCATCATTAAGGCACTGGCAAATCCGGTCAGACGGGAAATTTTGTCCTGGCTGAAAAATCCGGCACTGGAGTTTCCAGAGCAGACCAGTCCGTATACCGATGGCGTTTGTGTTGGACAGATCTTTTCGCGGGCAGGTTTATCGCAATCAACCATTTCTGCGCATCTGGCAACGTTACAACGTGCCGGATTACTGACTTCCAAGCGATTGGGGCAGTGGGTGTATTACCAGCGCAATGAAACCGTGATCGATGAATTTACAGCCCATATCAAACAGGCTTTGTAACTTTATTCAGGAGTCTTTCATGACGACCTTATTTGATCCGATCCAGATGGGCGAGCTGTCACTGCCAAACCGTATCATTATGGCACCACTAACCCGTTGCCGTGCCAGCGAAGGGCGGGTACCGAATGCATTGATGGCGGAATATTATGTGCAGCGTGCTTCTGCCGGTCTCATTATCAGTGAAGCGACTTCGGTTACTCCGATGGGCGTTGGTTATCCTGACACGCCGGGGATCTGGTCGGATGCACAGGTCGAAGGTTGGAAACTGGTGACTAATGCAGTACATCAGGCCGGTGGGCGGATTGTGTTGCAGTTATGGCATGTCGGACGTATCTCGGATCCAGTTTATCTGAATGGTGAGCTACCGGTCGCACCGAGTGCGATTGCAGCGGAAGGCCATGTCAGTTTAGTGCGTCCGATGAAAGGTTTTGAAGTTCCACGGGCTCTCACCTTGGATGAAATCCCGGCTATTGTTGAGGCTTATCGTAAAGGTGCTGAAAACGCGAAAAAAGCGGGGTTTGACGGTGTTGAAATCCATGGTGCCAATGGTTATCTGCTTGATCAATTTCTGCAAAGCTCCACTAACCAGCGCACTGATGCCTACGGTGGCAGCATTGAAAACCGCGCGCGTCTGATGCTGGAAGTGACCGATGCGGTTATTTCTGTCTGGGGGGCTGGTCGTGTAGGTATGCATCTGGCCCCGCGTGGTGATTCTCATTCTATGGGTGACAGCGATCCGGCTGCTACCTTTGGTTATGTAGCCAAAGAGCTGGGTAAACGTCAGATTGCGTTTATTTTTACCCGTGAACATTTCAATGCTCCGGCATTAACACCGATGCTGAAACAAGCTTTTGGTGGCGCTTTTATCGCGAACGAACAATTTATCGCTGAAACTGCCCAGCAAGTTTTGAATGAAGGCCATGCGGATGCGATTGCTTTCGGTAAACAATTTATCGCAAATCCGGATTTAGTAACTCGTTTCCAGCAGAAAAAGCCATTAAATGAATTAAGGGCCGATAAAATGTATGGTTCAGGTCCGGAAGGATATACGGATTATCCTGCATTAAGTGCATAAAAAACGGAAAAGGTATCTGCGGATGCCTTTTCTTTTTCTAGGTTCGTACATAGTTCAATGTAACAAAGTAACTATTTAATATGCCTGATTATTTGCAGATAAATCGTTGAAGCCGCTAGAATCACTCATAGATGAAAATATCATGTCGGAGTTGAGTGCATGAGTGACAAACCGATCAGCAGCAGAAAACAGCAGGCTTTAGAAACCAAAGCCCGGATCTATCAAACCGCGTTGTCTTTGATGGAAAAGAAAAACTATCAAAGCATTACGATTGAAGAGATCAGTAAATCTGCCGGTGTTTCGGTTGGTGCGTTTTATCACTATTTTAAATCGAAGAACGATATTTTTTTCGAAATTTACCAGGAAGCGGATCGCTATTTTGAAGAGCATGTCGCCGTTGAATTACAGGCGCCACCAGGCTTGCCGCGGATTTTGGAATATTTTGCGCACTATGCCGGTTATTGTCAGCGAGTGGGTCTGGATACCGTAAAATCACTGTATAACCCGGATAATAAATTATTCATCAAATATGATAGGTTTATGCTGCAACTGCTGAAACAAGTGGTGAGTGATGCACAAACACGCCAGCTACTCAGTACTACTCTTGATGCCCAACAGATCACTGAATACCTGCTGATTGCCGCCCGCGGCATCGTTTGTGACTGGTGTTTGCATGATGGCCACTATGACCTGAATGATGCTATGCAACGCTACATTACCCGTTTATTGCCCATTTTTATGCCGTCAACCGCGTCATAATTAACGTTTCTCCCTACTTGCTTCTCTTCTGGCCGCCGGAACAGCGGCTATTTTGTTGATCTGATTCAAACTCTTTTACCTTTAACTCTCTTTTCCTTCGTTCTGTGAGCTGGCTGGGTTGATCCTTTCTTTGTTGCTTTCTATGCTGAATCAATTCACTGAACTTGTTCGGTGAATTGATTGTTAGTCTTAACCACTTTTTTGTCGTGTTATTGGTAGTAGGCAGGTGGCTCTATGTTGAATAGCAACAACTCTCGTAATATCAACAATCGTACCATTCCATTATCCGGCAATAGCGATATCTATCTGGCCACCGAAGCCATAAAACCTTGTGCTGTACCCCGCAATGTCATGATTATTGGTGGCGGTGTTGCTGGCATGGAAGCGGCGCGAGTTGCTGCTCGGCGCGGGCATAAAGTGGAATTGTATGAACAGAACGGTAGCTTAGGAGGCAATTTAATTGCCGCAGGCATGCCGGATTTTAAAAAAGAGTGTCATGCATTGATCCATTGGTATGGCAGTGAGCTGCATGAGTTGAATGTGCTGGTACACCTGCATTCCTATATCGAAGAAGAGGCTATTCTGCAAAGCAGCGCTGATGTCGTGATTATTGCTACCGGTTCCACGCCAGTAAAACAGGCTGTGCCGGGGTTTAATAATACGTTTAGCGCGGAAACAGTATTAGCTGGAAAGAAAGATCCTGGAAAAACGGTGATCATCTCCGGTGGTGGTCTGGTAGGCTGTGAAACCGCACTCTGGTTATGTAATCAGGGTAAACAAGTCATTCTGGTCGAAAAACAAAATCAAATTCTGTCTGTGAGTCATGAGTTAAGTTACAGCAGTACGGAAACGCTGAAGCGGTTACTGCCGCAAAAAGGCATTATCGTGAAAACAGATACCGTGATTTCGCATGCCACCGAGGCGGGCGTGGTCTTGTTGTCTGGCGGTCAGGCTACCACTCAAGCTGCCGATTCGGTGGTTACTGCGATCGGGTATCAATCGAATAATGCGTTATATGAGCAGCTGCAAACGGAAGTAAAAGACATTTATTTACTGGGTGATGCCAAACAGGTCAAAAATATCATGCACGCGGTGCGTGATGCATATGATGTAGCCAGTCAGATATGATGTGACTGACACAAAGATTCTGACATTGTTATGAGCCAAAGCATGCGGTTTTTGGAGCGTCACAGCTATACTTGGTGCAATTTGAGCCGCTACCTGAGCACAGTGGCGGTTTATCACGAATTACATCAATAATCGGGTAATAGAATGAACGATATGACTATAACGCAAGAGCAGGTGAATGCAGCTGCAGATGCTATCTGTGCTGAAGGCAATAAACCAACGGTATTAGATGTGCATAAGCGCTTGCAAACAGGCTCTATCTCAGCGGTTTGGCGTTTGTTTCAGGTGTGGCAATCAGCGCAGGTGATACCGGCAGAGCAGGATGTTTCCGTTCCTTCCGAACTACTGCGACCTTTGGAAGAGTTTATTACCCGTCAGGTTGCTGCCGTTAAATTGCAATTTGAAAATGAAATTGAAACATTACGTCAGATCAACAGCGAATTAATGGCGGAAATTGATAAGCAAGAGCAGCAATTAACTTTGCAAGGGGTTGAACTAAACTCTGCCCGCGCGATTAAAAATGAAGTTTCTGGCCGCTTTGAACAGCTGAATTCAGAGCTGAAACGCGCCAAAGAAGAGATTGAGCTTGAAAAAGAGTCGGCCACGCAATCTCGGATGGAATTGGTTAAATCGCAGCTGAAACTGGAGTCTGTGCCACGCTTAGAGGCCGATCTGGATCAGTTGTATAAAACGCTGGAACAAGAGCGGGTAGCGAAACTGAATGCGGAGCACAGCACGAAAGCACTGACCGTGAAACTGGAAACCGAAGTCGCAGCACGTAAAAAAGCGGAAAACGATTTACTGGAATTGTTGCGTCGGAAAGAAGAGAGTGCGGTGCGCGGTTAATCGTTACATCGATAATCAAATAAAAAAAGCGGTGGTGCAGTCAGCCCACCGCTTTTTTATATTGAATCGTTTATTTACCGATACAAAACGACGAGAAAATCCGCCCTAGCAGATCATCCGCGCTGAATGCGCCGGTGATCTCACTTAAGGCTTCTTGTGCCATGCGCAGCTCTTCGGCAACCAACTCCCCGGCCCGATAGACTTCGAGTTGTACCTTCGCCTCTTCCAGGCGGGATGACGCCCGCTCAATAGCATCCAGATGGCGACGACGGGCAATAAAGCCGCCTTCCAGCGTGCTCTGGAACCCCATGCAGGCTTTCAGATGCTCGCGCAAAGTATCTAAACCCAGCCCGGTTTTCGCCGAGATCGGATATACCGCATAGCCATTTTCTTCGCTGACCGTCAGAGCTTCACCGGTTAGATCAGCTTTATTGCGGATCACGGTGATGCCGAGGTTTTCTGGTAACCGATCAACAAAATCCGGCCAGATGTCATGCGGATTACGCGCGTCGGTAGTGGTGCCATCGACCATAAACAAGACACGATCCGCTTGTTCGATTTCAGCCCAGGCGCGTTCAATACCGATTTTTTCCACGGTATCGGTGGTATCACGCAACCCGGCGGTATCAATGATATGCAATGGCATACCATCCAGATGAATGTGCTCCCGCAAGACATCACGGGTGGTGCCGGCAATTTCCGTGACAATGGCGGATTCACGACCGGCCAGGGCATTCAGCAGACTCGATTTACCCGCATTTGGACGACCCGCAATCACCACTTTCATACCATCCCGGAGCAGGGCGCCTTGGCGCGCTTCACGGTTTACTTGTGCTAAATCGTCGATCACTCCATACAGTGCATTGGCAATTTTGCCGTCGGAGAGAAAATCGATCTCTTCTTCCGGAAAATCAATGGCCGCTTCGACATAAATACGCAGGTTAGTCAGCGAACCAACCAGTTGGTGGATGCGTTGTGAAAACTCGCCTTGCAGCGATTGCATGGCAGAACGTGCCGCTTGTTCGCTGGTGGCTTCAATCAGATCGGCAATGGCCTCGGCTTGTGCCAGATCTAATTTGTCATTCATAAAGGCGCGTTCAGAAAACTCACCCGGACGGGCAAGACGCACGCCGGAAATGGTCAGAATCCGTTTTAGCAGCATATCCAGCACTACCGGACCACCATGCCCCTGCAATTCCAGCACATCTTCCCCGGTGAAGCTGTACGGCGCTTTAAACAGTAACGCGATACCTTGATCCAGTGCTTTGCCATCCGCATCACAAAAAGGCAGTAGTTCCGCATGGCGAATTTTGGGTATTTTACCTAACACTTGTTCTGCAACCTGGCTGCTATGCGGGCCGGAAATACGCAGAATACCGATACCACCGCGTCCGGGTGGTGTGGCAAGCGCAACGATAGTATCTGTATACATGAGCATTCTCTGAATAGCGTTCTTGATGAAATTGTAATGAATATTACGCGGAAAGCCGAATAAAAAGCCCCGCAAAAAGCGGGGCTCAAAGGTCAACCGAAAGAATATTATTTCTTACGGCTATGCAGACCTTTTTTCTCCAGCTGACGGAAGATAATTGTCTGTTGCGTGATAGTAACAATGTTACTGACTACCCAGTACAAAGTCAGACCAGATGGGAACCACAGGAACATGAAAGTGAAGATGATCGGCATGAATTGCATCACTTTCTGCTGCATTGGGTCGGTCACTGTGGTTGGGCTCATCTTCTGGATGTACCACATGGTGGCACCCATCAGCAGTGGCAATACGTAGAATGGATCTTTCACTGACAAGTCAGTCAGCCACAGGGCAAATGGTGCATGACGCAGTTCTACTGATTCCATCAGCGTCCAGTACAGTGCGATGAAGATTGGCATCTGTACTAACAGTGGGAAACAGCCACCCAGTGGGTTAACTTTCTCTTCTTTGTACAGTTCCATCATCGCCTGCGACATTTTTTGGCGATCATCACCCAAACGTTCGCGCAGTGCTGTCAGTTTTGGCTGCAGCAGACGCATTTTCGCCATGGAGGTGTATTGCGCTTTTGACAGCGGATACATACCACCACGCACAATCAGCGTGATCAGGATAATTGCTACCCCCCAGTTACCAACCAGACCATGCAGGAACTGCAACAGTTGGAACAGTGGTTGAGCGATAAACCACAAATAACCGTAATCAACCGTCAGATCCAGATGCTGAGCCACGGCGGCCATCTGATCTTGCAGTTTAGGGCCAATCCACAGGCTGGTGCCAACAACGGCTTCGGCATTGGCGGCAATCGTTGTGATTGGCAGTTTGATACCAATAATGGCTTCACCACTGTCTTTCACATCCGATTTCACATTTACTGCTTTGCTGTAAATGTGGTTTTGCGCATCGGCTTTACCCGTCCAAGCTGTTACAAAATAGTGCTGCAACATACCAGCCCAACCCGCTTGAGTGGTGGCGTCCAGCTTGGTTTCAGCCATATCTGCGAAATTAATTTTTTCGTAGCGTTGCTCTGCCGTTGAATAAGCGGCGCCATGGAAGGCACTGGCCATCATGCCTGGGCTACTGCTATCGGCAGGTGCTGCGATAGTCTGTTTCAGCTGACCGTAGAATTGAACTTCCAGTGGCTGAGTGGAGATGTTTTTAACCTGATAATCAACACCAACTGCGTAGCTATCGCGTTTCATGACAAAACGTTTAGTGAAGACATTGCCTTTGGCATCGGTGTACACCATTGGTACGACCAGCTCATCTTTACCATCGGCCAGTGTAAATTCGGTTCCGGTGGCGGTGTAAACTGGACGAATAGCCTGATTATCGACACCATCACGGCCAATCAGACCACTTTGCGCGATATATTGACGTTGTGGTTTCTTTTCCAACAGCACAAATGGTTTATCAGAACCCTGAGTTTCCGTCTGTTTCAGCAATTTCGCTTCCACAATGTCGCCACCCAGCGTATCAACAGTCAGTTCCAATACATCAGAACGCAGGGTTAGCAGAGCATGTTTTGCATCGCTGGCGTCGTTTTGATTTGGAACATCGCCACTGGATGAAACAGGAACAGAACTTTCCGCCGTCGCGGTGGCGGCAGGTTTCGGCGCCTTATCAACCATCCAGCTCTGCCAGAGCATGAAGGAGACCAGCAATAAGCCGATCAAGAGGAGATTACGTTGAGGTTGCATAGTTATTTTCTTCGCTTCGATTGCTGAGGTTGCGGAACCGGATCATGGCCGCCTGAATGTAAAGGGTGACATTTTAATAGACGTTTGCCACCTAACCAAATGCCTTTTATGAGACCGTGTAGGCAAATTGCATCAATCATGTATTGAGAACAGGTTGGTGTAAAGCGGCAACGTGGGCCAAGAAGCGGACTAATGACCCACTGATAGACTCTTATGAGTGCAACTGCTAGCCATTGCTGCGGCGTGCGAGGGTGCGCCATAGCTTATCCAGCAGTTGTGATAAATCGGGGTTGGCTAATCCACGCACGGGTGCTTTAGCGATCACAACAATATCAATCGGTGGTAATTCGTGTTGATGTAAGCGAAAACTTTCTCTGATCTGACGTTTGACGCGGTTACGCCATACTGCACGTTTCAGTGCTTTTTTCGGTATAGCTAAACCTAAACGCGGATGCGTGAGTTCGTTACGAATTGCTAACAGAGTGAGGTGTGGTGATGATGCTCGCACGGGTTGCGCGAAGACTTTTTGAAAAGTGTCGGGAGTTAACAGACGTAACTCCCGAGGAAAGGTAACTTGCTTGACCATTAAACGGTGGTCAGACGAGCGCGACCTTTAGCGCGGCGAGCTGCAAGAACTTTGCGGCCACCAACTGTTGCCATACGAGAACGGAAACCGTGGTTGCGAGCACGTTTCAGTACTGAAGGTTGGAAAGTACGTTTCATAGCTATAATCCGTGAATTAACTGTACAGATTTGATGCTGTCGCCTACCGACGCGCCGATAGAATGGCGAAAACATCAATTCAAAGAGGCCGGATTTTAAACAGATAACGGCTACACGTCAATCAGCCAGCAAGTTGATTACTAGCAGAAGCAGACGTGCAAAGTTGTCGTTTTATCCAGATCCCCGTAAAAACCACCACGATCTATGAGGATCGCGGCGGGCGATTATATCGGTTTATGCCTATCTAGCAAGATCACTCTGCCTGATCTTGCATCACTCTTTGCAATGTGAGCTGTTTAGCGCGGTTAAAATCGGTCTTACCTGAACCCAGTTTGGGCAGTTGTTCCAGTATCAGGATCTGCGCTGGCAGCAGTAAGGGGTTACAACCATTAGCCAGCATGGCTTTTTTCAGCGTATCGAGATCCAGCATTGTGGTGGTGAGTAATACGATCTGTTCACCTTTTTTATCATCCGGTACATTGACCGCAATAACTTCGGCTTCTTCCGGTAATACCTGTTGTGTGGCCAGTTCCACGGCACCAAGGCTTATCATTTCGCCGCCAATTTTGGCAAAGCGTGAGTAGCGATCAACGATAAACAGGAAACCGTCTTCATCCAGATGGCCTTTATCACCGGTGATATACCAGCGGCTGTCATCGATCACTTTAATGGCACTGTCTGTTTTCTCCGGGTTGTTCAGATAACCTTGCATGACCTGCGGGCCACCGATCAGGATCATACCGTCACAGCCGGTCGGCAGTTGTTCAAAGGTTTGTGGATCGACGATACGAACACTGGAACCCGGCAGCGGCATACCGACACTGCCATGTTTACTGCCGACTTGCAGATCCCAATATTGGGTATCCAGACAATCGGGCAGGTTAACACTGGCTACTGGTGTGGTTTCGGTGGCGCCATAACCTTCCAGAATGTGTTTATTGAAACGGGTCAGAAACGCTTCACGCACTACCGGATTCAGTTTTTCCGCCCCAGCGACCACGATGCGCAGGCTTTCCATCATTAATGGATGCACTTTCGGGTGTTTGGCATACAGGCGGAAGAAGGTGGAGGTGCCGCACAGAATGGTGGCGCGATATTGGGCAATTGTTTTTGCCACACCCACCGCATCGGTCGGGTCGGCATGGCAAACCATCGGAATGCCTTCAATTAATGGCATGAACTGGTTTACCGTCAGACCAAACGCATGGAACAGCGGCAGGCAGGACATCAACACATCTTGTTCTTGTGTGTTCACCACATCGGAGATCTGTTTCAGATTAGCCATGATGTTTTGATGGCTGAGCATGACGCCTTTTGGTAAACCCTCGCTGCCACTGGAAAACAAAATTGCAGCAGTTTGTTGGCTGTCATGTGTATGGTTACAGACTCGTTTCAAGATACGGGTTGGCAATACACGGATTGCCAGCCAGCGCCAGAACGACTCATTGAAGTGAATGTCGCTGCGTAAATCTTCCAGATAAATGAGATGTTTGCCTTGTAAGACGGTAATGACATCAGCATTTTTCTTTTCTAACCGTTCAATGAAACGGCGAGAGGTATAAATAGTGCGGATCTCAGCTTGCTCAATGGCGGTCGTCAACGCTGCAGCATTCGCGGTGTAATTTAAGTTAACAATGGTTTTACCGGCCAGCAGTGTCGCCATATTACACAATACACCGCCGATGCTGGTGGGCAGTAACAGACCGATATTTTGTTCCGGGCTTAAGCGGCGAATGCGGTGTGACAGACACCAGGCCGCAGCTAGCGCTTTATCGGCGGTCAGTGGCGCAGATATGCCATCCGCTAGCGATAGTTTGCGACGTTCAGCTTTTCTTACACTGCTGATCCAGGCATCCGTCAGGGTCGGCAGGTTTTCCACGTGTTTTTGCCATGACTGTACCGAGAGATCAAATACCCGCTGTTTAATAGCAGTCGCATTACTGGTTTTCGGTTGTGGTTGACCGAACGCGACAATGATTTCGCGATAGTAACCGCTGCGGCGTAAGGTTTTCAGCTTGTTCGATGAACGGGAAAACTGGCTGCCCCATAAGCCGCGTAGATAAAACGGCACAATCACCACATCATCGTTTACATTTTTGCAGGCCAGTTCAAAACCACGACGGAACTCGCCCAGATGCCCGTTACGACTGATCGCACCTTCCGGAAACAGACAGACCACTTCGCCTTGATTGAGCAATTCGCTGATAGTGTCGAGTGATTGACGGCTGGCGGAATTGGCAATTGGTACACAGCCATATAAACGAAACAGCCATTTCAGATATTTGTGTTCATAGATGCTTTTGATCATCACAAAACGCACCGGACGGGGGCTGGCGATTTGCACGATAGCCCAGTCGATCCAACTGACATGGTTGCCCAGCAGCAAAACACCACCGGTAGCCGGAATATTCTGAATACCCTGAATGTCTACTTTGTAGCGTTGTTTCAGCAAACTCTGCGCAATAAACAGCAGCAAGGTTTGTGGCATCTTACGAATGGTGTAAACACACCCTAACACAGTGACGCCGGCCATCAGATACAGTAGATGCTTGCCATCAAAACCGAAGTGCGCAAACACGACAGTTAAGATCAGGAAGGAGAGCATGGCGATATTCTGGAACAGATTATTGCCTGCGATCACCTTACCCAGTTCATCTTCGCGGCTGTGAAACTGGATCAGCGCATTCAACGGTACGATGAACATACCGCCAGCGGTGCCAATCAGCAGAAAATCGAGGGCATATAGGGTGGTACTGGTAAATTGCGGTAACATCACCAGACCTGCAGCCACGCCGACAATACCAACCGGGATCAAGCTGGTGGCAATATAGTTACGTGATAACCGTGCCGCTAAAGTAGAGCCCAGAGCGATCCCTAGGCCGGTACATGCCAGCACACCTTGTAAAATCAACGTATTTTCAATACCTGCTGCTTCTTTAGCAAACGCAGGGAACGCAGCCAGTAACACTTGGCCAACAGCCCAGAATAGCGATAAACCGAGCACTGACAAACGAATGACATCACGATCTAATACTGGTGCTAACTCTTTCTTAAACTGGGCTATTTTGACACTATTTTGCCAGTCAAACGCTGGTAATGGTTGCGGATGCTCTAAAGTTGGTAAGCGATATAACAGTAATAGCTCTAATACAGTACAACCCACCAGCATCCAGCCCGCAGGGGCGAGTGATTGCAATATCAGGCCACTTTGCTTAGAACCAGTTGGGAACCACAATTCAAACACCACGGTAAAAGCCACTGTGCCTGCGAGAATCGCGATGATAGAGACTGCTTGTACTGCACCGTTAGCTTCCGCCAGATGATTTTTACCAAACAGTGCTTGGATATAACCGTATTTCGCGGGTGAATAGAAGGTGGCTTGTACGGCGAGCAGGAAAGTCATGGTAAAGGCCGGCCAGAACCACCCCATGTAATAACACAGTGTGATAGCCAGCGTTAACCCAACAGCAACCCAAGCGGAAATGCGCATCACTTTATCTTTGGGGTATTTGTCAGAACTAAAACCAGCAGGGGCAAAAAAGGCAATAAATGGCAGCAAGATCAGCGCATTCACAATCGCGGTGAGGATCACCTGCTGTGAGCCGTCATAAATTTTGAAGACGGTATTCTGAATAATAATTTTATGCCCGAGATCGACAAAGGCATTCATAAAGCCGGCCAGCAGAAAGGCGAGGGCACCGCGCTGGCTAAGTAATTTGAACATGAGGAAGTCCTGATTTCCACCTAACAGATGACTATATCGTGAAGAATAGTATCGTTTTTTACAAATGGAATTCGCCTTGTTGCGTCTGTTACACCTCATGGTATTGTT
This sequence comes from uncultured Tolumonas sp., assembly GCA_937866945.1. Taxonomy (GTDB): domain Bacteria; phylum Pseudomonadota; class Gammaproteobacteria; order Enterobacterales; family Aeromonadaceae; genus Tolumonas. Next base: position 17,132 of record CALMKU010000154.1, read on the forward strand.
AAATAATACTTTATTGCGGTAGCGAGTTTTATGAGTCAGACCAACAACCTGTTATTAGCCTTAAAAAAGCAGCTACGGGCACAGGGGAAAACTTATGCTGATGTTGCCCAGTTACTGGATTTGAGTGAAGCATCGGTCAAGCGCTTGTTTGCCAGCCAAAGTTTTACCCTGCAACGACTGGAGCAATTGTGTGACTGGTTACAAATTGAATTTTCCGAACTGATGCAACAGGCACAGCAACAACCCCAGCTGACGCAGCTCACGTTACAACAAGAGCAGGATATAGCTGCCGATCAACTGTTGTTGCTGGTGGCGGTGAGTGTCATTAATGGTTTCTCATTTCAGGATCTGCTATCGCACTATGCCCTGACCGAGCCTGAGTGTGTGCGTAAGCTGGCCGCACTCGATCGACTAAAGATCATTGACCTGCTGCCGGGTAACCGGATCCGCCTACGTTTGGCAACGCATTTCAGTTGGTTACCGGATGGTCCGATCCAGCGTTTTTTCCTGCAACGGGTACAGCAGGATTTTTTCCAGTCCCGTTTTGATAAGGAAACCGAAAAATTGCTGGTATTAAACGGGCTGCTTTGCAACAGCAGCAATCGCGAATTACAGCAGCTGATGGCACGTTGGGCGCGTGAATTCAGTGAATTGACCCGCAGTGATCGCAGTTTAAACATGGAAGAAAAGCACGGAACCACGCTGGTCTTAGCGGTTAGGCAGTGGCGACATGTACTCTTTGACGAGATCAGTCGATCATCGGTGCGTAACATTGTGGATAAATAGTGCGCAAATAACCATGATATCCCAGCATTATCCACAAAACTGCACACATGATCTGTAATGATTGTGAAGATCTTGCGAACAAGATCTGGAGATCGATCCTGAAAAAGAGGTAAAATCAAAGGTCTTAT
>CALMKU010000155.1 GCA_937866945.1 uncultured Tolumonas sp.
GCATAACCTTGCCAAGGTTAGGGTCGCGAGTTCGAGTCTCGTTTCCCGCTCCAATATCTAGAATCAGTTCAATACCATGCGACGCGGGAATAGCTCAGTTGGTAGAGCATAACCTTGCCAAGGTTAGGGTCGCGAGTTCGAGTCTCGTTTCCCGCTCCAAATTCGAATATAATCAAACTACTCAATATAACTAAGCACAAAGCATTAGGATAAAAGTATGTTTGATGTCTCCAAAAATCCCATCAATATTAAGCCCCCATCAGCAGGTAAACCGGCCTTTTTTGTGGCTCTGGCTGCCTTTGTTGCTTTTATAATATTCAGCTCATACTTTACGGTGGATCAGGGTGAACGCGGTATTGTGTTACGTTTTGGCGCCTTTCAGCGTATAGCTGAGCCCGGCCTTAACTTCAAAATCCCCTTACTTGAATCAACACATACGATTAGTTTGCAGACGCAGGTGTCGCATTTCCAGTTACCTGCTTACTCGCGGGATCAACAACCAGCGACTCTCGATGTTTCAATCAACTGGCATGCACAAGAGTCAGAATTACAGAAGATCTATTCGGAATTTGGTTCTTTGCCATCGTTAGAAGCCAGAATTATCCAACCTCGTTTACCACAAGCAGTGAAAACGGTATTTGGTAGTTATGTCGCGGCCAGCTCAATTCAAAACCGGGCTAAATTAAATGCAGACATCTATGATTCCGTATCTAAAGTGCTGCAAGGCCCGATCCTAATTGAGAGTGTGCAGTTAGATAACATCGACTTCTCTGAGGCTTATGAGCAATCGGTGGAACAGCGGATGTTGGCAGAAGTGGAAGTTGCCAAGTTGCAACAAAACGCCTTACGCGAAAAAGTTCAGGCGGAAATTACCGTAACTCAGGCGAAAGCGCAGGCTGAAAGTGTGAAAGCGCAAGCTGCTGCACAAGCAGATGCAACACGGATGAAAGGTGAGGCGGAAGCCGCTGCGATTAAGGCCAAAGGGGATGCCTTACGTCAGAACCCGAATTTGGTTGAATTGATCAAAGCGGAACGTTGGAATGGTGCATTACCACAGACGATGTTGCCGAACAGTGCGGTGCCGTTTATTGATGTAAAAAATAATCCGGCCAGCGAATAATTTCTTGTTCCAGATTAAAGCCTCGCCTGATCAGCGAGGCTTTTTTGTTCGTCAAATTTGGCTTTCTGCAAACAGTGCCGCACCAATAATCCCGGCCTGATTCAGACTACTGGCCGGTAACACCAATGCGTTTGTGTGCAGGTAAGGCTGGAATTGCGCCATGTGCTCCGCAATACCACCACCAATAATGAATCGATCTGGATTAAAGACAAACTCCAGATGATTCAGATATTCATTAAATCGGGTTCCCCATTCCTGCCAGCTTAAATTTTGCTTGATCCGCACGGATTCCGCACAATAGCGCTCAGCAATGCTGTCGCCAAAACGCACATGTCCCAATTCGGTATTCGGGTGTAGCTGGCCATTCACAAATACTGCCGAACCAATCCCAGTGCCGATTGTCAGCAAGATGGTGACACCTTGATTATTTTGACCTGCACCAAAACGCATTTCTGCCATACCGGCGGCATCGGCATCATTCACGACGAAGCAAGGCTGACCAGTCACTTGTGAAAACAGGGTCTGTGCATCGGTGTTGATCCAGCTGGGATCAATATTACTGGCACTGTAAGCAACGCCATGATGCACAGTTGCAGGGAAACCACAGCCAATTGGTCCGGCCCATGCTAATTCGCTAACCAGCTGCGCCAGACTAATGGCTATGTTTTCCGGTGTGGCGGGTTGCGGTGTCGGAATGCGTTTGTGTTCGCTGATGAGTTTGCCGGTTTGTGTTTCGATCACCGCTGCTTTTATGCCGGTACCACCAATATCGACTCCTAAAATACGCATATATCACCTTTAAGCATGTTCTGGTAAACCTTTATAAATACAACGGATCAACCGCGCATGTTTTTTATCATCAGCTATTTGTTTTGTTTGTAGTTGTTGTAAAGCCCAAGCGATATGTTCCTGCACCAGTTCAGTGGTTTCGCACTGTTTTGCTTGTAATGCCTTAATTACCTCGTCTGACACTGGGCCATTACCCAGCGCTATCGCAATATTACGTTGCCATTTTTCAAAACCTATGCGGCGTATTGGGCTGCCCTCGGTAGTTTTGAGAAAGGTTTTTTCATCCCATGACCACAGCGTAAGCAGTTCTGGTGTATGTAATTCGTGACGAGGAGAAAAATCGTGCTCTGCAGAGGTGACGGCATAACGATTCCACGGGCAAATCAATTGGCAATCATCACAACCATAGATACGATTGCCAATCAGCTGGCGAAACTCTTCCGGGATCGGACCATTTAACTCGATAGTCAGATAAGAGATACACCGACGAGCATCCAGCTGGTAGGGGGCTATAATCGCGCCAGTAGGGCAGATCTGCAGGCAAGCACTGCAATTTCCGCAAGAGGGCTGCGTTGGTTCATCGATGGGTAGGGCTAAATCAATCAATAATTCGCCAAGAAAGAAAAAAGAACCAGCTTGCTGATTGATGAGCAGAGTATGTTTTCCGGTCCAGCCTAAGCCCGCCTTATCAGCCAGCGGGCGCTCCATGATGGGGGCTGAATCGACAAATGGCCGAAATTGCAGATCGCAGGTAGCGCGTTGAATGCGTTCGCCGAGTTGTTTCAGACGATTACGTAAGACTTTGTGATAATCACGCCCAAGCGCATAACGGCTGATATAGCCTCGTGTTGGGTTATCCAGAACTTCGGCAATTTTCGCCAGTGGCGGCAGATAATTCATCCGCACAGAGACCACAGAACGGGTTCCGGGTTGTAGCTCGGCGGGGCGGGCGCGCATTAAACCGTAACGTGCCATATATTCCATTTCGCCGTGATAATTTTGCGCTAACCAGCTTTCCAATTGCGGCTCTTCACTGGTTAAATCGCAGTCTGTGATCCCGACCTGATCAAAGCCTAGCTCTTGCCCCCATTGCTTGATATCGTGAGCTAACTTTTGCAAATCGAGTGTGGTCGTCATGAATCACAGCGCACCGGTTATCGTCAAAGTACGCGAGAGTTTACCACAGTACAGTTGGCGTACCGAACAGATCCGCCAGATGGAACAACAGCTGATTGCGGCACAACATATTTCTATTTATCAGCTGATGTTGCGTGCTGGCGAGGCACTATTTCATACGTTGCAACTCTGCTGGCCGAAAGCCCGTCATCTCTGGATCTTTTGCGGGAAGGGCAATAACGGCGGTGACGGTTATGTGTTGGCGCGTTTGGCAAAACAAGCCGGTTATAGCGTGCAAGTCGCTGCATTTGATGAGCCTTCTCCCGGCATTCCGGCGGAACAAGCCCGATATGATTGGTTAAAGGCGGGTGGTTCTTGCGGCTCATTACAATCACTGCATGGTCAACCCGATGTCATCATCGATGCCTTGTTAGGTATCGGTCCGTCCACGACACTGAGCGGTGATTTATTAGCGTGGATCCAGTTTATCAATCGACAAACATCACCGGTACTGGCTGTTGATATCCCGAGTGGTTTAAATGCGGATACCGGCATGCCGTTGGGCGGCGCGGTGCATGCTACAACTACGCTGACATTAGTTGGTTTGAAACCGGGTTTGTTGACCGGCATGGCTGCTGATTTCACGGGCGAGCTTTATTTCTCTGATTTAAAAGATAGTCATAGCCAATATTGCGATACGGCTGGCGTTCGTTTGCTCGATTACAGCGCGGTATTACCGCTGTTACCATTGCGAGCTCGTACGGCGCACAAAGGTAATAACGGTAAAGTGTTACTGGCGGGTGGTGGTTTAGGTATGCCTGGTGCGATCCGTTTAGCCGGAGAGGCTGCTTTGCGAGCTGGTGCTGGTATTTTGTCATCCTGATAATCAATTACTGGTCTTTTCTGGGCGGCCAGAGCTGATGTTATGTCAGCGTCTTACTACTGACGTACTGGAATGGCCTGATGTCTTAGTGGCAGGCCCTGGGCTTGGCTTTAATGAATGGGGCAAACAGCAGTGGGACAATTTCATCTCGTTTCAAGGTCGTATGGTGCTCGATGCTGACGGGTTAAATTGGTTGGCGCAATATCCGCAATCCAGAGCAAACTGGGTGTTAACTCCGCACCCAGGCGAAGCTGCACGCTTATTACATTCTACGGTTGCCGATATTCAAGCTGATCGTTTTGCGGCTATTCAGGAATTACACCATCGCTATGGTGGCGTGGTATTATTAAAAGGATCAGGCACGCTGATCTTTGATGGCAAACAGATGGCGATTTGCACAGAAGGTAATCCGGGCATGGCCAGCGGTGGCATGGGCGATATACTTTCTGGCATTATAGCGGCCCTTTTAGCGCAAGGGCTGATGTTATTTGATGCAGCTTGTTGCGGCGCACTGCTTCATGGCAAAGCGGCGAATGAAATTGCCAGCGAACAGGGTGAGCGCGGTATGCTGGCTTCAGATTTATTCTTCTGGTTACAAAAACTGGTCAATCCTCAAAGGTATCAACATGGGAAAAACGCTGATACGAATACTCGCTGACAGTGATGCTACCGTCGCGTTAGGTGCAGAGCTTGCGCTGGCATGTCATCAATCTGCCACTATTTTTTTGCATGGTGATCTTGGTGCTGGTAAAACAACATTATCGCGTGGCTTTGTGCTCGCGTTAGGTCATCAGGGCAAAGTAAAAAGCCCAACCTATACGCTGGTTGAAGCGTATGAGTTGCCAAAATGGCAGGTTTATCATTTCGATTTGTATCGTTTAGCTGATCCGGAAGAGCTTGAGTTTATGGGGATCCGCGATTATTTTGCGCCTGACTGTTTATGTTTGATCGAGTGGCCGGAGAAAGGCATGGGTTGGCTACCAACCCCAGATCTTGAAATTACGTTGCATTATGAACATGGCGCCAGACGAGCTGAAATTGCAGCCCGTACGGACATCGGTGAAATTATTATTTCCAGATTGAATCCATCGTGAACATCAGAATTCTTCTTATTTTATTAGCTGTATTGGCGTGGCCTGCGGCGGCGAATCAGATCAAACAATTACGTATTTCTCCAACAGCGGAAAAGGTACGTATGGTGTTTGATCTGGAAAGTCAGCCGAATTACAGCTTTACCATTGATACTGGCAAAAATAGCCTGATAATCGATTTTCAGGATATTACGGGCGCGCCGTTTCCAGTTCCCCGTACTGCTGGTTGTGAAGGTTTTTTACGTAGCATTCGCCGCAATAGCCTGCCGGGTAATGTAGTGCAAGTGGAATTCGCATTGGCTAATGGCGTAAAACCGCAAATTTTCTCATTAGCGCCGCAGGCGAGCTATCGTCATCATCGTTTGGTGATTGATATTAAACCGGGCACGCTGGTTGCCAAAAATGGTGTGTCAGGTAACAACACTAGCTTTTCTAAACCAGTTGTTTCGCCAAGTAATACTGAGCCATCCGTGGCCGTTGTATCGCGCAATGACGTCGCATCTTCCGCAGTAAAGGTAAAAACGGAAATTACCCGAACACCAATATCTGCTAACGATTCAGTGACATTACAGGCGCAGCCTCCGACAGCAAAAATAGATAAAGCGGTGGCAGGCCGGGTGATACAGCTTAGTGATCTTATTTCTAAAGAGGAATTAGCTGCACCCGATTCATCGCCAGCGGCTGATGTGCCTGATGATTCACCAGACACCAGCAAAGCGGTTTTACCAAGTAGTGGTGGTGCTTTTATTGTGGCAATTGATGCGGGCCACGGCGGTAAAGATCCGGGAGCCATTGGCCCAGGAAATACATATGAAAAGACTGTTACGCTGGGTATTGCCCGTAAACTGGCAAATCTGATTAATAATCAGCCGGGTATGCGGGCAATAATGACCCGCTCACGTGACAACTTTGTCGAACTCGATGAGCGATCTGCTATCGCACGTCGTAAAAATGCCCGTTTGTTGATATCAATTCATGCGGATAGTGGCCCGAGCAACACCGTCAGAGGGGCATCGGTTTGGATTTTATCTGCCAAACGTGTTGATAAAGAGATGGATAAATTGCTGGATCAGCAAACCAAACACACTGAATTATTAGGTGGGGCAGGTAAGGTGATTGCGGAAACAGAACCTAACCCGTATCTGGCACAAACGATCCTCGATCTGTCCTGGGATAACTCCCGCAGCGAAGGCTATGACATTGGTCGTCGGGTTCTGCGCCGTATCGGCAATGTGGCTAAATTACATAAAAAACGACCAGAACATGCCAGTTTAGCGGTATTAAAAGCGCCGGATATTCCGTCATTGCTGATTGAGACCGGGTTTATCTCCAATCCGCAGGAAGAGCGCCTGCTGGCGTCGGCGGATTATCAGTCACAACTAGCCACTGCTATTTTTAGCGGTGTCCGGGATTATTATGGCCGTAGCCTGCCAAATGCTGGTGGTACGTTCGTCAATGCACCAGCCAAAAAAAGTGGAATATCGGGTAATGCCAGTGAGTCAAATACTCACAAGCATGTGGTGAAAACAGGTGAAAGTTTATCGGGGCTTGCTGAACAATATCGTGTCAGCAAAAAAGCACTGCGTAACCGGAATAACCTTAAATCAGATAACTTGTTGATCGGACAAGTTATCATTATTCCGACTATTTGATATGCCCATTCAAATACTGCCACCTATTCTGGCGAACCAAATTGCCGCTGGTGAAGTGGTTGAACGTCCGGCATCTGTCATCAAAGAACTGGTTGAAAACAGTCTGGATGCGGGGGCCAACCGTATTGATGTCGAGTTGGAAAAAGGGGGCATTCAGCTCATTCGCATTCGTGACAACGGTAGCGGTATCCCCGGCACTGAGCTTTCGTTAGCACTGGCTCGTCATGCGACGTCAAAAGTAGCCACACTCGATGATCTTGAGCATATAGAGAGTCTTGGGTTTCGTGGAGAAGCCTTAGCCTCTATCAGCTCCGTTTCCCGTTTAACGCTGACATCCCGTACCGCAGAGCAAAGCGAAGCCTGGCAAGCTTATGCGGAAGGCCGCGAGATGGATGTCACCATTAAACCGGCGGCACATCCTATCGGTACTACCGTTGAAGTTCTGGATTTGTTTTTCAATACTCCCGCCCGTCGGCGTTTCCTGCGTAGTGAAAAAACAGAATTTGGGCATATTGATGAATTGTTACGACGTTTAGCGCTGAGTCGGTTTGATGTCGCGATCAATTTAAAGCATAACGGCAAGCTACTGCGGCAATATCGTCCGGCACAGACTGAATTACTCCAAGAGCAACGCGTCGCCCAAGCTTGCGGTAATGAGTTTATGCAAGCGGCCCTTCGGGTCGATAGCGAACATCTTGGTCTGCGTTTGTACGGCTGGTTAGCACCACAGCCACTCACGAATATTGGTGAAGTTCAGTACTGTTATGTGAATGGTCGCATGATGCGCGATAAGTTGCTGAATCATGCTATTCGACAAGCTTATACTGAATACAGCGGTGCATCGTTCCAGCCTTCCTACGTGCTTTATCTGCAGCTAGATCCCCGTCAGGTGGACGTAAATGTGCATCCGTCGAAGCATGAAGTTCGTTTTCATGAGGCCCGCCAGGTCCATGACTTTATTGTGCAGGTTATTGGTCAGGCATTGCAGACGGCTTATAGCGCTGCAGCTACGGAGCCTGTTTTTTCCGGTATAGAGGAAGCAGCACCCGACTATCCGGTGACGCCATTAAAGCCCATTGCAACCAGCCAGCACCAATATACCGCCCCGGTTGGCGGTTATACTTCACCTTCTTCTTCGCAGTTACGGTCGTACAGTGCGTTGTTACATGCCGAATTACCGGTGACGTCTGAGCTTCGGTATACAGAAACTGAAGTCAGTAACACGGCTGATTGGCCAGTATTACGCTTATTCCGCGAGCGGTATTTACTATCGGCACAGGATGAAACCTTAATCCTGGCGGATCTGTGTGCCATTCAGCATCAGCAATGGCTAATTCAGTTTAGTGGCTTATTTAATGAAGGCTTAACTTCACAGCCTTTATTGATCCCGCAACGCTTACAGACGACGCAATCCGCGGATTGGCTGAACGAATATGCCTCATGGTTGCAAAAGCTCGGACTTCGTCTGAATTCGCCGAAAAATCAGCAACTGATTATTCAGGCTGTGCCAGCAATGCTGAGACAAACGGATCTGGTTTCTACGGTGCCGGCGTTATTGCAATTATTAGATGATTATCCGGCAGTGATTTCACAAGCAGATTGGCAGTCGTTTATCTCCAGCTGGCTTACATTACCGGAGCTTATCCCGCTTCATTATTCTACGGCGTCAGCACAGTCATTGTGGCAGTGGATGCAAAACAATATCGCAAACTGGCAAATGAAAGCTCATATTGTCCAACACGTTGATATTACGCAAATTCTAGAGGTTTTTTCTCGTGACTGAACTGCAACACCCAACAGTGATATTTCTGATGGGGCCAACCGCATCCGGTAAAACCGCACTGGCGATTGAATTAGCAAACCGTTTGCCATGTGACATCATCAGCGTTGATTCAGCATTAGTCTATCGGGGCATGGACATTGGCACGGCCAAACCCACTGCAGCAGAGCAAGCACAAGCACCGCATCGTTTATTAGATCTTATTGAGCCGACAGAAGCCTATTCAGCCGCTGATTTTCGTCGAGATGCGTTACGAGAAATAGAGTCGATTGTGGCGCAAGGGCGTATTCCGTTGCTGGTTGGCGGAACCATGTTGTATTACAAAGCCTTGCTGGAAGGGCTGTCCCCATTACCTGCGGCTGATCCGCTTATCCGCCAGACGATTGAAACTGAAGCAGCACAAATCGGCTGGGATGCTTTACATCAACAGTTGCAGCATATCGATCCCATTTCTGCGGCACGGATTCATCAAAATGATCCGCAGCGATTGTCGCGTGCGCTTGAGGTATATCGCATCAGTGGAAAAACGTTAACAGAATTAACGCAGACCAAAGGCGAACAACTGCCTTATCGTACATTACAATTTGCTATTGCGCCGAGTGACCGTGAATTGTTACGGCGACGGATCGCGGAGCGATATAAATTAATGTTGGCGCAAGGCTTTGAGCAAGAGGTGAGGGCGCTTTATCAGCGTGGCGATCTGAATGCGGATCTACCTTCCATTCGTTGTGTCGGATACCGACAGATGTGGGAATATCTGGACGGACAGATCAGCTATGACGAAATGGTTTACCGCGGTATTGTAGCAACCTGCCAATTAGCCAAGCGACAGATGACTTGGTTAAGAGGCTGGCAAAACGTGACATGGCTTGAAACTGGCGCGCCGAATAACGCAGATATTGTTTGTCAGAGCATCACAAGCGCATGACGTCCTCTATAATATCTGCTACTTTAATATTTAACGCCTAGCTCAATTAAAACAAAACTATAAGGACAATAACATGGCTAAGGGGCAATCCTTACAAGATCCATTTTTGAACGCATTACGTCGTGAACGCGTTCCCGTGTCTATTTATCTGGTCAATGGTATTAAACTGCAAGGACAAGTGGAATCGTTCGATCAGTTTGTGATCCTTTTGAAAAATACCGTCAGCCAGATGGTTTATAAGCACGCTATTTCTACCGTTGTTCCTGCACGCCCGGTAGCACATCACACACCAACTACTGGTGACGGCGATTCTCAGTCTGAAGAGTAGTAACCTGCATTTTCCCTGCTATTCCGGCAGGGAGATCGTTGTTAGTTACTGAGGAGTTATCTCTTGTTTGAACGCTATCAAGGCGGAGAACAGGCTATTCTGGTGCACGTCGATTTTAAGGATGAAGCTGCCAGAGAAGATTTGCGTGAGCTGGAAATGTTGGCTACGTCTGCCGGTGCAACCATTCTGGGCACTATTACTACCCGTCGTGATTCCCCACAAGCCAAGTTTTTTATCGGTACCGGTAAAGCAGATGAAATAGCCCAGGAGGTTCGCCGTTTAGAAGCCGATCTGGTTATTTTTAATCATGCACTAACGCCTGCGCAGGAACGAAATCTCGAGCGTATCTTCGAATGCCGTGTATTAGATCGCACTACGCTCATCCTCGATATATTTGCTCAGCGAGCCCGTACTCATGAAGGTAAACTTCAGGTAGAGCTGGCACAGCTGCGTCATATATCCAGTCGTCTGGTACGTGGCTGGACCCACCTTGAACGCCAAAAAGGCGGGATCGGCATGCGCGGACCGGGTGAAACACAGTTGGAAACTGACCGTCGTCTGATCAGAGAAAAGATCGCTAATATTCTTGGCCGGTTAGAGAAAGTAGAAAAACAACGTGAGCAAGGGCGTCGAGCTCGGGTGCGCAACGCGATCCCGGTAGTATCACTGGTTGGTTATACCAACGCGGGGAAATCGACGCTGTTTAACCGCATGACACAGTCGAAGGTGTACGCTGCCGATCAGTTATTTGCCACCCTGGATCCTACTTTGCGCCGGATTGAATTAACCAAACTTGGCCCCATAGTATTAGCCGATACGGTTGGTTTTATCCGACACTTGCCGCATGATTTGGTTGCCGCGTTCAAAGCGACATTACAAGAGACGCGAGAAGCTGATTTACAGCTACATGTGATCGATTGTGCTGATGAGCGAGTACAAGATAATATCGCTCAGGTAGATGAAGTGCTGCATGAAATCGAAGCCGATGAAGTGCCGCAATTGCTGGTTTATAACAAAGTTGATTGTCTTCCCGAAGGAATACCTCGGATTGAGCGAGATGACACCGGTAAGCCCGTTGCTGTATGGTTATCGGCGCTGACCGGTGAAGGCACAGATTTACTCTTATCTGTCTTGGATGAGCTATTAAGTGTTACTGTTGCAGAGTTTCAACTTAAATTACCGATATCCGCGGCTCGTTTACGTAGCCGGTTATATGAACTCAAAGCGATACAACGCGAAAACTATATTGAAGATGGTGATTGCATAGTTCAAATCCGTCTTTCAGAAATCGAATGGTTACGCCTTGTTAAACAAGAAGGTGAGAGCATTCTTAGCTTTATCGTGAAAGATTAATGTGTCAGTCGTCTTAATGTTAAAACACAATATGAAAATCAACGGAGACTCGAATGGCCTGGAATGAGCCTGGAAACAATAATGACAAAGATCGAGACCCCTGGAAAAATACAGGAAAAAGTCAGATCCCGCCTGATTTGGAAAAAATACTGAGAAGTGTCTGGGACAAACTGACCGGAACATTTGGTGGTCAGAGTCCGGCTAGCCCCGGTGGTAGTACCGGTCTTGTTGTTTTCGCCTTGTTGGCCATCGTAATTTGGATCGGTAGTGGTTTCTATACCATCGAAGAAGCCGAACGTGGCGTGGTTTTACGTTTTGGTAAATACCATGAAACAGTTGATCCAGGCTTACGCTGGAAAGTAACCTTTATTGATAAAGTGATCCCGGTTGATGTTGAGTCCGTCAAGTCGATGCCATCTTCCGGTTTCATGCTGACAGAAGATGAGAACGTTGTCCGGGTTGAGATGGATGTTCAGTACCGTGTCGTTGACCCACGTGCATATCTATTCAGCGTTACGAATGCTGATAATAGCCTGCGTGAAGCCACTGATAGTGCTCTGCGCTACGTAGTTGGTCATACCAGTATGGATGAACTGTTGACGCGCGGACGTGAAAAGGTCCGTCAGAACACCTGGCAAGTACTGGAAGGTATCATCACTCCTTATCATATGGGGATCGCGATTGCTGACGTAAACTTCTTACCTGCACGTCCGCCGGAAGAAGTAAAAGATGCATTCGATGACGCTATCTCTGCACAGGAAGATGAACAACGTTTCATTCGTGAAGCAGAAGCATATGCGCGTGAAACAGAGCCGAAAGCCCGTGGTCAGGTTAAGCGCCTTGAAGAAGAATCTTTGGGGTATAAAGAGCAAGTGGTATTAAAAGCCACTGGTGAAGTAGCTCGTTTTAACCAGTTGTTACCGCAATATATTGCTGCTCCTGAACTGACTCGTGAGCGTTTATATCTGGATACTATGGAAGAGTTGTATCAGAACACAAACAAAGTGCTGATTGATGTTCCGAAGGGAAATAACAACGTGATCTATCTTCCTTTGGATAAAATGAACAGTAATCAGACTAATAGCAGAAAAGAAAATGTACCACCCACTCTGTCTTCCACGACTGACACGACAGTGAATAATTCACAGTCAACAGTACCAACAGAGAGTAGTGATGCTGGTGCTGACAGCGTAGATAGTGCGCCGATACGCGACAGCAGCCGTACGAGCGGGAGATACTAATGAAAAACTATATTCTTATTGGTCTGGCTGCCGTTGGGCTGTTGGTTTCATCATCTGTTTTTGTCATTGATGAAAGCCAGCGCGGTATTGTCGTGCAGTTTGGTAAAGTGATCCGTGAAGGCGACAATGATATTCCTAAGGTCTATGAGCCTGGTTTGCATTGGAAATGGCCGTTTATTGATGATGTGCGTAAATTAGATGCTCGGATCCAGACCTTGGATGGTCAGGCGGATCGCTTTGTTACCTCCGAGAAAAAAGATTTGATCATTGATTCTTACGTTAAATGGCGTATCGAAGATTTTGCCAAATTTTATCTGGCGACCGGCGGTGGTAGCCGTGCACAAGCGGAATCTTTACTGAAACGGAAAATCAATAATGGTCTGCGCTCTGAAATTGGTAGCCGCACCATTAAAGACATCGTTTCCGGTGAGCGAACTGAAGTCATGGAAGATGCATTGCGTCAAATGGCTCGCTCTTCAGAATTGGGTATCAAGGTTGTTGACGTTCGGATTAAGCAAATTAACTTGCCGCTGGAAGTCTCTAACTCTATATACCAACGTATGCGTGCAGAACGTAACTCGGTAGCGCGTGAGCATCGCTCACAAGGCAGAGAGAAGGCGGAAATTCTACGTGCTAACATTGATCGTCGCGTGACAGTCATGCTGGCAGAAGCTCAGCGTAAATCCCGTCAGGCTAAGGGCGAAGGTGATGCTGAAGCTGCACGAATTTATGCGGAAACCTATAAGCAGAATCCGGAGCTATTTTCATTCTTACGTAGTTTGGATGCTTATAAAAATAGCTTCAAAAGTGGTAAAGACTATATGGTGCTGAGTACCGATAACGAGTTCTTTAAATATCTGAAAAGCCCACAGCAACCGATGACAAAATAACCCGCTATACAGTAGGTTAGACAAGAAGAGGGCATCAGCCCTCTTCTTGTATGGAAATTTCTTAGCTAAACAGGCCACAAGGGCATTTCTGCGCTGCTCAAATTTTGTTAGAATCCTTTTTTAACCACTCTTCAGACAGAAAAAAATGGGTCAAAGCGTCGTTATCTTGGGCACCCAATGGGGTGACGAAGGAAAGGGTAAAATTGTCGATCTGTTGACTGACAAAGCCCAATTCGTAGTGCGTTATCAGGGAGGACACAACGCCGGTCATACCCTGGTTATCGATGGTAAAAAAACTGTTCTGCATCTGATCCCGTCTGGTATTTTGCGCGACAACTGCAAATGTATCATCGGTAATGGTGTTGTTCTTGCTCCTGATGCTCTGTTAAAAGAGATGAATGAGCTTGAAGCTAGCGGTTATCCTGTTCGTGAGCGCTTGTACTTAAGTGAAGCATGTCCACTTATCCTGCCTTATCATGTTGCTTTAGATAAAGCACGTGAATTGGCTCGCGGTAGCAAAGCGATTGGTACTACTGGGCGTGGTATCGGTCCGGCATACGAAGATAAAGTGGCTCGTCGCGGTCTGCGTGTTGGCGATCTGTTTAACATGGATACGTTTGCTGAAAAGCTGAAAGAAGTGATGACTTATCATAACTTCCAGCTGACACAGTTCTATGGTGTTGAAGCAGTATCTTATGATGATGTTCTGGCAGCAGTAAAAGAATATGCATCATTATTGATCTCTATGGTCGTTGATGTGACTGAAATGTTGGATCAGGCACGTAAACGTGGCGACAAGATCATGTTCGAAGGCGCACAAGGTACGCTGTTGGACATCGATCATGGCACTTATCCGTATGTAACCTCGTCTAATACCACTGCAGGTGGTGTTGCAACTGGTTCTGGTTTCGGTCCGCGTTTCGTTGATTATGTTCTGGGTATTGCTAAAGCTTACACGACACGTGTTGGTGGTGGTCCATTCCCGACAGAACTGTTTGATGATATTGGTGAGCGCTTGTGTGCTAAAGGTCATGAATACGGTGCGACTACTGGTCGTAAACGTCGTTGTGGCTGGTTTGATGCTGTTGCGATGAAACGTGCAATTCAGGTCAATTCTATTTCCGGTTTCTGCCTGACAAAACTGGATGTATTGGATGGTTTGGATGAAGTTAAAATCTGCATCGGTTATAAAGGTGCAGATGGTACTGTACGTGATGTTCCACCAATGGCTGCCGATGATTATGAGCTGGTCACACCGGTTTATGAAACGATGCCTGGCTGGACTGAAAATACGTTCGGTGCGAAGAGCATTGCCGAATTACCGCAAGCTGCAATCAATTACATTAAACGTATTGAAGCAATCACGGGTACACCGGTTGATATTATTTCTACTGGCCCAGATCGTGATGAAACGATGATTTTGCGTCATCCGTTTGCTGATTAATATATTGATGCTGAAAACAAAAACGCCAGACAGTGTCTGGCGTTTTTTTATGGACGGTTGTTAGGGTAAACGGTCTCTTAACTGAGTTGCAGTTGTACTTAAGACTGGCGGCGAACAGCTAAATCAGCTAATACCTGCAATGCGGTTTTGTACGGTGAGTCAGGTAAGACGGCCAACGCATCAATCGCTTTCTGCGCTTCTTGCTCAGCCCGGCTGGTGGTGTATTCGAGCGCTTTAGTTTGCGTCAGAATATCCAGAATTTCATCCAGATGCTCCATTCCGTCACGCTCTGTAATGGCTTGCGCTATCCGTTTACTTTGCTCTGGTGTGCCCTGTCTCATCGCATGGATTAGCGGCAATGTTGGTTTACCTTCCGCAAGATCATCGCCCACATTTTTGCCCATGGTCTGGCTACTGGAAGAATAGTCCATCACATCATCAATTAACTGAAAAGCAGTGCCTAGATATTTACCGTAATCGCGTAAAGCCAGTTCTATATGCGCAGGTTGATTAGCCAGTATTGCAGCACAATGAGTCGCGGCTTCAAACAGCTTGGCCGTTTTACAGTAAATGACCTGCAGATAATTATCTTCGGTAGTAGATGGGTCGTTACAATTCATTAATTGCATGACTTCACCCTCTGCAATCAGGTTGGTCGCATCAGAGAGCAATTGCATAACCTGCATATTGCCAAGCTCAACCATCATCTGAAAGGCGCGGGTATGTAGGAAATCACCTACTAATACACTGGCGGCATTACCAAACAATTGATTGGCAGTATCACGGCCACGGCGTAATGCAGATTCATCGACGACATCATCATGTAACAACGTGGCGGTATGAATGAATTCTATGATAGTCGCCAGACGGATGTGCGCGTCGCCCTGATAATCAATTGCTCTGGCTGCAAGTACCGCCAGTAAAGGACGAACACGTTTACCGCCACCACTGATAATGTAATAGGCGAGCTGATTAACCAAAGCGACATCCGATTGCAGTCGTTGATAAATCAGCTGATTTACCGCTTGCATATCGTCATCGGCGAGAGTGCGGATAACTTGTTGATCCATGGGCGTTCTAAAATGCTCTCGGGCTAGCGTGCAGGCTAAAGATTGTCGCTAATTCTACATGAAACAAACCTCAAGTGCAGTCCTTGGGCTGTATTCATCCGCACTATGATGCGAAATTACACAAGATAGTGATTTGCTTATTGCGTAATGGGTGCAACTTGCGTAAAATCCGCGGCCATTGTCATTAGGTTTAAGTGCATCGGCGTTTTAAGCAAAACAGAATACGCCGTTATGCCGAATTCGGAGTTTTAAACATGTACGCGGTTATCCTAAGTGGTGGAAAACAGCATCGTGTAGCTGAAGGTCAGGTTTTGCGCCTGGAAAAACTGGAAGCTGCAACTGGTGCGGCCGTTGAATTTGATAAAGTGTTGATGGTTACTAATGGCGACGACGTTAAAGTTGGCGCACCTTATGTAGCTGGCGGCAAAGTTGTTGCTGAAGTTGTTGCGCACGGTCGCGGTGATAAAGTTCACATCGTGAAATTCCGTCGTCGTAAGCATCATCGTAAACAAGCTGGCCATCGTCAGTGGTTCACTGAAGTGAAAATCACTGCTATCAACGCGTAATTCAGGAGAGTTTTTAAATGGCACATAAGAAAGCTGGCGGTTCCTCGCGCAACGGCCGTGACTCTGAAAGCAAACGCCTGGGTGTTAAACGTTTCGGTGGTGAAAGCGTACTGGCAGGTAGCATCATCGTTCGTCAACGTGGCACCAAGTTCCATGCTGGTGTGAATGTAGGTTGTGGTAAAGACCACACTCTGTTCGCAACTGCAACTGGTACTATCAAGTTTGAAATTAAAGGTCCTAACAACCGTAAATATGTCAGCATCGTAGCTGAATAATTTTTGCGTTGTAAGACACAAGCCCTGCCGTAATGGCGGGGCTTTGTTATTTGCGGCATTTAAACACAGCGTAATATCGATTTCTGCGCAAGCCTGACCTCCGTCTGTTCTCTGTGAATATCATTATGGGGTAGGGTTTGTTCTCAAGGGAATAGCTGTAATGTGACCAACAATGGTTGGTTATTCTCTATAATGTAACAGGAAGCAAACAGGGGAGCCTGACGTCATGAAATTTGTCGATGAAGTCCTGGTCCGGGTTGAAGCCGGTGACGGTGGTAATGGTTGCGTTAGCTTCCGTCGTGAAAAATATGTACCTAATGGTGGTCCGGATGGTGGTGATGGTGGCGACGGCGGTGATGTTTACTTGCTGGCCGACAATAACCTGAACACACTGATTGACTATCGTTTTGAGCGTTTCCATATGGCAGAACGTGGCGAAAATGGCCGCGGTGCAAATTGTACTGGTGCGCGTGGTAAGGATCTGGTGTTAACGGTACCGGTGGGTACGCGTGCTACTGATGAAGATACTGGCGAAGTGCTGGGTGATCTGACTAAACATGGTGATCGCATGCTGATCGCCAAAGGTGGATTCCATGGCTTGGGTAATACCCGTTTCAAAAGCTCAGTAAACCGTGCACCGCGTCAGAAAACCATGGGTACGAAAGGTGAACAACGCAACCTGAAAATGGAACTGTTGTTGCTGGCAGATGTGGGTATGTTGGGTTTACCGAATGCGGGTAAATCAACCTTCATTCGTGCTGTTTCTGCCGCGCGTCCAAAAGTGGCCGATTATCCGTTTACCACTTTGGTACCAAACTTAGGTGTGGTACGTGTTGGTACCCAGCGTTCTTTTGTGATCGCTGATATTCCTGGCCTTATTGAAGGTGCAGCCGAAGGCGCTGGCTTGGGTATTCGTTTCCTGAAACATTTGGAACGTTGCCGCGTATTATTGCATCTGGTCGATGTCTGCCCGGTTGATGAATCTGATCCGGCTGAGAATGCTAAAGTCATTATTCATGAGTTGGAAAAGTACAGTCCTAAACTGGCATCCAAACCGCGCTGGTTAGTATTTAACAAAATGGATCTGATGCTGGAAGAAGAGGCTGAAGAAGTCATTAAGCGTGTCATGGAAGCTCTGGAATGGGAAGGTGAAGTATTCCGTATTTCTGCGATTAACAAAGAAGGTACAGCACCGATTTGTTATAAGATCGCTGAATATCTGGAGTCTCTACCTAAAGAGGAAGAGCAAAAAATTACTGCGCCAGAACCGGTTGAGTTTATGTGGGATGATTACCATAAGAAACAACTGGCACAGGTTGTTGTTGAAGAGAATGATGACTTCGATGACGATTGGGATGAAGACGACGACGACGGCGTTGAAATCATCTATACCCGTGAATAATAATAATCCCTCACATTGTGAGGGATTTTTGTTTGTGCGCCGGGCATGGCGCGCAGCGCTATGACAGGCGCTGTCTGGTA
>CALMKU010000156.1 GCA_937866945.1 uncultured Tolumonas sp.
GATGATTCTGCTTGGGAAAAAGAAGTTTATCCGCGCCTGAAATATTCGGTGGAAGAGATCTTAAATCGTATCGATCTGACTCAAAGGGCTATGGATGATCAACAAAATCAGGTCAAAGCCGAGATTGCTGATCTTTTGAATCAGAACTGGACGCAGGCCATCCATAACTGCGAAAAACTACTACGTGAAACCGGTCAAACACTGCGTGAATTGCAAGATACGCTTGATGCTGCAGGGCATAAATTGCAGTCGGGTTTGCTGAATATTCAGGAAACTGCACGTGCTCAATCTATTACCTCGGTGCAGGTTGAACACCTGACCTTTGAGCTGCAAAGCCGTATTGACGCAATTCTGAGCTGGGGTCAGCAATGTATCGAACTGTGGGCGCGCTATGATCGCCACGTGCATAAATTTATCCGTAACGCGATTGATATGGATAAAAACCGAGTTTTCAGCCAACGCTTGCGTGAATCGATCCGTGACTTTGATAACCACAACTGGCTGTTACTGGTAGCACAAGAAGCCCGTCTGCTGGAACTGCGTGATGAAACGCTGGTGCTGCATAACGATGAAATCACTGGTGAACTACCTGTTGCGCTGGAATTCCAGGAAATTCAGGCGCTGGATGAAAAACTGTCTGAGCATATCAGCGGTTATCTGGCTGATTTCCAAGTGCATGGGAAGCCGCTCGATATGGCCGATCTGCTGAAAGATTACCTGCAACAATTCCCGGAATATCAACACTTTGATGTCGCCAGAATGCTGGTCGATCAAGCAGTTCGTCTGGGTTATTCCAGTGCAGAACTCAGCAGTGCCCGTCATCCGAAGTGGAAACCAATTAACGATTTAGGTGCTAAGGTGCAAGCGCATGTCATTGATCAATACTGAGTTACCTATCGCATTACGCCTTGCACAGGCGATTGCCAACCCGCTGTTTCCGAAATTGGACACCGCATTACGCAGTGGTAAACATATTAGTGCCGATGATTTGGATCAGCACTCTTATCTGCTTGATTACCATGATGAACTGGAAAGTTTTTACAGTCGCTATCAGGTGGAACTGATCAAAGCGCCGGAAGGTTTTTTCTACATCCGCCCGCGTTCAACTTCAGAAATTGGCACTTCGGTATTGTCTGAGCTGGATATGCTGGTGGGCAAAGTGCTTTGTTATCTCTATCTCAGCCCTGAGCGTTTGGCGAATGAAGGTATCTTTTCACTGCTCGATTTGCAGGAAGAGGTGGTTTCGTTAGCTGATGAGCGTCAATTACTGCGAATGGTTAACCAGCGCAGTGGCGGCACCGACTTAGATAAGAAAAAGTTGCAGGAGCGTATTCGTACCTCAATGCGTCGTTTGCGTCGGTTAGGCATGGTCACCGCTCTCGGCGTGGGTGATAAATTCCGCGTGAATGAAGCAGTGTTTCGCTTTGCTGCCGACGTTCGCACCGACGAAGACCCGCGTGTGGTGCAGTTACGCATGATCCGTGAGGGCGAAGCGATTTTACATGATGATGAATTACCAACCCGTGAAACCGTATGGGATTCACTGGATGAAGCAGAAGAAGATGAAGAGCAATTGGGGCTGGATATATGATCACGCGCGGTAAATTCCTCTCTTTCACCATGATTAACTGGAACGGCTTTTTTGCCCGTACTTTTGAGTTAGATCAGATGGTGACGACATTATCCGGCGGTAACGGCGCGGGTAAATCGACCAGCATGGCGGCGTTGATCACGGCGCTGATCCCTGATCAGACATTGCTGCATTTCCGTAATACGACAGAAGCGGGCAGCTCTTCAGCCAGCCGTGATCGTGGCTTATACGGTAAATTACAGCGTGGTCACTGCTATTCCCTGATTGATGTGCTCAATTCCAAAGGGCAACGCTTGTGGTTTGGCGTGCACTTAGAACAAGTCGCCAACCGCGATAACAAGGTCAATATCACGCCATTTTGTCTGCTCGATGTGCCTGCAGCACTGCAACCAACTGATTTTTTGTTGGAAAAACTAGACAGTGACAAAGCGAAAGTGCGTCCGTTTAACGAATTGCGTAAGCAAGCGGCAGAGCTGGGCGCTATTCGTTTCGTCAAATTCAATTCGGTGACCGATTATCACAACGTGATGTTTGAATACGGTGTAACGGCGAAGAAACTCCGTGATCAACGCGATCGCTCCAGATTCTATCGCCTGATCGAAGCATCACTGTATGGCGGTATTTCATCTTCCATCAGCCGTTCGCTGCGTGAATATTTACTGCCAGAAAACTCTGGGGTGCGGAAAGCGTTTCAGGATATGGAAGCGGCAATTCACGAAAATCGCCGTACTCTGGATGCCATCAAAGAGACACAGACCCAGCGCGATCTGTTCCGTCATCTGATCACCGAAACCACCAATTATGTGGCGGCCGATTATGTGCGTAATCAGAGCGAAAAGAACCGTTTATCCGAATTGGCGCTGCATGGCCGTAAACAGTTGCAGGATAAACAGCATCTGATCCGCGAAGAAAAACAACGGGCAATTTATCTGGCGGAAGAAGCTGAACAGATGGGGGCTCGTGAAAAACATCTGACTGAAGATCTGGAGTTAGCTGCCGAACATCTGGCGAAAGTCATGGCGGCGACCGGCTTGACCAATAAGATTGTGCAATATCGCGAAGATGTTGAAGATCTGAGCATTAAAGCGGAAGAGCAGTCTGCTATTACGCTGGAGCTAACAGAAGAAAAAGCTGAGTTAGAGCTGCGGAAATCACAAAGTGAATATGAAGCCGATAGCCTGAAAAGTCAGCTGGCGGATTATCAGCAAGCGCTGGATGTGCAGCAGACGCGGGCGATCCAATATCAGCAAGCGGTTAATGCATTAGAACAAGCACAGAAATTGTGCGATCTGGCTGATTTGACCCCTGATAACGTGGCTGGTTTTCAGCAAACGTTACGCGATCAGGAGCAACAAGCGACCGACCAGATGTTGTCGTTACAGCAGCGTCTGCGGTTAGCGAAAGCAGCCGCTGATCAATACGAACAGGCATTCACTACCCTACAACAAGTCACCGGCCCGATCTCGCGTGAGCAGGCGTGGGAGCAGGCGCAAAAGGTGATTGAACAGGCACGTGAACACCGTGCGTTAGTGGCACGTCGCAATCAGGTTGAAAATGCGCTGCAAGATATTCGTCGTAATCAGGAGCAGCAAAATGCGCTGATTACCATTCAGGAACAACTGCTGCGCCAGCTCGAAACACAAGGCAGCCAGTATGATCTGACTGACAACGAGCAGTTGAGCGAGTTAGCTGCAGCGTTAGCGGAGCAACAAGAAGATCTGCAGCAACGCTTAGAGCATGATCAGCAAGATCGTATCCGATTGCATCACCAGCTTGATGCTACCCGTCAACAGATTGAACAGCTACGTAAAAAGGCACCGGCATGGCTGCTGGCGCATGAGAAATTAGAGAAACTGCAGGAAATGACTGGTGAAACACTCGATTCGCCGGTTGCCATCAGTCAATTACTGCAACGGACGCTGGAACAAGAGCGCTCACTTGAGCAGGAAAAACGCCTGTTACAGCAGCAAAAAGAGGGTTTAGAACAACAGCTGCGTAGCCTGCAGCAGTTTGCCGGGAATGAAAACCCGCAGTTGGTACGCATTTGCGAACAATTGGGCGGTGTGCTGTTAACCGATGTGTATGACGATATCTCTCTTGACGATGCGCCATATTATTCCGCCTTATTTGGACCTGCCCGTAGTGCTATCGTGGTGGTTGATCTGGAAGGTGCGATTAATCATCTGAATACGCTGACCGAGTTACCGGAAGATATTTATCTGATTCAGGGTAATCCAGATGCGTTTGATGAAAATCTGCATGATGCCAGCGAGTTTGATAAAGCCGTATTAGTGCGAACTAGCCAGCGTGAAATTCGTTACTCTCGTTATCCCGAAGTTCCGGTATTTGGTCGTGCGGCTCGTGAACAACGCATCGAACTGCTGTCAGCGCAACGTGATGAAATTGTTGAAACTTATGCCAAATTGGCATTTGAGCAGCAAAAGCAGAATCGTTTATATCATCACCTCAGCCAGTTTATGACTGAACATCTGCATGTGGCATTTGAAGATGACCCGGAAGAGGCGCTGGCGGTTTTACAAACCGAGATCCGTCAGGCAGAGAACAATCTGCAGCAACAGCAGCAAAACGAACACCAATATCGCCAGCGTGTGACAGCGTTACAGCAGCAACAGCAACTGGTTGCTCGTCTGCAATCGCAATTTAATCTGCTGTTTGATAACTCATTGAATGTTCGATTGCAGCAAGCCGAAGCTGAATTTGCCGCGTGTCAAAGTGCGCAACAGTTCCTCGATCAGCATGATAAAGCGTGCCGGAAGCTGGAAACCTTACTGGATGCGCTGCGCGAAGACCCTGCTGCGTTTGATGAGTTGCAGCAAGCCAGTTTTGCTGCCGAGCAGCAGCTGACGGCTGTTCGTCGTCAGGCGTTTGCGTTGGACGAGTTATTTGCCCGTCGTGCTTATTTTGCTTATCACGATGCCGAGAGTTTGTTGGGGCAAACCTCGGAAATCAGTGAGCGGTTAAAACAAAAACTGGCCGATGTGGAACAACTGCGTCGTCAGGTAGCAGAACAATTGAAACAGATCACGCAACGCTATCAAGAAGCGCTACAAATCCAGACTGCACTCAATTCTAGTTTGCAGGCTAAAACACAAACCTTGCAGGAATTTGAACGTGAATTGCAGCAAATGGGTCTGCAAATCACAGTGGATATGGAAGATCAGGCGAGAAGTAAAAAACGCGATCTGGAAGATCAGTTGGTGCGTACACGTAGTCGCCGCACACAGGCGGAAACGCAATACCAGATCTGCCGCCGTGATATCGATAGTCTGAATCAGCGTTTCAATGCAGAAAACAAGGAGTATCGCGCTGCTCGTCATCTGTTACTGGAACATAAGAAAAACTGGAGTCGCGTATTAACGTTGGCGCGTAGCAATGGTGTTGAAAAGCAGCTTAATCGCCGTGAGCTGGCTTATCTGGAAGCAGAAGAACTACGTTCCATGTCGGACAAATCACTGGGGGCGTTGCGTTTAGCGGTGGCGAACGATGATTCATTGCGTGACACGCTGCGTTTATCAGAAGGCAATCGTCAGACTGAACAAAAAGTGCAGTTTTACATTCAGGTTTATCGCTATCTGAAAGACCGTATTCGCCATGACAT
>CALMKU010000157.1 GCA_937866945.1 uncultured Tolumonas sp.
ATGCCCGTCAAGTGGAGTAGATGTAAATGCCGGATGGAACTGTACAGCTACAAACCATGGGTGATCCGGATTGTCGATGATTTCCACCAGTTTTTTATCTGCTGACAAACCAGTAATTTTCAGACCTGCAGCTTCAATTTTTGGCAACAGGGTATTGTTCACTTCATAGCGATGGCGATGACGTTCCTGAATAGTGTCGCTGCCGTATAAAGCACGAACTTTTGAACCATCTGCCAGATGGCATAGCTGTGAACCCAGACGCATAGTACCGCCCAGATCCGAGCCTTCGCTACGAACTTCTACTTTACCTTCTTCGTCGATCCACTCAGTGATCAAACCAACAACAGGATAAGCAGTGTCACGCTTGAATTCGGTTGAATGAGCACCTTCCATACCGGCAACATGGCGCGCGTACTCGATCAGCGCTACCTGCATACCCAGGCAGATACCCAGATATGGAATTTTGTTTTCACGGGCATATTGTGCCGCGAGAATTTTACCTTCAACACCACGCTCACCGAAACCACCAGGCACCAGAATTGCGTCTAAGCCTTCCAGTACTTCCAGACCTTTGGTTTCCAGATCCTGTGAATCGATGTATTTGATGTTGACGCTCAGACGGTTTTTCAGGCCACCGTGTTTCAATGCTTCATTGACGGATTTGTATGCATCTGGCAGAGAAACATATTTACCCACCATACCGATAGTCACTTCACCGGTTGGATTGGCTTCCTGATAAATAACCTGTTCCCATTCTGACAGATTAGCTTCACCACATTGCAGAGCGAAACGGTCAACTACCAGCTGATCCAGACCCTGTGATTTCAACAGCGCCGGGATTTTATAAATGGAATCAACGTCTTTCAGAGAAACAACGGCACGTTCCGGTACGTTACAGAACAGAGCAATCTTAGCTCGTTCGTTCGCAGGTATAGCACGGTCAGAACGGCAGATCAGGATGTCTGGCTGGATACCGATAGACAGCAGTTCTTTTACTGAGTGCTGAGTCGGCTTAGTTTTCACTTCACCGGAAGCGGCCAGATAAGGCACCAGTGTCAGATGCATGAACAGCGCGTTATTACGGCCGATATCAACTGCTAACTGACGGATAGCTTCCAGGAATGGTAATGATTCGATGTCGCCTACAGTACCGCCGACTTCGACGATAGCAACATCATGACCTTCAGCACCGGCAATCACTCGCTCTTTAATCGCGTTAGTGATGTGCGGAATAACCTGAATGGTTGCGCCCAGATAGTCACCACGACGCTCTTTACGCAGCACGTCAGAATAGACGCGACCGGTAGTAAAGTTGTTGCGACGGGACATCTTAGTGCGGATAAAACGCTCGTAATGACCTAAATCCAGATCGGTTTCTGCGCCATCTTCCGTGACAAATACTTCACCATGCTGAATTGGGCTCATGGTGCCCGGATCAACGTTGATGTACG
>CALMKU010000158.1 GCA_937866945.1 uncultured Tolumonas sp.
TCAGACCGCATTTCTGTCTACTTAGAAAATGGCGAAATTGTTTTTGAGTGCCGCGACTCGACAAAAAAAATGCACATCCTAAGTTCGCCCGTTATTGGGCTTGGCCCGCACTACGTTAGATTCGAGTTCTCGAATGACCAGAATGGCGCCTACATGTCGCTCAACGTGAATAATATGGAAGCGGATCTCCGGCTTGGAAAGAGCATTCTGAACCTTTTCCCTGACTCGGAGCTGTTCACGCTTGGCGCCGACTCAAACGGTGGCAACGGTGCCCATTTTTATATGTTGGAACATTATTTCGTCAGCCATACTATGGATATGACCGAAAAGTGCGTATTCCGGCGATTCCGGACACTGATACCGTTTTAATCCGGACAGTATTTTCCTTCTGTTTTCTCTGTTCCTATTTTTACTTCAACTGTCCGGTTTGTTCCAGTTTTCTCATCGACTCTCCACTTAATTCGATCCGATGACTGTTATGGATCAGCCGATCCAGGATCGCATCCGCCACGGTTGCATTCCCGATCATGCTATACCAGTCACTGACCGGTAATTGACTCACCATGATCGTACTGCTCGTCTGATACCGATCTTCCAGTAGTTCCAGCAGATGATTCGATTGTTCTCCGGATAACTTTTCCATGCCCCAGTCATCTAAAATCAGCAGATCTTTTTTGGCGAGTGTAGTCAGTTGCTTCTGGAATGTTCCATCCAATCGACCAGCGGCCAGTTCATCCAGTAATCGACTTAATCGGCTGTAGCGAACGCTATATTGTTGGTTACATGCCTGTTCTCCTAAGGCGCACCCCAGATAGGTTTTTCCTGCGCCCGTTGGCCCGGTGATCAGGATGTTCTGATGTTTATTCAGGTACGTTCCGGTTAACAGTTCACTGATTTGTCTTCTATTCAGTCCGCGTGACTCCTTATAAATGAGTTGTCCAGATGATGCTGATAAGCGGAGTTTTGCCTGTCGTTTCAAGCGTGCAACACCAACCTTCTCCCGACCTTGCAGTTCACAGCCCAGAAGCAAGCTCAGTCTTTCTTCGAAACTGAGTTCGGCATAGGTGGATAACTGTTCCTGCTGCTGTTCCAAAGCTCTGGCTGCATGACTCAGCCGCAGTGTTTTCAGTTGTTCTGTCAGTTGATTCATTATTTCTCCTTAGTGATAACAATCTGGGCCACGGACATTGCAATGTTGCAGATCGGGGGTTGGGTCGATAGGGCGAGATAGCTGTCCTTCCCGGTTGTTTTCCAATAAGTTCCGGATAAACCGCAGATAGGGATTGTTCGTCATCAAGGCATCTTTACAGGCTTGTTCCAGCCGTTGATCTCCATACTTCTTTGTCAGATTTAGTAGGCCCAGACAGCTTCGGTAAGATTGTGCCGGGTGCGCTTTGGACATCAGTAACCGTTGTACAACATCCCGAGTCGCAGCACCGATCCGACCGCCCCAGTTGAGAAGTCGTTCGGGCGACCATTTTTGATATTGATGGTTCTCAGGCATATGTTCAGACTGGGTGGTGAGTCCATACACTTTCTCACTGACCGGATGCTGTGCGATCAAGACTCCCTGATGATAGATCTGGATCAATCTGGCGGTAGCCTCCAGTTCGATAGTCTGTCCCACTAGGTGATGAGGCACAGAGTAATAATGTTGTTTATATTCAACGTGATAATCTGGAGCGACTTTGGCTCTTTTCAATTCAGTGTATTGATACCGTTGGTGTGGTAACGGTTTGAGTGCGGGTTTATCGATGCTATCGAATAAAGTTTGTCGGCTAACCTTCACTTGTTTCATAGTCCGCTGATTGAGATCGTTCATCAGTTCACGGATGGAGAGGTTCAGTTCATGGAAGGTATAAAACTGGCGATGCCGTAAACGC
>CALMKU010000159.1 GCA_937866945.1 uncultured Tolumonas sp.
TGTTTCTTGGGTATGAATTTCGGGCTTTAGAGGTTCTCTAAAGCCCGATTTTTTTAGCTGGCGGTTTTCATTTCATAAACGGGATAGTCTGTGTAGCCCTTTTCAATAGCACCCGCGATACCGTAATAGGTGGTGCGATCACTTTCCGCGATGGGCCAATTATTTTGCATGCGCTCTACCAGATCTGGATTTGAAATAAATGGTCGGCCAAATGCAACCAGATCTAAATCGCCATCGCTCAGAGCTTGTTCGGCGGACTCATACGTAAAACCACCCGCAGCAATCAGCGTTCCTTTGTAATTCTGTCGAAATTGCGTTGCAAACCCTTCAGGAATCGCTTCAGCACCGATAGTGAGCTGGTCACTCAAATGCACATAGGCGAGGTTGCGTTCATTCAATGCACTGGCCAAACTGAGCCAAGTTTCAGTTTCTTCCGCATAAGGATGCATGTCATACAGCCGACCAAACGGCGATAGGCGAACGCCCACTTTGTTACTGCCAAGTTTATCTGCCAGCGCATCCAGTGTTTCGAGTAAAAAACGCAGTCGATTCGCGACTGACCCACCGTAAATATCGGTACGGTTATTCAATGCGCCGTTGAGAAATTGCTCGAACAGATAACCATTTGCACCGTGCAATTCAACACCATCAAACCCTGCTTCGATGGCGCGCAGACCTGCTTTCACAAAATCAGCGGTAACGCGTTGAACTTCATCTGTGCGCAATGCACGCGGTGTGCTGGCTTTGACGCGTCCGGGCTTGCCCGGTTCAACCCAAGCATAAGCATGTGATGTCGCAACCGCTTCGGCAACAGATGATACCGGCGCTTGGTTGTTTGGCTGAATTGACACATGCGATAAGCGGCCAACATGCCACAGTTGAGCAAATATTTTCCCGCCTTTGGCATGAACCGCATCGGTCACTTTGCGCCAAGCCTGCGTTTGCTCGTCCGTATATAAGCTGGGGTTGAATAGATATCCGCAACCTTCTTGGCTCACTGGTACGCCTTCAGAAATAATCAGACCGGCAGAGGCGCGTTGTGCGTAATAAAGAACAGTTTGTTCATCCGGAACATTGGTCGATGCTCTCGCTCGCGTCATCGGTGCCATCACGACACGATTTGCTAATTGAGTACCGGCTAGATCGTAAGATGTGAATAAAAGACTCATTAAAAAACCTCAAATAGAAAAGAAAGGTAGAAGATAATTAAGCGTTTTGTCAGGGCAGCACGAGGCCATTGCCGGGAACACCGCCACCAATATTCGGTTCTGGCCACACCACATCTAAACGAGTTCGATTGATCAGCCATTTACCATCAACCCGTAGATATTCGTCTGCGTATGATCCCAAAAGTAATAACGGGCTTGCTCCGGCGGGTCGTTCAGTGACGAAATCGGTGAGGTAGCAGCGTCCTTCAGCGCGGTCTTCGCTGAGAATTTCAATCCAATGATTGGAAATGGAATGCAGGAACGGGTAAGTGCCTCGATGTTGGGCGTCATATTCCGCAAATGCCTGCGACAGGCCATTCCTTATGGCTTCACGACCCTGCCAACCCGCGCGATCAACAAAACAGATCGCATCATCGGTAAATAGCTGAGCCAATTCATCCATGCGGTTGGTATCCAAAAAATGACAATATTGAATGCGTAAATTTCGAATCGCTTCAAGGGAAAGTAGTTTATTTAGCTCGGTGTTCATTAGTGACTCATTTGCAGTAAATCATGAGCCACATAGTCTATTGCTAAACTTTTTCGTCATTAATGGGGTAAAATTACAATCACTTCATCCCGTAGGGATTAAATCTGAATGCTTAGTATGAGGAATTAACGATGGAACCGCTTAGTTTCGATGGCATCCGGGAATTCACTTTAGCGGCCCAGTTGCAGAGTTTTACCGCAGCAGCTTTGCAGCTTGGCGTAACCAGTTCCGCTGTGGGCAAAAGTGTTTCCCGGTTAGAGCGGCGTTTAGGCATCAAGCTGCTGCATCGCACGACGCGAAAACTCGTTTTGACGCATGAAGGCGAAGTCTATTTGAGCAGTTGTTTACATATCATCGATGAGCTTCGTGATATCGAGAGCAACATGTCAACGGGCGTCTCTGAGCCAAGAGGACGGTTGCGTGTCGATCTGCCCGCCGCGTTCGGCCGTCGGCATATCGCCCCCATGTTGATTGATTTATCGAAGCAATTTTCTCAGCTCGATCTCACGCTGACGTTTGGTGAACGCACCATTGATATGATCGGGGAAGGGGTTGATCTGGCTGTTCGCATCGGTGACTTACACAACGATCCTGAACTGGTGGCGCGCAAGCTGGGCGATCAAGTGCTGGTTATTTGTGCGGCGCCTGACTATTTACGTAACAATCCACCCGTTATAGATAAAGATGATTTACTACAACATGATTGCATCATTGGTTGGCGGAAAGGGCTGCGTGCAGCTTGGTTGCTTAAAAATGCGAAAGGGGAACTAGAGCAGCAACAGATCCGTGTTCGCCATGAATTTGGTGATGGCGAGATGATGCTGCAAGCCACGCTGGATGGTTGTGGTTTATCGCAACTGCCGACGTGGTTGATTTCGGAACATCTGCAAAGCGGGGCGTTGGTCACGGTGCTGGATTGCTACGCTGGCGCGAAGATGCCGATCCATGTGATCTGGCCCCGCACGCGCTACATTCAGCCCAAGGTAAGAATGACGGTCGATGCCTTGCTTCAAATGGCAAAAATGAAACCCAATGTATTTGGCTGCTGAAAAACCAATTTCGTAATACTGGTTGGCTGATCTGGTGCAATTGCACCGTCGTGAATCATGGGAAACCATTAAAACCCTTAAAAATACATATAAAAGCTATGTTTTCTCGGGCTTTTAGAATTGGCATGAAAGCTGAATGTATCTAAATTGTTAACGGATTAGCCGATGGGCTTTCCAACAATTTGGTCACTCAGGCAATGTCGCCTCACTGGTTAATTTCAGTGAGGCGTTTTTTTTGCGCGTTACGCCAGCCGGAAAATACCAACTTAGAGCAAAGGCGCTCGCTTCACCGACCCAATTTTATTGGGAACAGTGGCAGATCGGACGCGTTTAGGTTTGTTTCCAAGACAAGATGGAATCATTATGAAACAAGATAATAAATTTAATATGCTGTCATTTACCGGCAAAATGAAG
>CALMKU010000160.1 GCA_937866945.1 uncultured Tolumonas sp.
CCAGGAAAAGCCGCAGGGGAACTGCTGTTTGGTGGCTGAATTGATCAACAACGCCCATGTTTGTTGATAATTGATATACACCATATGATACACCGCCAAAGTCACCGTTTCCTGTAGAAACAACACCAGGCCCTCTACCTCCTGATTCAAAAGATTCCGATGTTTTTCCTAACGGCCAATATTCAATGTTTTTTATATAAAATGAAAACAGAACAGGATGAAAATGCCACAACTTCTGCGTTAATCCATCAATCTGGCTGACAAATTCGCATTTAAGAAAGCGGTCTATTTCAAACTGCGTGGCGTTTTTATACTCTTCCTCTGTATTTTCAGCTTTGATCGTTTCATACATTTTTTTGATGTTGTTTTGCGTGGTGCTATGCCATTCGCTGGGGTGACCTGCGATCATTTTATACAGGTCGTTTCGCAAGTCTTTATCTTGTTGCAGTGCATCTTTAATCTCTTTACCTGTTAGATTGCCATCACCCTGACCGTTCCGGCTGTTAATGCCATCTACTCGTTTAAATATATCTTTAAACAGATCAGAAGGAACTTTCTCTGGGTTGATATAGCCATCGGCATCGTCGTTTGTCTCTTCCAATGTGCTAAAACCGAGCTCTTTCCAGTCATATTGTGTAACGAGCTTTACGTTACCTTCAATTTTTACGTAATACAGATCAACTGGCCCCAGAGCAGCTTCCCCCGTTCGAATTTGCTTCAATTGATAGAAAATAGTGCCTGCGGTGTCTTTCATTTGTGAGCAATCGCTTTCTGCAACAACGTAATCGCGGGCAGCAAATAAACTCTCGTGCACATAGACATAATTACCATGACCGTTGCTGGCATAGAGTTGTGTGCCTTTTGGCACTTTCAGGTATTTTTTGCCGCTGGTGAGTTTGGCTTCATTATTCAAAAATTGATCTAATGCGGCTTTGTCATTGGCAGTGAATAACTCGACATGCATTTGATATTTAGTTTTTGTGGTGCCTGCTGCAATAGGCTCCTCAGGACTTTCCCAAATACCCATAAAACCAATGGGATCACCCGCCGAAATGGGTAATGGCTCGCTCAGTTTTACAATATGGTCAAAATCAGTTGGCTCTACTTTTTCCCAGCTAACCTGACTTTCATCAACAATCATCCAGCCTTCATCCAATCGGACGTTATGCGCAAAAGTCGCCGTATTAGCTATTTGGCATGGCGCAATTTTATGCGTTTTCCCGTTAATCGTTGCGGATTTAACCTGACCGCTTTCGAATGTGACGGTTTGCTGTTCATTGAGTAATGCATCATGAGGTGTCGTTCTGCTCTTACAAGCTTGTTCAGTACGATACACTTTCATCCGCTCTTTCGATTTGCCGGTAATGGTTGCTTTCCAGTAGGCGGGGAATCTCGGTTTTTCTGCGGTGCTAAATGTGCCCGCAGGGAAACAATTGGCGTAAAGATAAACCAACGCCCCCACTGCGATGCTTGCTGTTGAATCCGCGGCTTTGTTTACTACTGTTCCTCGGTAATATTTATAGAATTTTCCATTGATCTTGGCTTTATAAGGTTGTTGTTGGGTATCAACTTTTACTGTGCTGCCACTCGTTAACTCACCGAGTTTATGGTTGATATTAGCGGTGTCGCGGGCGTTTGTATCTTTACTGATGGCGACTGTTTTTTCTTGGTTCGTACTATCTGGAACATAGGTTTGGTAGTCAGCCAAATGCATATAGAGGCTGTAAAAAGTGAGCTTGTTCGTTTTACCTTTGTTCTCGCCTTCTGTCTGATTGGCTGGGCTTTCATATTCATGTTTGATCAGGCAGAAACCATTGCTAAATTTCAGATCAGCTGCAGGTAGTGTGCTTTTGGCCTGCCATTTTTGAGTCGGGTAATTTTTATTCAGACGATATGCGATGATGACGCCATCCATCATGCAGCGCACGGGGTGGGTTGTTTTGTGGTGGGCAAATTTTTCATCGGTAATGTGAATGCCGCCATGCCAGCAATTATTAGCCCCTAAAAGATAATAACCGCCAGATTGCTGGCCTAACTCGGTCAGCAGTTTATCCAGATCACTGAACTCTTTACCATCTTCGGTAACGAAGGGATATTTAACGGCAAGCAGCGGTTTTACAGCCTGATCGTCTGTTGTCATTTTTCTGTGCTCTTATTATTTATTGGTATGACTATTTACTATCTTGGTAGTAAGCAACATCAAATTATAGGCTTAATGGCAACAGATAAATATTGGTTACCCACTGTCACTTATGGCGGTGCAATTTCCTCAAAATAAAAAAAGCCAGTGTTCTGAGAGCACTGGCTTTTCTTTAGTAAAGATTAAAGCTTATTTCTTTGGACAACTGCCACACTGTTGACTGTGGATCTGCTGGAAGAAATCATTGCCCTTGTCATCGACCAGAATGAATGCCGGGAAGTTTTCTACTTCGATTTTGTAGATCGCTTCCATGCCCAACTCTGGGTATTCCACGCATTCCAGACTCTTGATGCTCTGTTGTGCCAGCACCGCAGCTGGGCCACCGATACTACCCAGATAGAAACCGCCGTGTTTATGACAAGCGTCGGTCACTTGCTGACTGCGGTTGCCTTTCGCCAGCATGATCATGCTACCGCCGTTCGATTGCAGCAGATCAACATAAGAGTCCATACGACCAGCCGTGGTTGGGCCTAAAGAACCTGATGCATAACCTTCTGGCGTTTTAGCTGGGCCTGCGTAATAAATCGGGTGATCTTTGACGTATTGCGGCAGACCTTCGCCTTTGTCCAGACGTTCTTTCAACTTCGCGTGGGCAATATCGCGCGCCACAATGATGGTGCCCGACAGCGACAAACGAGTTGAAACCGGGTATAGCGAGAGTTGAGCCAAGATCTCTTTCATCGGACGATTCAGATCAATCTGAACAGCCTCACCTTCCCCCTGCTGACGCAGTTCTTCGGGAATGTACTGACCTGGGTTGGTTTCCAGTTTTTCGATCCAGATACCATCGCGGTTAATTTTTGCTTTGATGTTACGGTCAGCCGAGCAGGAAACACCCATCGCCACTGGGCAAGAAGCACCGTGACGCGGCAGACGGATCACGCGGATGTCGTGCGCGAAATATTTACCGCCAAACTGAGCACCCAGCCCCAGATTTTGCGCTTCTTTCAGCAGTTCTTGTTCCAGCTGCACATCACGGAACGCCTGACCGTGTTCGTTACCTTCAGTTGGCAGACCATCATAATAACGGGCCGAAGCCAGTTTGACGGTTTTCAGTGCGTTGTCTGCTGACGTGCCGCCGATCACAAATGCGATGTGATATGGCGGGCATGCCGCAGTACCCAGTGAACGCATTTTATCCACTAGGAAATTTTTCAGTTTTTCCGGCGTTAACAGCGCTTTGGTTTCCTGATACAAATAGGTTTTGTTGGCTGAACCACCACCTTTAGCGATACACAGGAATTTATACTCATCCCCGTCTACGCTATACAGGTCGATCTGCGCCGGCAGGTTGGTGCCAGTGTTAATTTCTTCATACATATCCAGCGCAACGGTCTGCGAATAGCGCAGATTTTGTTCGGTATAAGTATTGTAAACGCCACGGGTCAGAGCGGCTTCATCACCACCACCAGTCCAAACACGTTGGCCTTTTTTACCCATAATGATCGCGGTGCCGGTGTCCTGACAAGTTGGCAACACGCCTTTTGCAGCGATCTCTGAGTTACGCAGGAATTGCAGTGCAACGTATTTGTCGTTTTCACTGGCTTCCGGATCAGTCAGGATCGAAGCAACTTGCTGCTTGTGGGAAGTGCGCAGCAGAAAAGAGGCATCGTAAAATGCCTGTTGCGCCAGTAACGTCAAACCTTCCGGTGCAACTTTCAGGATCTCCTGACCTTCAAACTCACTGACTGAGACATGATCTTTCGTCAGCAGATAATATTCTGTTTCGTCTTTCGCAAGTGGAAACGGGTTTTGGTAGTAAAATGGCTTTTTCGACATTGCTCTACTCTCTTATCATTTTCTCATCATTTTTATGGCCACCCCAGCAGGAACCTTCTTCGTGCTGACAGTACAGATTCAAATACAGCAACAGCCGCCTCGTAAGGCGACTGTTTATTTATCAGAACATCATTGCCATCCATGGATAGCCAATGAATAACAGGGCCGCCAGGAAGATAGCGCCGAAGATAGTGCCGAGGCGCCAGTAATCTTTGGTCGGCAGGTAACCACTACCATAATAGATTGGGCTTGGGCCGGTGCCGTATGGCGTAATAATGCCCATCACACCCAGAGAAGTCACCATCAGCATACAGAACACTTGCATATTCATGCCCGGAATGGTTGATGCAATGGTCAGCGCAGCAGGCAACAACGCAGTAGTATGTGCAGTGGCACTGGCAAACAAGTAGTGCAGCAGATAAAACGCGACCACAATCAGGATGGTTGCTGCTGTTGGTGAAACGCCGCTCATCAAGATTCCGCCTTCTTTACCTAACCATGCGATGAAGCCCGTGGTTGATAAACCATTCGCTAATGCCACCAGCGTCGCAAACCAGAAAAATGTGTTCCAGGCTGGTTTGTTACTGGTAATGTCGTTCCACTCCAACACACCAGTCCACAGCATCAGACCGATGATCAGCAGTGCCGCCAGCGCAGGTTCAATGACCGCAGCCGCAAAAATCCACATTGCCAGCGCACAACATACAAAGACTAGCAACAGAATTTCGTTACGAGTCAGACGGCCCAGTTTTACTAGCTCCGCACTCGCCCAACGAGGCACTTCGTCGTTGAATTTCACTTCCGGCGGATAGAAGATGTAAGCCAGCAGAGGCATGGTCAGTATCAGTAAAATACCGACTGGCAGGAAGCCGACGAACCAGTTGCCCCAGGAAATATTGATACCGACGGTGCTTTTAACCAATGCCAATGCCAGCAGGTTAGGTGCTAATGCCGACAGGAACATAGAGCTGGTGATACAGGCCGCAGTGATCGCCACCCACATCAGGTATGAACCAATTTTACGCGCACTTGGATCATTTGGTTTAGAACCATACAACGGCGGCAAGTTGGCAATGATGGGGAAAATAGTACCACCACTGCGAGCAGTGTTTGATGGTGTGAACGGTGCCAACAGCAAGTCTGCAAAGGTGATTGCATAGCCCAGCGTTAAGCTACGACGCCCCAGATGTTTCACCAAAATCAGCGCCAAGCGACGGCCAAACTGAGTTTTGTCATAACCTGCGGCAAACATGAACGCGCCGAAGATCAGCCAGACAGTGGAGTTACCAAACCCGCTAACCGCCCATTTGAATGATTCTGCGGCCAATTTAAATTTAGGTGCCGCCATGTCTGCCGGGCTGAACAACACCCACTGACTGGTCAGCGCAATGGCCACAACACCGGTTAAACCGATAACAGCACCTGGCATCGGTTCTAAAATCAGACCCACAATCACCCCTACAAAAATGGCAAAGTAATGCCATGCATAAGGCTGTAGCCCTCCCTTCCGGAACCGGCACAAGTAATAACAGTAACGTCACTACAAACGGTGCGAACATAAAGAAGAAGCGGTTTTTCTTACCACCAGATGCTTTATCAACCAACGGAGCATCAATTGGAGCGGTCATTTCTTTCATAGTGTTTATCTACAGTAGTTAAG
>CALMKU010000161.1 GCA_937866945.1 uncultured Tolumonas sp.
AACGGCAACAATAATGGACGATAACCCAGTTTTTCCAGCAACAGGATCAGGTCACGTACCACATCCGCATCATAGAAAGAAGTAAAGGGATCTTGTACCACCAATACCACTTTCTTACGCGCATCCAGCGACATAGCTTCCAGTTTTTCCAACTGGAACAGTAATGCTTCGTGCCCTGCTAAATGTTGTTTCAGCGTCGGCTGACTCAAAATAGGCACATCCACCATACCGATGGTTTTTTCAGTCAGCGTTTGTACCCAATTTTGTTTGAGGAAGAAGTTCACCGCACCCGGTGCCTTCGCCATCAGCGGCGCATAGGTTTCCACCGTCGCGACAAAGTAATCTTTTGCCGGACGCAAATAACGCTGATGATATACCTGCATGAAACGGGAACGGAATGCCGGCACATCAACCTTGATGGGGCATTGACTGGAGCAGGCTTTACAGGCCAGACAGCTTTGCATGGCATCCATCACTTCATGGGAAAAATCGTATTCCCCACGGCGTTTAGCGAACGTATTTAGTGCGCGATCAACCAGATCTTTCCAGCGGAACACACCATGCTGGATCGCACCTTCTTCGGTCAGCACATCCACGCCCTGTACTTCCAGTTGACGCAGCCATTCACGCATTAAACCCGCTCGACCTTTCGGTGATTCACGTCGGTCACCACTGAGTTTAAATGACGGGCACATTGGTGAGCTGGTTTCAAAGGTGAAACACAAGCCGTTGCCATTACACTCTAATGCTTCTTTAAAGGAATCACGGATTTTCACCGGGATCTGGCGATCATACGCACCACGTTTGGTTGCATCGACAGAAACCAGTTCATCATTGGAATTAATTGGCGTACAAATTTTGCCGGGGTTCAGACGGTTATCAGGGTCGAATGCCCCTTTAATACGACGCAATTCAACAAACAACCCACCGAAAAACTCCGGACCATATTCGGAACGGAAACCGCGGCCATGTTCACCCCACATCAAACCACCGTATTTCGCGGTCAGTTTAACGACTTGATCGGAGATTTTACGTAAAGTCACTTCCTGTTCAGGGTCGCACATGTCCAGTGCCGGACGCACATGCAATACACCCGCATCAACGTGACCAAACATACCGTAAGTTAATTGATGCGCGTCGAGTAAGGCTCTGAATTCCATGATGAAATCAGCCAGTTTTTCAGGTGGTACAGCCGTATCTTCGGTAAATGCCACAGGCTTCTTACGCCCTGGAGCATTGCCCAGCAGACCGACCGCTTTTTTACGCATGCCATAAATGGCTTCAATACTGCTGAGATCTTCGCAGATCTGATAACCAATAATGCCTGCTTTGCCTGCCGCCATCTGTTCATCAATTTTCTGACACAATGCCTGCATTTTAGGCTGCTGCTCACTCGCCTCAGCGCCAGCATATTCAACGATGTTTAAGCCCATCATCTCTTTACCCGGCACATCGGTGATCAAATTTTTCACTGAATGCCAGACGATATCAGAACGCGCCAGATCCAATACGCGTGAATCAACGGTTTCCACCGACATCGCTTCAGCAGCCAGCATTAACGGTGCGTTACGTAATGCAGACTCGAAGCTATCGTATTTAATGTTTACCAATGCGCGATAAGTCGGGATCGGTGTCAGATCGAGCAAAATTTCAGTAATAAAGGCTAACGTACCTTCCGAACCACACAACAGGCGGCTCAGATCTAACGTTTCCGTAGCAGGATCATAGACATGAGTCAGATCATAGCCAGTCAGAAAACGGTTTAGCTTTGGAAATGTCGCTTCGATATCTGCGCGTTTTCCTCGGGCGATATCCCACACCAGACGGTAGATTTCACCTTCCCGATCTTGCTGCGCCAGTTTCGCCTGCAAAGCCTCACCTTGCAGTGGTAACGCTTCTATTACCGAACCATCCATTAAAACTGCACGTACGCCTAATACATGATCCGAAGTCTTACCATATTTCAGCGAGCCCTGACCTGATGCATCGGTATTCACCATGCCGCCAATCGTCGCTCGGTTACTGGTTGACAGTTCTGGCGAGAAAAACAAGCCATGCGGCTTCAGCGTGGTATTCAGCTTGTCTTTAACTAACCCCGCCTGCACTTTGACCCGACATGCTGCGACATCCAGTTCTAATACCGATGTCATGTACAGCGACAGATCGACCATGATGCCATCATTCAGCGACTGACCATTAGTGCCCGTACCACCGCCTCGCGGTGAAAACGTAATGTGACGATATACCGGCTCTGACGCCAGTTTCAGCATTAATGCGATATCGTCAGTTGTTTTGGGGTGCACCACCGCCTGCGGTAACCACTGATACACACTGTTATCAGTGGCCACAGCCAGACGGCTGGAATAAGAGGAGTCAATATCGCCCGTGAATCCGGCGCGGGCTAATGCTGCCAGAAAAGCGATATAAGGTTGTTTCAGGCTGTCTTGGGGTGTCAGTCTCGGGA
>CALMKU010000162.1 GCA_937866945.1 uncultured Tolumonas sp.
TTTAACCTGCTGGATGCCCGTCACGCGATTTCCGTGACCGAGCGTCAACGCTACATTCTGCGTATCCGGGCACTTTCTAAAGCGGTGGCGGAAGCCTACTACGCCGCACGCGAACGTCTCGGTTTCCCGATGTGCAAAGCAACTCAAGCGTAAAGGTATAAGCAAATGGCAACTGAAAACTTTTTAATTGAATTAGGCACGGAAGAGCTACCACCGAAAGCACTGCGAAAACTCGCACAAGCCTTTGCTGACAACTTTACCGCGGAACTGGATAAAGCCGGTCTGGCACATCAGGGCGTGCAATGGTTTGCAGCACCTCGTCGTCTGGCACTGAAAGTAACAGCCCTGGCTGACAAGCAAGCTGACAAACAGGTTGAGAAACGCGGCCCTGCCGTATCTGCGGCATTTGATGCGTCAGGCACACCAACGCCAGCTGCTTCCGGTTGGGCAAAATCCAACGGCATTGAAGTGGCACAAGCAGAACGTCTGGCAACTGACAAAGGTGAATGGCTGGTCTATCGCGCTAATGTCGCCGGTCAAGCCACCACCGAACTGCTAGGCACTATGGTTGCGACAGCATTAGCTGGCTTACCAATTCCCAAACCAATGCGCTGGGGTGCTAAACGCACACAGTTTATCCGCCCGGTACATACCCTGTGTATGCTGTTTGGCGGTGAATTAGTCGCGGGTGAAGTGTTAGGTCTGCAATCAGCCCGTACCATTCGCGGTCATCGCTTCATGGGCGAAGCTGAATTTGAAATCAGCCATGCCGATCAATACCCTGCTTTACTGCTGGAAAAAGGTAAAGTGCAAGCTGATTATGAAGCGCGGAAAGCGTTTATCAAAGCTGGTGCTGAAGCCGCAGCGAAACAGCTGGGCGGTGTCGCTGATCTGGAAGATTCACTGCTGGAAGAAGTCACCTCTCTGGTGGAATGGCCAGTGATCCTGACTGCGAAATTTGAAGAAAAATTCCTGGCGGTACCAGCAGAAGCGCTGGTTTACACCATGAAAGGCGACCAGAAATATTTCCCAGTGTATGACGCGGCTGGCAAATTGCTGCCAAACTTCATCTTCGTCAGCAACATCGAATCGAAAGACCCAAGTCAGATCATTCAGGGTAACGAACGCGTTGTGCGCCCTCGACTGTCTGATGCGGAGTTCTTCTTTAACACCGATAAAAAACACACCTTGGCTTCCCGACTGGAAAGTCTGGACACCGTGTTGTTCCAGCAACAACTGGGCACGTTGAAAGACAAGTCGGTACGTATCGCAGAATTATCAGCCTTCATCGCTGCACAGATTG
Organism: uncultured Tolumonas sp.; assembly: GCA_937866945.1. GTDB lineage: Bacteria > Pseudomonadota > Gammaproteobacteria > Enterobacterales > Aeromonadaceae > Tolumonas. The sequence continues at coordinate 1,304 of CALMKU010000162.1, forward strand.
GTGCGGACGTGGAACATGCCACCCGTGCCGGTTTACTGTCGAAGTGTGATCTGATGACCAACATGGTGATGGAGTTTACCGACACGCAAGGCGTGATGGGTATGCACTACGCACGTCACGATCACGAAGCAGAAGATGTAGCTGTAGCGTTAAACGAGCAGTACATGCCGCGTTTTGCTGGTGATAACCTGCCAAATGGTCTGGTGGCTTGTGCGGTGGCCATCGCCGACAAACTGGATAGCCTCGCCGGTATCTTTGGCATTGGTCAGGCACCAAAAGGTGATAAAGACCCGTTTGCTCTGCGTCGTGCCGCGATTGGTACGCTGCGTATCATCGTCGAAAAACAGCTGGATCTGGACTTAGTCACTATCGTTGATAAAGCAGTTGAGCTGTATGGCAGTAAACTGACCAACAAGAAAGTTACTGACGAAGTGATCGACTTCCTGCTGGCGCGTTTCCGTGCCTCTTACCAGGAAGCCGGCATTGCCGTTGACGTCATTCAGGCGGTGCTGGCACGTCGTCCAACCCGCCCGGCAGACTTTGATGCCCGCGTTAAAGCAGTGAGCCATTTCCGCACACTGGATGCAGCGCAAGCGCTCGCTGCGGCTAACAAACGCGTCAGCAACATTCTGGCGAAGTTTGATGGCAAGCTGAAAGACAGCGTTGACTCAGCGTTGTTACAAGATGCCGCAGAACAGCAGTTAGCCGAGCAAGTTGCCAGCATGGAAATCAAACTGGCACCACTATTTGCTGCTGGTGAATACCAGCAAGCTTTGACGGAATTGGCTGCGCTGCGTGAAGCGGTTGATACCTTCTTTGATAAAGTAATGGTGATGGCCGATGATGAAGCGCTGAAACTGAATCGTCTGACTCTGCTGGCACGTCTGCAAGCCCTGTTCCTGCAAGCGGCGGATATCTCGCTATTGCAGCAATAACCGGTTCGCTGCAAAAATGATTAAAGGCCCGGTTTTCCGGGCCTTACTTTTTATCCCCATTTTTGTTTCACGTGAAACAAATGGGTTCAGTATTGAGAATATGGATATGCAATTTTCAAAATTCGGCGAGAAATTCACTCGGTTGGCTGGTATCAGTCAACTAATGGACGATCTGAATCAGGGCCTGAAAAACCCGGATGCCATTATGCTGGGTGGTGGTAACCCTGCCGCTATTCCTGAAATGGTTGAGCTTTTCAAACAAGAGACGGCACAACAATTAGAAAATGGCACCCTGCTCAAAGCCATGTTGAATTATGATGGTCCACAAGGCCATGACGGTTTTCGCCAAGCCCTCGCTGAATTGTTTTATAAAGAGTATGGATGGGCTATCACGCCAGAACATATTGCATTGACCAACGGCAGTCAGAGTGCCTTCTTTTATCTGTTCAATTTGCTGGCTGGTGAATATGCCACTGGTCAGCAGAAAAAAGTGTTGTTTCCGTTGGCGCCGGAATACATTGGCTATGCTGATGGTGGTCTGAGCGACGATCAGTTTGTCGCCTGCAAACCACACATTGATTATCTGGATGACGGCCTGTTTAAATACCGCGTCGATTTTGATGCGCTGGAAGTTGGTGATGACATAGGTTTGATCTGTGTGTCGCGGCCAACCAACCCAACCGGTAATGTATTAACCGATAATGAAATAGCGCGCCTGGATGAGATTGCCCGCGCGAAAGGCATCCCACTGCTGATCGATAATGCCTATGGCACCCCCTTCCCGCATATCATCTTCAGCGAAGTTACACCGTTCTGGAATGACAACACCATTCTGTGCATGAGCCTGTCTAAATTAGGCTTACCGGGTTTACGCTGCGGTATTGTGATCGCAGATCCAAAAATCATTCAGGCAATGGGTAACATCTCGGGCATTATCAATTTAGCACCCAGCGGTGTTGGCCCGGCCATGATGCAACACTGGTTAGCGTCTGGCGATATTCTGCGTTACAGCGCAGATATTATTGCGCCATATTATCAGCGCAAAGCACAACAAGCGGTTGAGTGGTTGCAACAAGCCATCCCGGCACCGAAATTACGGATCCATAAACCGGAAGGTGCACTGTTTTTATGGTTATGGTTTGACGGACTACCGATTTCTTGTCAGCAACTCTATGAAAAACTTAAACAACGCGGTTTAATTATCGTCCCTGGTCATTACTTTTTTCCTGGTTTGCCAGACAAAAAATGGCAACATCAGTATGAGTGCATTCGTCTGAACTACGCGCAACCAGAAGAAAAAGTAAAGCAAGGGATCGCGATACTGCAGCAGGTCATCAACGAACTATAACAACTATTTGGCACAGGATTGAAAGCAATGACTGGTTCTCTACCATTGGACGAGTTTCACCGCATACTGGATATCCTGCAAACCATTGATGTTGGTTTAGTTGTACTGGATCACGACTATAAGATCACGCTGTGGAATGGTTTTATGGAAAACCACAGCGGCTACAACCTCAGTCAGCTTGAAGAACATAATGTTTTTCATTATTTTCCCGAGCTGGCCGAAGAATGGTTACGGCAAAAAGTCGAAGCGGTATTCACGCTGCGTTGTGCCAGTTTTATCTCCTGGGAATTAAGACCCTACCTGTTTAACTTCCCTGCCAGCCGCCCATTTACTGGCATGAGCGATGTTATGTATCAGAATGTCACTATCATGCCGTTAGTTTCACGACATGGTGCTATCAGCCACGTTTGTCTCATCATCTACGATGTCACCGATGCAGCAACCAGCAAACAAGCCTTACAAGAAGCTAATCAGCAACTGACCACTCTCTCAATTACAGACCGCCTGACTGGCTTGTATAATCGCGGTTATTGGGAGGAATGTCTGCGCAACGAATTCAACCGTTATCACCGCACCGGCCATGTCAGCACCCTAATGATGCTGGACATCGATTTTTTCAAGAAAGTAAACGATACCTACGGCCATCCTGCTGGCGATGAAGTATTACGCCGTACCTCAGCTCTCCTGCGACAAATAGTGCGCTGTTCTGACATGCCTGGACGATATGGTGGTGAAGAATTTGGCGTCTTACTCACTGACATTAATGAGTCTATCACCCTGCATGTTGCGGAACGTTTACGACAAAGCATGGAAAAAGAGGTGGTAACGTTTGATGGTCACGAGATCCGTTTTACCATCAGTATTGGTCTGGCGGAAGTCAGTCCTGAGCAACAATCTGCGCTGCATTGGTTACAAAAAGCGGATGCGGCGCTGTATCACTCTAAACATACCGGTCGCAACCGTGTTACCCGCTTTAGCAGCCTGCTATCTCAAAGTTAAGTTGCTTGCTCGCTTTGTTCAGTTTGAATGTCCTCCAGTAGCAATGCGATCAGAGTTTCTTCCTCTACCGGCTTTGACAATAAAAATCCTTGCGCCAGGTGGCATTGCTTCTGCTGCAGCAACTTAAGCTGCTCGATAGTTTCGACACCTTCCGCAATCACCCGTAATGAAAAAGCATCGGCCAGCTGTAAAATGGAGTCGACCAGTTTCGGGTTAGTTTCCAGTTGCATGATATAAGAACGATCTATTTTTAACGCATCTAACTGCAGGTTGCTCAGGTGACTGAGTGATGTGTAGCCAGTACCAAAATCATCCAACTCGATCTCAAGTCCGATTTCTTTCAGTGTTTTTACCATCATCTTCGCCACTTCATCCAACTCAACAATGGCCGTTTCGGTGATTTCAATACCAAAGCGTTGTGGTGGTATATTATAGCGCCGTAACATACTGCTAACCTGTTCCGGATATACCGGATTAGAAAGCTCGGTGCCGGATGCGTTCACTGCCAGACGAAAATCGATGATCCCTTTCGCCATCAGCCTACGCATGCAGATACAAGCCTGCTCCAGAACCCACAGATCGATATCCAGAATTTGCCCGGAACGCTCTGCGATCGGAATAAAACGATCCGGCGGTACCATGCCATATGCAGGATGACGCCAGCGGATCAATACCTCGGCACTGACAATGTGCCCAGTTTGCAGATCGTATTGCGGCTGATAAACGACAAAGCACTGCTGCTTAGTGATGGCCTGCCGTAACTCGGACTCCAGCCATTTGTCCTCGCGGATCAGCTGCACCATCTCATTATTTAATTGATGCCAGTAATTCCCCTGGTAACGGCAAGCTTGCCGGCGGGCTCTACTCGCGCCCTCCATCAGTTCTTCGACATTGTTAGCCACATCCGGAAAACGAAGAATCCCGGCACTAAAACGCAATTTGATCGTATAACTGCCAAGCATAACCGGCTGACTAAGCCTTGCTGCCAACTGTTCACAAATCATTTCTGCATCAGGCAGGGCTGTCGGATGTTCCGCGCTATTTTCGATACTGGGGATGGTAAAAATAAATTCATCCGAGCCGGAGCGCGCCAGACAAACGCATTTAGCATGTGCCATGCGATGTTCACGTAATAGCTGCAGCAGCATCTGGCTAATGAACTGCAATGCCCGATCGCCAATTTTGGCACCAAAGGTATTATTGATCCCAGTAAGGTTATGCAATTTTAGCTGAGTCAAATAAAAACCGGTTTGTTGTTTACTGTGCCGTTCCACCATATGTTGTAAACAACGAATAAAGGCAGAACGGTTCCCAATACTGGTTAGTGGATCAATAAATGCGGCCCGTTCCAGTTCGCGCTTCGATACCTCCAGCTGACCTAACATACCGGCAAAATGGTTATGCAACTCACCCATTTCATCTTCAACCGCCACCAGAGAAATATCACTGACATCATGTCTCGCAACTTTTTGCATTAGGTCCCGAAGTTGGCTGACCGGGTTCAGGATCAGGCGTTTGAGCACAACATGCAGTAATGCCAGCAGAATAAAACTACTGATAACCAACCAGATCACCGTGGAAAAACGCAGATCCGCAGCCTCCTCTGTCATCAGCTTTTCCGGAATCAAGGCTTGTAAAATTAAACCATCCGTTAATGGCAAACGGCGAATGAGATAATCCCCACCAGGCAAAGAAACCATATCCATTTGCCGATTACTATTCCGCCAGCCAAGCGGCGCTTCACCCGCAATAAATGCACCCGATTTATCCAGCAATAACAAATGTATGCCTTGCTGTGCCTGTTGTTTTAAAAACATTTCGCCAAACTTGTGTAATGAGTAAGTCAGGATCAGGCTATAACGCTGGACTGGTTCACCATCACGCGAAATCTCCGGGCCGGATCGGATGAAACGCAATCCTTGTTTATAAACAAACTCATCGAGTTCTGGGGAGTAAATCAGGTAATTCAGCTGATCGCTTGCCGTGGCCTGTTCCGCCCAATACTGCATAAACCGGAGATTGCTGGGTGCAATATCGTGAAAAGGATCGATGCCTTCACCAACCCGCAGCAGCTCTTGCGAGTTGCTATTCAGTAACGATATTTGCAGGAAACCCTTATTCCCCACCAGTAATTGGTGAAACATCCGCTGTACCCGGGTTCCCATATAGACCTTCTGGGTGCCAGTGGATTTTGTTGCCAGATAAGCAATGAGAGCTTCTGAATTCGGAAGCTGCGTTAATTCCACCAGATTCCGACGCAGTTCACTGCTCAGTTGTTCTTTGATCGTGGTAGCCAGACTGGTTAATCGCAGTTCCATATTGCGGTTAGCCATATCGCTCAACTTGATCATGCTTTGCAGACCCAGTGCTATCAGCGGTAGGATTACCACCGGTAGTAATGTCAGTAATAATTTACGTCGTAAGCCTTTCATTTCAACACCGCAAAATAGATAGCATTACGCAGCGCATCACCACTCACATCCGCATTATAAAATTCAGAGCGTTGTAACTGTGGGTTTGGTGGATAAATAACCGGATTAGTCAGAATAGCCGGTGGTAAATAGCTTTTTTGCAGTGCTGGTGTAAACCCGAGTGTTTTGCCGTTAAGTACCGCAATATCCGGCTGGGTCAGAAATGCCAGAAAGCGCGCTGCTTCATTACGATGCTGACTGGTTTTCAAAATAGTCATGCAATCCAGCCACAAGGGTGAACCTTCCTCCGGTACGACATACGTCCAGTCTTTGTAAGGTGAGTTTTGCTGTAATGCATAGAAATCGCCGTTATACACCATGGCTGCGGCCACATCTTTACCGATATGACTATCCGCGATAGCAGCAAAAGAAAGCTGATAGGCTGCAACAAAAGGCTGTTGCTTTCGCAACAACTGATAAGCGCTCTGTAACGCGGCTTTATCGTGGGTATTAATCGAATAACCTGCGGCTTTTAATGCGACAGAGATCAGATCAAAGGTGTCATCGACCATCACAATACGACCCAACAAACCGGCTTCAGGTTCAAATAACTGCATCCAGCGGGTGATTGGACTAGATACCTGACTGCGTCGATATGCAATCCCGATCGATCCCCACATATAGGGCACCGATAACTCACCACAGTTTTCAGTAAATGCCTGCTCCTGTGCTTTATTTTGCTGACTGATCCATTGCGGCATAACAATAAACAGATCTTTCCACATCGGATCTTTCAGTGACAGACTGTCAATAGAGACCATATCAAACTCCGGCGGATAACCACCGGATAACAGTCGATTCCGAGCCTCATCGCTGTCGTAATTTACTTCCTTGATGTGAATACCAGTTTCTTGCTCAAAACGAGTTTTTACTTCCGGAGCAAGGTAATATTCCCAGGTGTAAATGACTAGTTCGGTCGCCTGACTGTACCCTGATAACCATAACAACAGCGCACCGATCCAATAACGCATCCAGTCAGTCCTTATGCTTGATACATTTTATTATCCTTGTGCCCGGTGTCATCAGAGGACACCTTATTAACTATAGACCATCCCTATCAGACGTTATTTTTCTGTTAAATTTAAACATAAAAAAACCCCGAACAACCTGCGCTGTCCGGGGTTTTTTACTTACCAACAAAGACGGATTTAAATGTCCAAGTTAGCCACTTTTAATGCATTACTCTCAATGAACGCACGACGTGGTTCCACGTTGTCACCCATCAAGGTAGCAAACAGCTGGTCAGCCGCCATACCATCTTCAATGGTGACACGCAGCATACGACGCGTCATCGGGTCCATGGTAGTTTCCCATAGCTGCTCAGGGTTCATCTCACCCAACCCTTTATAGCGTTGGATATACAGACCGCGTTTACCTTCATCCAGTAATATCTGCAGTGCTTCTTCAAAGCTGGTAACCGGGCGAATTTTCTCGCCTCGCTTCAAGAAACCAGTTGGTTCAATCAGGTTAGTGATCTGCTGACCAATACCAACAATCTGCTGATATTCTGGCGAGTTGATGAATTCAAAACCCAACTGGTAGTGTTTTTCAACACCGTGCTGACGCAGCAGAATTTGTGGCAAGTAAACACCATGCTCCGCATGGCGATGCACAGACAAGGTATATTGCGAGCCATTGTTACCGTGCTCATCCAGATTGTGTTGCAACTGGGCAACCCATGCCTTGGCTTGGGTTTCATCCTTCAATGCCTCTGTGGTCAGCACAGGCAGGATCAGCAACTGTTGCAGCACCGCATCCGGTAAACGACGCGCCAGACGCGTGATCAGATGCTGTGCGGTGCGGTATTCCAGCACCATTTTTTCCAGTTGTGCACCAGAAATCGCCGGAGCAGAATCGTTAACATACAGCTCTGCGCCATCGAGTGCCAACGTGGTCTGGTATTCCAGCAATGACTCTTCGTCTTTGATGTATTGCTCTTGTTTGCCTTTCTTCACTTTATACAACGGCGGTTGTGCAATATAGACATAACCACGCTCGATGATTTCCGGCATCTGACGATAGAAGAAGGTCAACAGCAGCGTACGGATGTGCGCACCGT
>CALMKU010000163.1 GCA_937866945.1 uncultured Tolumonas sp.
TGTACTGGTACAGCCGAGCTGGTGATCACGAGAATGCTGAAAAATATAATCTGTCTGATTGTATTGAATGCGGTGCCTGTGCGTGGGTCTGCCCGAGCAATATTCCACTGGTGCATTACTATCGTCAGGAAAAAGCAGAAATCGAACATCAGCGTGAAGAAGCCGCGCAAGCCGAACGCGCAAAATTGCGTTTTGAAGCGAAAAAACAACGTTTGGAAGAAGAACGATTGGCTCGTGAAGCGCGATCTACGCCTGCACCAGCTCGCTCTATAGTTTCCAACGACAGTGACCCGGTAGCAGCAGCCATTTTACGAATTAAAGCGCAGCAAAATAAAAACACCGCTAACGGAGCTGATATCCAAACTGAACGTGAAGCCCGAAAAGAGCAGGCTCGTCAGCATCAGGCAGAAAAAGCACAGCAAGCTGCAAGTGGAAATACTAACCCAGCAGTTGCAAGTAGCGACGATGCCCGTAAAGCTGCTGTCGCTGCGGCACTGGCAAGAGCGAAAGCACGAAAAGCTGAGTTGGTCGGTAATACATCAGATAGCTCAGCGATAAATGCAGAGCAAGAACCTGCGGCATCCGTTGACCAGGAAGCAGCCAGAAAAGCAGCAGTGGCGGCTGCGATTGCCAGAGCGAAAGCCAAAAATGCACAGACTGAGGCGCCTGTTGTTCCCGTTGCAAACGTGGAGCAAGCCACCGAAGCGGTTGATCCCGATGCAGCCAGAAAAGCTGCCGTAGCTGCAGCCATTGCTCGGGCAAAGGCGAAAAAAGCACAGGCAGAAGCTGACTCTGCCAGTAACACTGAAAAACAGGGATAATAATCATGTCATTTGCCATTGCTATCTCACCACATGGTCATAGCCAAAAAAGTACCAGTAGCGTGATGCGGCTGACATTGCTGGCTTTGGTGCCGGCGATTGGTGCTCAATTGTATTTGTTTGGTTGGGGCGTATTACTTCAACTTGCATTGACATGTGCTACAGCAATAACCGCAGAATCCGTTGTTTTACGCCTGCGCGGTTATGCTCTTTTACCTTCCCTTCGTGATAGTAGTGCACTGCTAACGGCAGCATTAATTGCCGTTGCTATCCCACCTTTATTGCCGTGGTGGATGACGGTGCTTGCGACCGCATTTGCAATCATCATTGCCAAACAACTCTATGGTGGCTTAGGTCAAAACCCATTTAACCCCGCGATGGTCGGTTATGTGATGTTGTTGGTTTCATTTCCTGTTCCGATGACCACATGGTTAGCGCCACAAGCAGTGTCGGCACAACAATTAACCGTGGCTGACACTGCGGCTGTTATTTTTAAAGGTCAAACGAACGAGGGCCTAAACAGCTATCAGCTAAAAACGCTGGTTGATGGCACGACAATGGCCACACCACTGGATCATATGAAAACAGAAACTCAGCGTGGTCATTCAGTTGAATCCGCGATAGCGCTACCTAATTTCTCTGCGATCAGCCATGATGGCTGGCGCTGGATCAACTTAAGTTTTCTGGCCGGCGGCGTCATGCTTTTTGCTTTCCGCCTGATCCCATGGCAAACCCCGTTTGCCATGCTGGGTACGCTGGCAGCCTGTAGTGCCATTGCCCACTACATATCTCCAGCCCATTTTGTAATGCCTGAAATTGAATTACTCAGTGGCGCCACTATGTTGGGTGCTTTCTTTATTGTGACCGACCCAGTAACCAGCAGCACTACCTCTCGTGGACGCTTGATCTTCGGTGCCCTGGTCGGTGGGCTGGTTTTCCTGATCCGGCATTTTGGTGGTTATCCTGATGGTGTGGCGTTTTCTGTATTGTTATGCAACATACTGGTGCCACTGATCGATAAATACAGTCAATCTCGTGTATATGGACACTAATTCATGCTGAAATCTATGCAAAGAAATGGCTTGCGCCTCAGTATGTTTGCCTTGGCTTGTACCGGAGTGATCGTGGCTACCGATTACAGCACACGTGATGCAATCGCAACGCAACAAGAAACGATGCAGCAACAAGTATTGGGAAAAATGTTACCTGCTGATAGTTATGACAATGTCTTAGCAGCTGATTGCCATCTGCTTACGAGCTCTTATTTAGGTAATGCCAAACCTCACCCAGTCTACGTCGCCCATAAAGCTAATGTCGTCAGTGGCTATATCATTGAATCAGTCGCTCCAGATGGTTACAGCGGCTCGATTCATTTATTGACGGGTGTTAATGTCAGTGGTGAAGTGCAACGAGTCGAAGTATTAGAACACCATGAAACACCTGGCTTGGGCGATAAAATTGATCGCAATAAAGGTAACTGGTTGGATAGTTTCACGCATAAACATCTGCAAAATGAAGCTGACAGCAGCTGGGCAGTTAAAAAAGATGGCGGCCAATTCGATAGCTTTACCGGGGCGACTATCACGCCAAGAGCGATTATTAAACAATTAAAAAACGTTCTGTTACTGGTACGACATCCCGAAGTAATTGAGCAGGCACCAGCCTGCAAGGCGGAATAATGGAACATTCACCAAAAGGGTGCCATGATCTTGCACCTCAGCAAACAGTCAACGAAAACAGTTTCGCTACCATAGCCAAACAGGGTTTATGGAAAAATAATCCTATTCTGGTTCAGGTATTAGGTTTATGTCCTACGCTGGCAGTAACAACTTCCGCTACTAACGCCTTAGGCATGGGCATTTCGACAATGCTGGTATTAATGCTGTCTAATTTTGGCATTTCTATTTTCCGTCGTTGGATCCCAAATGAAATACGTATTCCGGTTTATGTCTTATTAATTGCCGCAATCGTGACTTGCCTTCAATTAGTAATGAATGCCTATGTTCATGCTTTATATGAATCACTGGGCATTTTTATCGCATTAATTGTGACTAACTGCATTGTTGCAGGCCGTGCAGAAGCTTTCGCCAGCCAGAATAGCCCTCTTAAATCGGCATTTGACGGTTTTATGATGGGAATGGGTTTTGCCATGACGCTTTTCGTTCTCGGAAGTATCAGAGAAATCATTGGACAAGGTACCTTATTTGCCGGTGCCAATATTCTGTTTGGTGAGTGGGCATCGGTATTACAGATTAACATCTATCACAGTGATACCTCTTTTCTGCTCGCAATATTGCCACCGGGCGCGTTTCTGGTTTTAGGTTTTATGATTGCGATAAAAAATGTGATTAACGCACGTTTTGCCCGGAAAAAAGTCGTCACCAAAGTTCAGATCGAACGTGTTCGTGTAACCACATTCTGATGATATGAATAAAGAGAAACGCCGCCAGATACTAGAACGCTTGCGCGAGGCTAACCCCCACCCAACGACAGAGCTGGAATATTCCTCGCCGTTTGAGTTACTCGTTTCCGTGATTTTGTCAGCCCAGGCAACTGATGTCAGTGTTAATAAAGCTATGGCAAAGTTGTATCCGGTTGCGAACACGCCGCAAGCTATTCTGAATTTGGGTGTTGATGGTTTGAAGGACTATATAAAAACCATCGGTTTATATAATGCCAAGGCAGAAAACATTATTAAGACCTGCCGAATTTTGCTGGAAAAACATAACGGTGAAGTACCAGAAGACAGATCTGCATTAGAAGCACTGCCTGGTGTCGGTCGAAAAACGGCGAATGTGGTGCTGAATACTGCTTTTGGCTGGCCGACAATTGCCGTTGATACGCATATCTTCCGTGTGGCCAACCGTACCGGTTTTGCGCCGGGAAAAGATGTGAATGAGGTGGAAGAAAAACTTCTCAAACACGTTCCTGCCGAATTTAAGCTAGACGTTCATCATTGGCTGATATTACATGGTCGTTACACTTGCATCGCACGGAAGCCACGTTGCGGCTCTTGCCTGATTGAAGATTTATGCGAATTTAAATCAAAAACTGAACCAGAGGAATAAGTTATGCGCCTTTTGCACACCATGTTACGCGTAGGTAATTTACAACGTTCCATCGAGTTTTATACCAATGTATTGGGAATGAAACTGCTACGTCAGAGTGATAATACAGAATACAAATATTCTTTAGCTTTCGTTGGTTACGGTGAGGAAAGTGAGCAAGCTGTAATTGAGCTGACCTATAACTGGGGTGTAGAGAGCTATGAGTTAGGCACCGCATTTGGCCATCTGGCATTGGAAGCGGAAGATATTTATGCCACCTGTGAAGCTCTACGTGCAGCGGGTGCAAAAATCACCCGTGAACCAGGCCCGGTAAAAGGTGGCACGACTGTTATCGCCTTTGTTGAAGATCCTGATGGTTACAAAATCGAACTCATCAGTAAAAAAGATGCCGGTCAGGGCTTAGGCAATTAAGTAAAAATTTGGCCTCATCGAGAGGCCATTTTTTCCATATTGAATGCAGGTGGTGTCCAGCGTTGCATTGAAATCACCACGCGTCGGTTAACTTCTCTGCCTCGTTCGGTTTCATTCGTTGCGACATGCTGCTTTTCACCATGCCCTTCTACTTTAACTCGTTTCTCATCAACACCCATGTCAGTGAAAAATTTCTTCACGCTTTCCGCACGTTTCTCTGATAACTGTTGATTAGGCCATTTCGAACCTGCACTGTCGCTATAAGCATCAATCAATGCCAGATCTATCTGAGGATCAGCTTTCAGATAATCACTGATCATCGCTAAACGGCGCTTAGAATACGGCGTTAATTCATCACTGTTTTTCTCATAATTGAGAATAGTGAAGGCAATATCCTCAAAAGTATAAGGCAACAATGCTTGCATACAGCCGAGGAAATTCTGATAAGTGCTACGAAACCCGACAGCGGAAACGGATACGGTAATAGGCTGATTCTGGTGATACCAATCTCTGAACAGGAACGAAGGTGTATATCCACCCTCCAATTCATCCAGCATGGTCCATGCCGCCTGACCATTTACTAAACCGTCAAATTGCTTATAAAATTTTACTCTGGATATGCCGCTTTCCGACACACCGGGGCGCCATGACGGCGGCATTGAGCGAACCGTCACTGTTTGAATTCGAGCTTGAGGCCGCAGTGGTTTTAGCTCAAAATCCATATTCGTATTTTTGCCTGCATGACTAACAAAAGCCCCCTTACCCCAGCCAGGGATAATATGCTCCAGCCGGCACTCCAGAGGCGTGTCTGTCGTCATTTTCCAGACAGACTGATCAAGTGACGCGCCGTATTCCAGCACACCAGCCTGACTGATCGGGATGAACAAAGATCCCAAAATTCCAATCCAGTATTTCACGGCGCCACCTCCTCTGCCTTATCCCTTTATCGGCAGCGCTTCCCCAATCTTTAATAACTATTCTATCTTCAGCTATTTATGCTGAGTCCCATATAAATGAAAACCTGTTTTTGCGATAATACTCCGATTTTTTGGATTTAATTATTGCAACACTCAGAGAAAGGAGACGTCTGTGCGCACACAGAT
>CALMKU010000164.1 GCA_937866945.1 uncultured Tolumonas sp.
ACGTGACCCACTTCAGAGTTACCCATCTGACCGTCTGGCAGACCTACGTCCATACCTGAACCAGAGATCAGAGTATTGGCGTATTTAGCGCACAGAGCATTCAGATTTGGTGTGTTAGCGGCGGCAACGGCGTTACCTTCTTTCTTCTCGCTGTAACCCCAACCATCCATGATGATCAGTGCCAGTGGCTTTTTAGCTGTAGACATTGTGTGTGGCCTCTTTATTTGGATTTTACGAAAACAAGTTCGACTGCCGTCAATTCTACAATATCTGCTGCATTAGTCACCTTTTCACCTCGTTTCGTTACACATTTCACGGAAGGAATTTTCAATGCAGGCCGAATACTGTAAATCTGCCGGTTCACATGTAATACTGTCCGGATTATTTTCAGAGTTGTTGGGAAAGCGGAATGCAGGAATATCAGGAATATATCGATTTTGCTATGCGCCATGAATTATTGGTACTGGCATGGATTGGTTTAGCAACAGCTGTCGTTGCTTCAGCAGTAAAAGCAAAGTTATCCCCAGTGAAGCAAGTGGAAAGTCAGACGGCAGTAGCGCTGATTAATAAACAAGATGCCGTCGTTGTGGATGTGCGTACACCGGATGAATTCGCCCGTGGTCACATCACCAATTCCCACCATATCCCACTGGCACAAATTGAGCAGGGTAACACCACTGAAATTGACAAGCATAAAGAGAAGCCGGTCATCGTGGTTTGTGAAACTGGTGCGCGTGCCGAAACAGCGGCAGGCAAACTGGTTAAAGCCGGCTTTAAGCAGGTTTACCTGCTGCGTGGCGGTTTAACTCAATGGCGTGCCGGTAATTTACCCGTCACCAAAAAGCGCTAATTAATTTTGCATTAACAGCCGTCAGGCAATACTAATAAAGGGCATTAAAATGACAGAAGCAGTAAATAACACCGCGGCACAACCAGAGTTCCAGATCCAACGCATTTATGTAAAAGATGTTTCTTTTGAAGCACCAAACACGCCAGTTGTTTTCCAGAAAGAATGGCAGCCAGAAGTGAAGCTGGATATGGATACACAGACTCAAGTTCTGGGTCAGGATGTGTACGAAGTTGCGCTGACTTTGACGGTGACTTGTAAGCTGGGTGAAGAAACCGCATTCCTGTGTGAAGTGAAACAAGCGGGTATTTTTACTGCATCTAATCTGGATGCTCAAAATCTGGCGCATTGTTTGGGCGCGTTCTGCCCGAATATTCTGTTCCCTTATGCACGTGAAACGATTGCCAGTCTGGTCAGCCGTGGTTCATTCCCACAACTGAATCTGGCACCAGTGAACTTTGATGCTCTGTTTGCTTCTCACATCGCTCAATTAGAAGCAGAACAAGCACCTGTTGGCGCAGTACAGTAATGGATTCATCCGTAGTACTAAGTGTTTTGGGGGCGGGGTCTTACGGCACCGCCCTTGCCATTTCTCTGGCCCGCAAAGGTCAGCCGGTGCTGTTGTGGGGGCATGATCCTCAGCAGGTTGCTCGTTTACAGGAAGATCGCTGTAATCAGGAATTTCTGCCGGATGTTCCATTTCCTGATTCCTTGCAGCTGACCGATGATCTGGCGTATGCGGTTGCTGCCAGCCGCGATTTGCTGGTGGTAGTGCCCAGCCATGTCTTTGGTGACGTACTGCAACAGATCAAACCATTCCTGCGCGAAGACACTCGGGTTGCCTGGGCGACTAAAGGTCTTGAACCGGAACATGGCCGTCTGTTGGGGGAAGTGGCGCAAGAGATTTTAGGTGAGAAAATTCCGCTGGCGGTATTATCGGGGCCAACTTTTGCCCGTGAATTGGCAGCAGGAATGCCGACCGCTATCGCCGTGGCGGGTACGAACGATCAGTTCACAGCCGACATGTCAGCGCTGATGCATTGTGGCAAATCATTCCGAGTGTATTCCAACCCCGATTTTATTGGTCTGCAAATCGGCGGCGCGGTGAAAAACGTGATCGCGATTGGTGCCGGTTTGTCCGATGGTTTAGGTTTTGGCGCGAATGCCAGAACCGCATTGATCACGCGCGGCTTGGTTGAACTGCAACGTCTGGGCTTGTCGCTTGGCGCGAACGCCAAGACCTTTATGGGAATGGCGGGCTTAGGTGATCTGGTGCTAACCTGCACTGACAATCAGTCACGTAACCGTCGGTTTGGTCTGGCTTTAGGGCAGGGCAAAACGGTGGAACAAGCCATGACTGAGATTGGTCAGGTGGTGGAAGGTTACCGTAACACCAAAGAAGTACGCGCGCTGGCGGCCCGACAGGGTGTGGAAATGCCGATTTGTGAGCAGATTTATCAGATCTTGTATCAGGGTAAATCAGCGAAAGATGCGGCGTTAACACTACTGAGCCGGGATCAGAAAGGCGAATAACTGTTACAGCCAGATAAAAACAACGCCAGCTTTTGCTGGCGTTGTTTTATGTAAAACTTGATCTAGCAATCAATAGAAAGAGTGTTCGCCGCGGGCATGTTCTGTCGCATCTTTCGCGCCAGTCAATTCGCCAGGGAAGCGCTCCAGCAGCTGTTTTTCAATCCCTTCTTTCAATGTCACATCAACCATCGAACAGCCATTACAGCCGCCGCCAAATTGTAAGATGGCAATACCGTCATCGGTAATTTCGGTCAGCGTTACTTTGCCGCCATGGGCTGCGAGAGACGGGTTTACTTCTGACTGCAAAACATATTCAACACGGTCCGCCAGTGGTGCATCATCAGGAACTTTACGCATTTTGGCGTTCGGTGCTTTCAAAGTCAGCTGAGAACCCATCTGGTCACTGATGAAATCGATGACCGCATCGACCAAAAATGGCGCGCTATTAGGATCAATGATGGCATCAAAGCCACTCAATGGTAAGCGAGTATCTTCGGGTTCCACTGCATCCGGAGGACAGTAAGAGACGCCACATTCCGCATTGGGGGTGCCCGGGTTCATAACAAATACACGGATATTAGTGTTTTCGGTCTGCTTTTCCAGCAGCTTACGAAAATGAGCCTGAGCGCTTTCGGTGATTGTGATCATCGCCATCCTCTAATCCTGACTAAATAACTAGGGTATTATCATACGCCGCAAAATGTATATGACACAATACTTATTCACCGCGTAATTGTGTCCGGCAAATAGCCCAGACATCGACACGCTGGCAGCCGCTTTCTTTCAAAAGTCGTACCAGAGTTGTTACGGTCACGCCGGTGGTCACAACGTCATCCAGCAATGCGACATGTTGATAGGTATGAGGTCTGATAATAAAGGCATTATTCAGATTTGTCTGTCGTAATTCGCGAGAAAGGCCTGCTTGTACTTTGGTAGCCCGTGTTCGCGTTAATAATTGATTATTGCAGGGAATTTGTAGCTGTTTAGTGATGGGGCGGGCGATCTCCTGCGCCTGATTGTAACCTCGCGACCATTGACGCCGCCAATGCAATGGAACCGGCAGGATCACTTCAGGTTTGGTTTCCTCTGCAGGATAAAGTTCCGACAGCATTCTGCCAAATAAAGCCGCTGGTAATGGTTTATGTTGATATTTCAGCTGGTGGATAAGTCCGGTTAAGGGAAATTCAAAATCCGCCAGAATATGCAAAAAATCCCATTCAGGTGGTTGTAACAGGCAATGACCGCAGATGTCATTACCACCAGCGAGCGGTGTGCCACACAATCGGCAGTGATGGTCGAGCAAAGGCAGCTCTTCAGCACAATAACGACAAAGTAACGGCTGTGCCGTCGGTTGGCGACAAAATAGACAAATACCTGACCATGTAGAATGAAAACGAGATGGTACGAATTGTCGCAGCATTGCAAACATAAGGCTTCGAAACAGAAAGGAATTAGGCAATAACTGTAATAAAAAGGGCGCCTTGAGGCGCCCTGACAGATTTGCAACCGGCTTAGTTATTGTAAGCACGTTCGCCATGAGAAGTCAGATCCAGACCTTCGCGTTCTGCTTCCACAGGTACACGCAGACCAACCAGTTTGTCGATCAGGAAGTAACCCACGATAGAGACCAGGCCAGACCAAACGATAGTAGTGATAACACCAATCGCCTGAACTTTAACTTGTACTGCGATGGAGTAATCTGGTGTTACAGCGTTAGCAACGTAATCCCATACACCAGTACCGCCCAGATCTGGAGAGGCAAATACGCCAGTCAGGATCGCACCGAGGATACCGCCGATACCGTGCACACCGAATACGTCCAGAGAGTCATCGACGTTCAGCATGCGTTTCAGACCATGCACACCCCACAGACAAACGACACCAGCCAGACCACCGATCACGATGCCACCCATCACACCAACGAAACCACACGCTGGGGTAATAGCAACCAGACCTGCTACCGCACCAGATGCGGCACCTAACATAGATGGTTTACCTTTCAGAGCCCACTCAGCCAGAGTCCAGCTCAGAGTTGCTGCGGCTGTAGCAACCCAAGTGTTAACCAGAGCCAGCGCTGCAACACCATTGGCTTCCAAAGAAGAACCAGCGTTGAAACCGAACCAGCCAAACCACAGTAAGCTTGCACCGATCATAACCATAGTCAGGCTATGTGGTGCCATTGATTCGCGACCGAAACCAACACGTTTACCGATGAAATATGCACCTACCAGACCCGCAACCGCAGCGTTGATGTGAACAACGGTACCACCTGCGAAGTCCAGAGCACCGTGCTGGAACAACCAGCCTGCGGTGGCACCTGCTTTCGCTGCTGCATCGGCATCAGTGTAAGCATCAGGACCAGCCCAGTACCACACCATGTGTGCCATTGGGATGTAAGACAGGGTGAACCAGAACACCATGAACAGCAGCACTGCAGAGAAACGAACGCGCTCAGCAAAAGCACCCAGAATCAGACAGCAAGTGATAGCAGCAAACGCGCCCTGGAAGACGACATAGATCAGTTCAGAAACACCGATGCCTTTATTGAAGGTAGCGGCGATAGAATCAGGCGTAATTCCTTTGAGGAATGCTTTACTGAGCGTACCAAAGAAAGCATTACCTTCAGTAAATGCCAGACTATAACCGTAGGCGACCCACAATATCGTGATCAGACTGAACACTACCAATACCTGGATCAGCACAGACAGCATGTTTTTGCTGCGTACCAAACCACCGTAGAACAATGCGATGCCAGGAATAGACATCAGAATTACAAATGCGGCAGAAACCATCAACCAGGCATTATCGCCTTTGTTAACAGTGACTACGGGTGCAGGAGCTGCTTCAGCGGGTGCAGCAACAGGTGCTGCTTCAGCTGCCGGAGCTGCTACGGTAGTGGATGTTGTTGGAGCAGGTGTTGCTTCTTCACTCCATGCTGGTGTTGCCAGCCCGAAAGCTCCCACCAGCGCCAAGATTGCAAACAATCGTTTCATTGTAGATATCTCCCTGATAATACCGTGTC
>CALMKU010000165.1 GCA_937866945.1 uncultured Tolumonas sp.
GTGTTTAATGCTTCCTGAACACTCATTGCACCTGCATCACAGCAACTCATTTCGACTTCCTTATACCGCTTTTAACCAGATCTCTTCGCCGCGTACTTCCACCGGCCAGCTCTTCACTCCAATGCCGGGGGCATCTAAACAACGCCCATCAGTCAGTGCAAAATGCTGCTTATACAATGGCGACGCAACACACAATTCACCTTGAATATCGCCGACGATACCACGGGATAACACAAACGCTTCACCCAATGGGTCCCAGTTATCCAGCGCATACACAGATGGTATTTCATTAGGAATATAGAACACTGCAACCTGTTTGTCTGCTATTAATGCAGTACGGCCAGAATGTTCCACCAGATCGTTTACTTCACAGATTTTTTGCCAGCTCATACCAGCTCCTTAATCAAAATAAGTTCTTCATCTTGTTTCGGAATTGCCTGCTCACGAACGATTTGACGCGGTGGCATATAGGCTTCATCACTGTTCACAAATGGCGCGAAACGCTTCATTTTTTCCGGATCTTCGAGCGTGGTTTTCCATTCACACTGATAGGTATTGATCAGGTGCTGCATCTGGTCTTCCAGTTCAGCAGTAATACCCAGTTTGTCGTCGATGATGACCGATTTCAGGTAGTCCAGACCGCCTTCCATGTTTTCCATCCACACGGAAGTACGTTGCAGACGATCACCAGTGCGGATGTAGAACACCATCAGGCGATCGATGTATTTGATCAGGTCTTCATCGCTCAAATCGGTGGCAAACAGATCAGCATGGCGTGGGCGCATACCGCCGTTACCACAGACATACAAGTTCCAGCCTTTTTCCGTCGCAATTACACCAAAGTCTTTGCTTTGCGCTTCAGCACATTCACGGGTGCAACCGGAAACCGCAAATTTGATTTTGTGTGGCGCACGAATACCTTTGTAGCGATTCTCCAGCGTCACCGCCATGCCAGCCGAATCTTTCACGCCGTAACGACACCAGGTTGAACCAACACACGATTTCACAGTACGCAGCGATTTGCCGTAGGCATGGCCGGTTTCAAAACCCGCATCGACCAGTTCTTTCCAAATCACTGGCAATTGGTCAACACGAGCACCGAACAAATCGACACGCTGACCGCCGGTGATCTTGGTGTAGAGGTTATATTTTTTCGCTACCTGACCGAGCACAATCAGTTTGTCAGGGGTAATTTCACCACCGGCAATACGTGGCACGATGGAATAGGTGCCATCTTTTTGCAGGTTACCGAGGAACGCGTCATTGGTGTCCTGCAAAGGCTGATGCTTTTTTTCCAGAATATGGTCATTCCACAGTGACGCCATGATGGAACCAATCATTGGTTTACAAACATCACAACCGCGGCCTTGACCGTGCTTGCTTAACACTTGTTCAAAACTTTTCAGCTCACCAACACGGATCTGGTGGAACAGTTCCTGACGGGTAAACGCAAAGTGTTCACAAACATGGTTGTTCGCTTCCATGCCCAGCTCAGTCAGCGTTTGATCGACCACCTGTTTCAGCAGATTTGAACAACCACCACAGCCAGTACCGGCTTTAGTGCAAGATTTCACATCGGCAACAGTGTGATTACCGGCTTTAACGGCTGCCACCACATCGCCTTTGGTGACGTTATGGCAGGAACAAATTGTTGCGGTATCTGGCAATGCCAGTGAGGTTGGTTTCGCACTACCGCCTTCCGGCAGCAGCAGTGACAGTGCCGGATCTGGCAGCTCCATCTTGTTCAGATAGAATTGCAGCAGTTGATCGTAATCGCTGTTATCACCAATCAGGATCGCACCGAGCAGGAATTTGCCGGTTTCATCAGTCACCAGCTTTTTATAGACGCCGGACGGACGATCCAGCAGCAGCAATTCTTGCGCGCCTTCACTGGCGGCATGGCTGTCACCGATGGCGCCCACATCAACGCCCATCAGCTTCAGCTTGGTGCTCATATCGGCACCTTTAAAGCGGGTTTCACCACCCAACAGAGTGCTGACCGCAGAACGTGCCATCTGATAGCCAGGAGCCACCAGACCAAAAATTTTGCCGGACCACAGCGCACACTCGCCGATAGCCAGAATATCAGGGTGCGAAGTCACACATTGTTCATCAATGGTGATACCACCACGTTCGCCCACAGCCAGACCTGC
>CALMKU010000166.1 GCA_937866945.1 uncultured Tolumonas sp.
GCCCCCAGGTGACGTACATATTGGCTACGAGTTTCAGCAGGTAATGCAGTAAGAGCAGCGCAATCGTAGATAGCGCTAATATTAAGTAGATCCGCAGCACAAAGATCGAACAGATCGCCACACCATATTTCCACATTACCATGCGACCAACGAATAAAACGGCCATGCCGTTGCCGGTTAGGCACTAGGCCACGTCCGGCAAAAAAAGCCTGTATAGCAATATTACTGAGTTCAATACCAAAAACTTTATAACCGGCAGCTAGCAACCAATCCATATCCAAACTTTTGCCACATAAAGGAACCAGCACGGTATCACCGACAGTTAAACCGAGTGTTGGCCAGAATTGCGGTAACAGCGGGTTAATTTCTGACTGATGAAACGCGATATCATCACGCTTCCACTTCGCTTTCCATTGCTGGTTGCTCATCAAACTTATCTCCTGATTTATATGAACCAGGATTCAGTTCAGCGGGATGCGAACGTACCATGCGAACATAAGGCGGCTATTTCAAACTAGCATGATCTCAATACTGATAGCGAATAATTCAACTACCCTCTGGCACCGAAACGGTATTTATCCGATACCACATCCGATTCAACACTTGATGATTTATTCATCGATCTGATTAAAAACGAATGTTTCACATTAAAATACGTTAACAACTCCTGCACTAATGGCTTATTGTCCGGGTCAACAGCCACAGAAATACTGCTGGCGATGCATTCAATCATACGCGGCGCCGACCAAGGGTCGACTACCTGAGTCACCAACGCATTCTCTTTTATTACTGTTGAAATACGTTCGCTTTTACTCAGCATTTCAATCAGTTGTTCGGTCGTATAATTTTTTGAAGAGATAACCGGTTCAGCTACTGCCGATGCCTTCAACGCCAGATAAGACAAAAAATGTGCTGATAATTGATATTCTTCCGCATATTCAAGGAAGTAATTGATTTGCGTCTCTTTATCCCACAAACGGGCTGAGACTAACTCGTCGTATTGCTGTTTTGCTCCGTTCATGTGCATCACTCCCCTCTTTTGCGCATTAAAAACACCTTCATTGGTCTCAATGAACTACTAAAAAGGTTAAATGCAAATCCAGTGCCGGGGCGCACGCTTTTGGTGAAAGAAATGCTTAAAGCAGGAATTCGCTATTCCTGCTATTTTTTGGAGCAGAATCAATCGGTATAAAAGATACTAGCTATGTTCAGTATCGGGTCGGTTAGCCAAATTTTGCATAACGGCTGAAAATATTGTCAAAAAACTCATCACCATCAGATGGCTGTGATTCACTTGGCGTCTGTTCTTGTAATGGTTTAATAAACGAGGCGTGACGTAGATTAAAATAGGCCAGCAATTCCTTTTCTAACTGCTCATCTTCAGGCTCTAACGCGACAGAAAGCGACTCTTTAACACATTTAGCGATATTTGCTGTAGTCCACGGATTTTCATCTTTAGTCACTAACGAGTTTTCTTTGATAATCTCTGAGATACGCTCATTTTTCACTATTATTTCAATGAGTTGCTCAATTGAATACTCTTTAGAGGAAATAATTACGCTTGGCGTTGCAATTGGTTTTAAGCCTAAATAAGACAAGAAATGGTCAGCGAGTTTATATTCTTCAATATATTCAAGAAAAAAACTGATTTGAGTATCTTTATCCCAGGCGCGCTCCACTAAAAGTGCGTCATATGACTGCTTTGTACTACTCACAAACATCCCCTTAATATTCTGTACATCAATAGGTTCGCTGAACCAATACATCCGTATGCTTTGTTGCAATAATATTACGTCTGATTCATCTGTAGCTATTGGGGATATTAAAAAATGAGAACAACAGTCAGTTTGTGATAAATATCTCGCTGATATTTCACTTATTTTCAAACAAAAAGCCCTCATTGAATCCCTTTTGTTTATTATCAAAAAGAAAGGAAAACGTTGTGAATAGTGTTGCATCGAAGTGATTCTGCTACAATTCAGCCCTTCCCATCAGCCTATATCTATAGAAAGGAACTCTATGAGCCTTGCAGATAAAGTTCTTGCGGTAAACGACGATTTACCAATTCGCACTGATAAACCAGTCCACTCCGGTAAAGTACGTAGCGTGTACTGGCTTACAGCTGAAGACAGTGCCCGTTTGATCCGTGAAAAAGGTTACGATGTGCCTGCCGATGCGCCGCTGGCCATCATGGTGATCAGTGATCGTATCTCTGCTTTCGATTGCATTTGGCAAGGTGAAGACGGCCTAAACGGTGTGCCAGGTAAAGGTGCTGCGCTGAACGCCATTTCCAATCACTGGTTCAAGCTGTTCAAACAAAAAGGTTTGGCTGACAGCCACATACTGGATATCCCGCATCCGTTTGTTTGGATCGTGCAAAAAGCACGTCCGGTGATGGTTGAAGCCATTGCCCGACAGTACATCACTGGCTCTATGTGGCGTGCATACAGCAAGGGCGAACGTGAATTCTGTGGCATTACCCTGCCAGAAGGGCTGCAGAAAGAGCAAAGACTGCCAGAAACACTGATCACGCCATCCACCAAAGGCATTCTGCGTGGCTTGGAAGGTGTACCAGAAGCGGATGACGTTAACGTCTCCCGCACCGATCTGGAGCGTCATTATAAGGCCTTCAATTTCTTAAGCATTGCCGATATCGATCAGTATGAAAAATTACTGAAAGAAGGCTTTAATGTGATCAGCGATGCCTTAGCCGCACTGGATGAAGTCTTTGTCGATACTAAATTTGAATTTGGTTACGTCAAAGATGCCGCCGGTAACGACAAGATGATCTACATGGACGAAGTTGGCACACCAGATAGCTCTCGCATTTGGGATGGCGCTGCTTACCGTGAAGGCAAAATCATTGAGCAATCCAAAGAAGGTTTCCGTCAGTGGTTGCTGAACCACTTCCCTGATCCGGACATTCTGCTCAATAAAGACCGTATGCCTGAACGTGCTGCACTGGCGCGCGACAACAAATTGCCGGAAGCCGTTATGATGGATATTTCCCGCACTTATGTTGGTATCGCGGAAAAAATCATCGGTCAGAAACTGCCTCTGAGCGAAAATCCGAAACAGGAAATCATCGATATTCTGCGTGATCAATATCAACTGATTGCCGAGTAAATCGCTCCTATCAAGGGGAGTTTCAAACTCCCCTTTTTCACATTGACAAAAAACACCCCAATTGGTGCATCCAACTGAAACAACTGCCCGCAATACATTCAAGATACAAACAATTTTTTATCGCACCACCAATAAAGAGCAAACCCCGCCTTTAGTAAGCCCCATTAGCGTGCAGTCGCTTCAACATACAGACAAAAGATGCATATATCTTAGTGATTTATAAAGATGTAACAGGCATTTACCTTATATTTGAGATTCAAGCTGCTCTGGCATGACCCTTGCGTTAGTTAGATTACAAGGAAGTCCCGAGGAGACAGTTATGCTGAAAGTCCACCTACCGGGTCCCGGGTTATACGATGAAATGTTACAACCTGACGGACAATGCCGAAGCCATTACAATACCTACTGGCAATGGCTGACCCGAACTGACGAAAAAACGATTAAACAAAAACAAGAAGAAGCAAACCTGCTATTCCACCGAGTTGGCATCACGTTCAACGTTTACGGTGAAGAAGACGGCGCAGAACGACTTATCCCTTTCGATAATATCCCACGCATTATTCCTGCCAGCGAATGGCAACAGCTCAATAAAGGCATTCGCCAACGCGTTACCGCACTGAATGCATTTTTACACGACATCTATCATGAACAACACATATTGAAAGCCGGTGTGATCCCTGCGGCACAAGTGCTGGCTAACGCGCAATACCAGCCTTGTATGCAAGGGGTAGATCTGCATCGTAACACCTATGCGCATATCACCGGTGTGGACATGATCCGCAACCATGATGGCAGTTATTACGTGCTGGAAGATAACCTGCGTACACCATCTGGCGTCTCTTACATGTTGGAAAACCGCAAGATGATGATGCGGTTATTCCCTGAATTGTTCCGCCAGCAACGGATTGCACCGGTAGAACGTTACCCTGCGTTACTGCTGCAAACATTACGTGAAAGCAGCCCGGTCGATAACCCTAACGTGGTGGTCATGACACCGGGTCGCTTCAATAGCGCTTATTTTGAACACAGCTTCTTAGCGCAACAGATGGGTGTCGAACTGGTTGAAAGCGCCGATCTGATGGTGCGTGATGGCAAAGTGTTTATGCGCACCACCACCGGCCCACAGCGAGTGGATGTCATTTATCGCCGCATCGATGATGCGTTCCTCGATCCGCTGGCATTTAACCCAACTTCACTGATCGGAGTGCCGGGTTTACTGTCGGCTTATCGCTCTGGTGGCGTGGTATTAGCCAATGCGATTGGTACCGGTGTCGCCGACGATAAATCGATCTACCCGTATGTGCCGAACATGATCAAGTTCTATCTGGATGAAGAACCGATCTTGCACAACGTACCGACTTGGCAATGCCGTGAGCAAGATGATCTGCGTTATGTACTGGAACATTTAGATGAATTGGTGGTGAAAGAGGTTCATGGTGCCGGTGGCTATGGCATGTTGATCGGCCCCTGCGCCAGCAGAGCTGAAATTACAAAATTCCGCGAATTATTGAAAGCGCGCCCCGATAATTATATTGCACAACCGACCCTTTCGCTTTCTACCTGCCCGACGTTTGTTGAGTCTGGTGTCGCACCGCGTCACATTGATTTACGCCCATTTGTCTTAAGTGGTAAAGAAATCCGGCTGGTCCCTGGTGGTTTAACGCGTGTTGCGCTCACCGAAGGCTCGCTGGTTGTGAACTCCTCTCAGGGTGGTGGCACAAAAGATACCTGGGTTATGGAGGACAACTTATGCTGAGTCGTACCGCAAGTGAACTTTATTGGATGGCGCGTTTTCTGGAACGCGCCGAAAACACAGCTCGTATGCTGGATGTCACGCAAACTATGTCGCTGATGCCGTTGATTGATGCCGACAATAGCGAATTGATCGCACCACTAACCATCACCGGCACGCATGAACCGTTCATGGCGCGCTACAAAAATGTCAGCATGGATAATCTGCTGGAATTTTTTGGGTTGGATGAAGAAAACCCAAGCAGTATTTTTAATTGCATCCGCATGGCCCGTGATAACGCACACTCCGTGCGCGGCAAAATTCCGTCCGAAGTATGGGAAAGCATCAACGCCACCTGGCTGGAAATTAAAGCCTTACGCAAAAAAGGCATTAGCCATAGCAGTGCTCAAGCCTTTCTTGATTGGGTAAAAGAACGTTCACACCTGTTCCGGGGTGCTACATTCGGCACCATCATGCGCGGTGATGTGCTGTGGTTTATCCGCCTCGGTACGTTCATTGAACGTGCCGACAACACTGCCCGCATCCTAGATGTGAAATATCAGGTCATTCAGGAAGACGAAGACAGTGTGCGCGAGTTCTACCGCTGGAACTCGTTACTGCGCTCTGTCGGCGCGTATGAATCACATCAAACGTTGTATAAGGGGTTATCACGCCAATCGGTCGCTGAGCTGCTGATCTTACGCAATGAAGTGCCACGCTCGCTGCGCGCCAGCCTTGAAGAAGTCGAGCAATTGCTGGCGCTCATCGAAGGCAATGCTGGTCATGAACCACGTCGTCTGACTACGGTGCTCAATGCCAATTTACGGTTTGGCAAAATTGATGAAGTGTTCGCGGAAGGTGTTCATCAATATCTGACCCGATTTCTGAATGACATCGGTGCCATTGGACAAAGCATCCACAGAGCCTATCTGGAGGCCTTATGAAATTAACCATCGATCATCATACCCAATATCATTATGCCGAGATGGTACGTCACAGCACTCAATATCTGCGCCTGACGCCACAAACTTCGCAACGTCAGCGCATTGTCAGCTGGCAATTAGATCTGCCAGAACCAGCCACCATTACGACAGATGGTTACGGCAACATATTGCATGTGTTGAGCCTCGACACCCCGCATGAAACCATTCAGATCCATGCGCACGGCGAAGTCGAAATTCTGGAAGATGCGTTAGATGATGCAATAGAGCTCATCTCACCGTTGACGTATCTACGCAGTTCAACATTAACGAACGCCACTGCGGCAATACGCGAGTTAGCACAACAACATCACGATGACAGCCAACCATTAGTTGGTTTGCAATCGCTGATGCAGGCGATTCTGGAAAAAATGCCTTATACCCCCGGCGCCACTGATGTTTCATTTTCTGCTGATGAAGCATTAGCTGCCAGAAATGGGGTGTGTCAGGATCACACCCACGTTTTTCTGGCTTGTTGCCGCAGTGTTGGCATTCCGGCCCGTTACGTCAGCGGTTACCTTTACACACCTGACAGCGCACATGTGGCTATGCATGCCTGGGCCGAAGCGTGGCTGAATGATCGCTGGAATACCTTCGATATTACTAATAATACCTGCTCACCTAACCAACATCTAAAATTGGCTGTCGGGATGGATTATCTGGATGCCTGCCCGATACGTGGTGTGAGGTTTGGTGGTGGCAGTGAAGCCATGCAGGCAAAAGCGGCGGTAAATTTACTCGACGTTCAGCCACAACAATGATAGAAAGCTGGCACGCTGATGATTGAAGTATTAAGGGAAGCGAAATGACTTATTGTGTTGCCATGCGTCTTGCTGAGGGCGTGGTATTTGCGTCAGATTCACGCACAAATGCAGGCGTTGACCATATCGCCATCTTCAAAAAATTACACGTGCTTGAAAAAGATGATCGTGTATTGGTGCTGCAAAGTGCCGGCAACCTGGCAACAACACAAAGTGTGCTGACCTTATTACGCCAACGCATCAATCAAGATTGCCCTAATCTGATGAACGTGAACTCGTTATATGATGCTGCCGCATTAGTCGGCAATGTCATTCGAGAAGTGATCCAGCGTGACGGCGGGCAACAACAAGGCCATATCAATTTCGGCTGTAATATCCTGTTGGGCGGCCAAATTAAAGGCGACGTGCATCGTTTATATCACATCTACCCTGAAGGCAACTTCATCGAAGCAACTGAAGACACCCCCTATTTCCAGATTGGTGAGAGTAAATATGGCAAACCGATCATCGATCGGGTGCTGAATTTTAACACATCACTGGAAACCGCCATGCAGTGTGCATTGATCTCTATCGACTCAACACTGCGCAGCAATCTGTCCGTTGGCTTGCCGTTGGATGCGCTGATCTATCCAAAAGATTCGTTCAGCGCAGCCCAACAATACCGCATTACCGAGAAGCACCCTCACTTTCTGGCACTACGTCAGGCTTGGGGCGAAGGCCTGCA
Organism: uncultured Tolumonas sp.; assembly: GCA_937866945.1. Classification (GTDB taxonomy): domain Bacteria; phylum Pseudomonadota; class Gammaproteobacteria; order Enterobacterales; family Aeromonadaceae; genus Tolumonas. The sequence continues at coordinate 7,324 of CALMKU010000166.1, forward strand.
AAAGATCTTCAGCCAACTGCCACCGTTTGATCTGTAAATTCGATTATTTAGCAACGTTCCCGGATGCGAGCACACTGTTCGTGTCTGGGGTCGCTACCCGCGTTACCAACAACTGGTCGATTTTGTAACTATCGATATCGACCACTTCAAATTTATAGCCGGAATGAATCACATAATCGGTACGCTTCGGAATTTTACGCAGCATAAACATCATAAATCCGGCGATCGTCTCGTAGTTTTCATACTCGGGAAATTCTTCGATATTCAGTACATGCATGACATCATCGATTGGTGCGATGCCATCGATCAACCATGAATTTTCATCACGCTGTACGATTTGTTCTTCCTGATGCTGGTTCACCAAATCACCCATCAGCGTGTTCATAATGTCGTTCAGAGTCAAAATTCCCACCACCAGCGCATATTCGTTCAGAATAACGGCAAAATCCTCACGGGAACCTTTAAAGCCTTCCAGTGCTTCAGTCAGCGTCAGCGTGTCAGGAATGATCAGCGGTGTCTGGATCAACTTATCATCGACCAGCGAAATAGGCTGTTTGTTCAAAACCCGTAACAGAATATCTTTGGAATCAACATAACCCAGTACGGTGTCAATATTGCCATCACACACCAGAAATTTGGAATGCGGGTGTTCAGCAATGATTTGTTTGATCTGCTCTTCTGTTTCCCGACGCTCGAAATAGATAATGCCATCGCGTGATGTCATGATAGAAGGTACGGTTTTTGAGTCTAACTCAAACACGTTTTCAATCAGATGATGTTCCTGTTCCCGTAACACACCCGCCTGTGCCCCTGCAGTCATCATCGCGTAGATATCATCCGGTGTAATAACTTCTTTATAGGTAGTAGGCAGATTAAACAGGCGGAATAATACGTTAGCTAACCCGTTGAAGATCCAGACTAATGGTTTAAACACCGTCACGCAGAACAGCATTGGCGTAACAATGTGAGTCGCGATCTTTTCAGGCGACATCATCGCTAATCGTTTCGGGATCAAATCAGCAAATAAGATAAACACTGAGGTAACCACCACGAAAGAAATCGCAAAGCTAATCGAATCTAATAAGGGCGGTTCAACCCAATAATTAATGATCTGTGAAATATATGGCGTCAGCGCCGACTCACCAATAATACCACCCAAAATAGCCACCGCATTCAGGCCAATTTGAACGACCGTGAAGAAATGTCCCGGCTGCTCCTGCAGCGCAATAACCTTGCTGGCTTGCTCACTGCCCGCTTCGGCCAGTTGTTGCAATTTCAGTTTACGTGAGGCCGCCAGCGCGATTTCTGAAACAGAAAAGAACGCACTGGTAACAATCAATGCGGCAATAGCCAAAAAACTATTAGTCATGATATTGAACTCGAAGTAAGAGAATGAGATGCCGAAAATCGATGACATTGCGTTAAGTATGCCACTAAATCATTGTTCTGTTACCGAATTACGGTCAAATGATTGATTTTCACGATCAAAAAAAGATGTTTCCTAATGCCCTCTCGTTTTACTGCTACTGTAAATATATAAATCCATTTTCTTGTCTGACAAGAATAACTCATGCAGTAAAAGGATTTTATGAACCCTAAAATTAAAGAATTACTCGATCGCATTCGCCAGCTTGAAGATCAAATCGATCAGGAAGTGCGGCGGCGCCGAACCGAGCTGCATGCCGACTTTGCCAATAAACGGGTTAAATTTGAACAAGAGGTAAAAGCACAACAACGTCGTTTTAAGATGGGGCTGGTAAAATATGTCTTACACGCCAAGATACGCCATTTAATATCCGCACCTTTCATTTACTCAATGATTTTTCCACTGCTTCTTCTGGATCTGTTTGTAACCGTATATCAAGTGATCTGTTTCCCGTTATATCGAATCCCTCGGGTTCGAAGAAGCGATTATATGATCTTCGATCGTACACATCTGGCTTATATAAATCTGGTCGAAAAAATCAACTGTGCCTACTGCTCTTATGGCAATGGTTTGGCAGCCTATCTGAGAGAAATTGCGGCTCGCACAGAACAATATTGGTGCCCGATAAAACATGCGCGTCGAACACTACAAAGCCATGCTTATTACAGCGGCTTTGTGGATTATGGTGATGCCGAAGCCTATCGCCAGGAATTACAAAACCTCCGCGATGAGCTATCCAAACTCGATTCTGATGAGAAACAAGATCAACCATAAGGCCTCATCATGAGGCCTTATTTCGCTAATTTGAAAACTGTTGTTTCAAATAAGCCATTATATCCATAGATTCATACAACCAATGGCTTTGGCCGTCATCACCCTGAATACGCAGGCATGGTACCTGACGTTTACCACCACCAACCATTAATGCTTCCAGATGAGCACCTTCGGAGATATTACGATTCTCAAGTTTGATATCTGCTGTCTGACAAAAATCAGTAACCCGAACACAGTAAGGGCAAGATGGGCGCATATAAAGTGCAAGACGAGCAAGATCGGATACAGCTGGTAATGACATAACGCTTCTTCCTTAACCAATAGATAACGAATAATTGTAACACGACTTTATAAACGCAAACTCACGAGTCAACCAGACAGATTAATTTTCTCATCGATCTGGATCAATGAACCCGTTTGGTGGTTTTAACATAAATAATCAAATACCAGAATATCCGCAATATGCGGTCTGAACCTTGTCTTCATTTTCTGATGTTCTGGATGTGGCAAGTAGTTATCCCGGGCCGCTGCATCAATAAAATCCATCGCAATACAGTGAGTAAAATGTTTATTCTTCCCTTCCGGACTAATATTTTCACCGGCCGTTACAGCAACAATCCCATCAATTTTATCTTTGGCGGCAACAAATAACGCCAAGATCTCAGCAATATCCTGCTCGGTTGTTTCTGGTGTAAATTGCAGCAATAACAGATGTCTTATCATCATGATTCCTATTAAAAACTTAGCCAAAAATATCGACCACTCTTTTTTTTCATTATGTCGTAACGACATTCCTGGCAGCAATACTTTAGACACTGCTATTGTTTAGATATACAAAGCGTTATATCTCGCTAATCACCAGAGCTGGAGCCATACCATGACCGCTAATACCTATCAGGAAACAGAGCCTTCCCTCAGCGAAGTTGAAGCATATACCGGCTCCGTTGTGCTGGATTTTGGTAATGAATGGTGCGGTTTTTGCCAAGCCGCTTTGCCGTTTATATCCGCAGCACTGGCCGAACACGCACAAATACCGCACATCAAAATTGCTGATGGCCGAGGCAAACCGTTGGGACGAGCCTTCAAAGTTAAACTGTGGCCAACATTGATATTGCTCAGTAATGGGAAAGAGATCGCCCGCTTAGTCCGACCAGACAATACCGACGCGGTACGAAATGCACTGGCCCTTATCGATAATGCGACGAATTAACATCCAAACTATAAATTATTAACAACAGAAAGATAATGTTAAACTAAACGGCTGACTGGTTATTGGAGTGCTGTTTTGTTTCGTTTTCATTGCGAAGGTTTTAATGGTGAACAAGCTGATATATCAGTGCTAGCAGTGGATTGGTCTGTTCAGGGAGAAGTCTCCTTTTCTTGTAATGATGATCAATTGGCTTGTCTATTACTCAGCGGGTGTCGTAGTGATAGCGGTGGTTTTTTCAATCTGCTGGCTGGCACCAAGCCTACGTATGTCGAACAATGGCTGGAATATCTGCAAGAACAGCAGAAGATAAAACAGGTCAGTGTCAAAATCAGCCTGCCCGATGATGAAAAATACAGCGAAGCTATGGGGTTGGATGAAGAAAATATCCAGCAACTTTTACCACTGATATTTAAAGTCGGTGGCTTTAACCGTCTGCAGTTAAACCGTTATCTGAAACAGCGCAACAATCCATCAACTCTATCCACACGCTACGGGCAGGCTGAATTGCAGCGCTATCGGTTACTCAACGACATCATCTGTTTACTTAACAAACTACGTCGCTGAGTGAGTGTCACCTGATTACAACTCAGAAGTACAATGCGGGCAGCGCGTTGCTTCTATCGCAATATCGGAACAGCAATGCGGGCATTTTTTGGTACTGACTGGTTTTGGTGCTTCGTTAGCACGCAGACGATTCATACCTTTTACCAGCATAAACAGCGCAAAAGCCACGATAGTAAAGCTGATAATAGCATTCACGAATAAACCAAAATTCAGCGTCACTGCGCCCGCGGCTTTGGCATCGGCCAGATTATGATAAGGCGCAGCCGCTTTGGCACCTTCTTTTAACACCACAAAAAAGTCAGAAAAATCCACGCCACCGAGCAATAAACCTATCGGTGGCATCAACACGTCATCAACCATGCTTTTCACAATCGCACTGAAAGCCGCACCTATAATGATACCGACCGCCATATCAACCACATTGCCACGCATGGCGAACTCTTTAAATTCCTTAAACATATTCATCTCCGTGATTTAGTTTCAACCCATTTAATTAAAACGTGACTGCTTAGATAAAACAACAAAATAAATACATCTTCCTCAGCTAATATTTTTACAAATGAATCCCGTCTGATAAGCGTAAACTATTTCTCATACCTTATTGGAGGAATACCTATGAAAGCTGGAGTGATAGGAACAAATTGGGGACGGGTTCACGTTCAGGGGTTACGAAAAGCAGGCTGTGACGTCATCGCAATGATGGCTCACGACGCCGACTTGGTTACAAAAATCGCCATGGAAGAAGGCATTCCCACTCATGGCACTGACTTGTCGGTATTCCAAGATTGCGATGTGGTCGCTATTGCAACGCCAACAGCCAGCCATCTGAATTATCTTGAGGCACTCCAGGATAAAATCATTCTGTGTGAAAAACCGCTGGGCCTGACACCCGATAATCAAGCTCGGTTTCTGGCTCTCAATGCCAAACGCAGTTACGTCAGTTTCCCGTTTCCCTTTCTTGATTCCGCCAAACAACTGCAGCAACTGATCAACAGCGGTGATTTTGGTGAGTTATTACGCATTACGGTCGTGGCCGGTGTGAACCTGCCCTATCCGAAAACACCGGTGGAATGGTTTATGGAGGATATGATCCACCCCATCTCGCTGCTGACACATTTATTTGGCGACATGCAGTTTCTTGACGCCCGCCAGGGATCTGGCTGTAATATTTCCGCCCAAATGCAATGCCAGCATGCGTTGGTTGATCTGTTGTTGTGTCCGTGGCCAAAACCGGGTTTGCATTTCGATATCACTTTGATTGGTAGTAAAAATGCTTACCAGCTACGTGGGGGTTTCCGGCCTGATCGCCAATGGTGGATGGAACCAGTGATGATCGATGATATTGCACAAAATACAGGTGAAGCGGCGGAAGATGCAATCTGGATCCGGGCCAACCATCGTGTAGCTAACGCACTGATTGCGCATCAAAAAGGGGAAATCACCGACCAACAAGCAATGGAACTCGGCTTGTTCCCTCTGCAGCGGGCTTTGGCGATGGAGCAAAGCCTGTTACCCTTATGGCAAGCGCTGGCGCAGTATGATCAAAGTCCAACATTAGCTGGTAATATGGTCTGGCAAACCGCTTAACATTGATTGTGCCACTTAATTATTGCAGGAATTCTCAGCCGTTATGTATCAATGGATATTAGTTGCTGCCATGAGTAATCCATGGGCGCATCAAGTCACACCTAGTAATGGTTCTGCAGAAGCAATCGGTGGTTATGCCGCCGGTTGTCTGCAAGGTGCTGTTGCAGTACCAGAATATGGTACGGGATATCAAATTCTGCGCCCCAAACAAAAGCATTATTATGGACATCCGGTCATGCGGCAATATGTACTAGATCTGGCTCGCCAGGCACGCAAGATGGGGTTACCTGATATTCTGGTTGGCGATATGGCCATGGCCAAAGGTGGTCCATTCAGCAGCGGGCACCGCAGCCATCAAAGTGGTCTGGATACCGATTTCTGGTTCCGTTTTGCGACTAAAAAGCTTAGTGCCACTGAGCGCAATAGTCTGCAATCTCAGAACATGGTCGATTTTCGTCTGAACAAGGTGAACAAAAATTTTGGTTCATCGCAAATGACGTTGCTGAAACTCGCAGCGCAAGATCCGCGAGTCGAGCGAATTTTCGTTAACCCCCCCATCAAACAAGCCATGTGTGAGCACTTTAGCGGCACCGACCATGCTTGGCTGGGTAAATTGCGCCCGTGGTTTGGTCACAGTGCGCATTTTCATGTGCGTTTACATTGCCCTGTTGGCAGTAAAGACTGCGAACCGCAAAAACCATCACCCGCGGGGGACGGTTGCGGTGAGGAGTTGCAATCATGGCTCACCAAACCCGCGATGGTCAGTAGTAAACCGATACCCAATCCGATGCCGGACTTGCCTGAACGCTGCGATATGCTACTGTCGAAAAAACAACGATGAGCTTGATCTGGCAACTGGGATGGTTTTTCCGCGCTAACTGGCAGCGATATTTGCTGACGGTCACCATCCTCTGTCTGATTGCCATCGTGCAAACCAAAGTTCCTGCGTTGATCGGGAGCATGATCGACACGGTAGTGCATGCAAAAGCCAACGTAGCTGTTTGGCCACAATTCCAACCCCAATTGCTCACGTTACTCGCCATCGGCTTGCTGGTTTATATTTTACGTTATGTCTGGCGAGTTGCTTTATACGGCGCAGCC
>CALMKU010000167.1 GCA_937866945.1 uncultured Tolumonas sp.
ATATCTTGTTCCGCCAGTGTCAGCATGGCGTGTACCTCTCTTATAGTTGTGTCAGATATAAAACATAGAACAAATCGTCGAACTCAAACGATTCACTCACATCCTATTCTGATCCATTTGTTGCAACTTTAGGTAGCAAGTTTGCAACTCTCATATGCCAAAAAGTAGATTAATCGTTTCAGTTCATATGCTGTATCGTTTCAGCTAGATATTCAAGAGCTGGTTATTGTATAATCACCAGTAATTTGATGTGGTGCACATTTACGGCAGCAAAAATGATAAATGGGGGTCGCATGAAGCTTGAAGAGATCGCGCGCCTGGCCGGCGTATCTCGTACAACGGCGAGCTATGTGGTGAACGGTAAAGCTGAACAACATCGCATCAGTGTAACAACCCGCGAACGGGTGATGGCGGTAGTAAATCAGTATAACTATAAACCTGATCAGGCGGCGACTGCGCTGCGATTAGGTAGTAGCCGACTGTTTGGTTTTATTTTACCTGATCTGGAAAACACCAGTTACGCTCGCTTAGCTAAATTGCTGGAAGCGGGTGCACGGGAGCACGGTTTTCAGCTGATCATCACCTGTTCAGACGATGACCCTGAGACAGAAAAATCGCTGGCAGAAATGCTGACCTCGCGTCGGATAGATGCCTTACTTGTATCTACTGTATTAGAACCATATAACGATTTTTACCCTCGATTACAGCAAAAAGGTTTGCCGGTGATCGCGATTGACCGTGCCTTGGATGATGAAAAATTTGCCTCGGTTATCAGTGAAGACTTGGATGGCGCGATCAAACTAACGAATTCATTATTATCACCGTTGCCAGCCAGTATTGGTTTATTAGGCGCAGTGCCAGAGTTAGGGATATCGCACGAGCGTGAACGTGGATTTCGTGCCGCATTGCGCTCAGTAGATATGCAAGCTGAGCCGTTAATTGCCTATGGTGAACATTTTAGCCGCAGTGAAGGTGCACGCATCTGTGCTGACTGGATTGCTCGTGGCGTGATGCCGGAAGCGCTGGTCACAACCTCGTATGTGCTGCTGGAAGGTGTTTTGGATACCTTACGTGAATATCCGGAATTGATGCAAAAATTACGATTGGCGACTTTTGGTGACAATCAATTATTGGATTTTCTGCCCGTGAACGTGAATGCATTACCGCAGCAGTTATCTCTGATAGCTGAGCGGGCATTGGCGTTAGCGTTAGCCGCGACTACTGAACATAATTACACACCAGGGATTGAGGTGATCCCTCGTCGCCTTAAAGTCCGGAGCAATGCTGGGTAAACGCTGTGTTTCACCGCGTAGCAGTAGCAGAAGACAATTGCCGTAATCTTATTCTGAACAGTACAGGTATGGAGCGTAACATGAAGATAGCAATGGCCAGTGACCATGCGGGTTTTTCTCTGAAAGAAGAGATCAAAGCCTATCTGCAAAGCCAGGGACACGAAGTATTGGATTTTGGTGCTCACAGTGAAGATGCCTGTGATCTGCCTGATTCCGTTTATCCAGCTTCATTAGCGGTTGGTGAAGGTAAAGCAGATCGCGGTATTTTTGTCGATGGTGTCGGTTACGGCAGCGCGATGATTGCGAATAAAATTTACGGTGTGTATGCCGCGGTCTGTCAGGATCCGTTCTGTGCCAATCTGGCTCGTTCACACTCGGATACCAACGTGCTGTGTATCGGCGGTAAGATCATCGGTTCTGCCATTGCGATGGAAATTGTAAAAACCTGGATGACGACAGAATATCTGGGCCATACCGAAGAGAAATATCGTCGCCGGGTTGGCAAAGTGGTCGCGATTGCTGAAAAACACCTGCAAAAGCTGGTTTGATCGGTTCATGCGTGAGCAGCGATGAAGGTTGCTCACGCAGCATAAATCTTAGAAAACGGGAATCATCTCTACAGATGATGGATTGTGTTTCCCGCTAAAAGCACGTTTAATCTGCTTTCATCTCCTTCCATTTATTTTGGTCCTATGTCCTCCGTATCGGTAGTGCGTTCACAGTCGCTGTTTCAGATCACTTGGCCGTTATTCATCGATTTGGCGCTGCATTTTCTGACTGCGGCACTGAATACGTTCATGATCAGCCATGTTTCGTATCAAGCCGTTGCCGCATTGTCGGTGGGCAACCAAATCTTTGACGTCAGTATTACGCTGTTTAATTTCGTCGGTATTGGTTCGAGTGTGGTGATCACGCAATATCTGGGCGCTGGTCAGCGTGATGTGGCCAGAAAAGTGGTGCAGCAAGCCGTTGGTTTCAATGCCTTGATTGGTTTGGCAGTGGCGCTGGGGGTATTGTTTGGTTCGACCTATATTCTGCAGCTGATGAATATGCCGGAACATCTGCAAGCGATGGGGTTAACCTATTTACAGATCATTGCGCTGTGTCTGTTACCAGAAGCGATCTCTCTGTGTCTGGCGGCAAGTCTGCGTGCATATGGGCATACGCGTGAGGCCATGTATGTCACCGTTATCGTTAATCTGGTGACGCTGCTGGGTAATGCCTTGTTGTTATACGGCTGGTTTGGCTTGCCGCAGATGTCTGTGGCTGGTGTGGCTTTCTCTACTGTTGTTGGGCGTTTGGTCGGGGTGGTGTTACTGCTTTGGCTGATCCGTCAACATCTTGGATTACGCTTACACTGGATGGATTGCTGTCGTTTCTCGTCCGATATTATCCGTAAGATCATGAAAATTGGTTTACCCGCTGCTGGAGAAAACCTGTCCTGGATGCTGCAAATGATGGTGATCACCTCTTTTGTGGCATTGCTGGGCGATAAAATGTTGGCTACACAGTCGTATTTTTTCCAAATCAGTCTGTTTGTGATGTTATTTGGCATCGCGATTGGTTTGGGAACGGAAATTATGATTGGTCATCTGGTCGGTGCCGGTGAACTGGATCAGGCTTATCATCGCTTATTACGCAGTCTAAAAATCGGTCTTATCGTGACCGTGCTGTCGGTGTTTGTGGTGGTGCTTTCTGGTCCACACTTGATGGGTTTGTTTACTTCTGATGCCATTATTTTAGCCACCGCCGGGCATCTGTTTATGCTCAGCCTGATCTTAGAGCCGGGGCGTACCTTTAACATCATCGTGATCAGCTCCTTACGTGCAACGGGGGATGCTCGTTTTCCATTCCGCATGGCATTGCTGTCGATGTGGGGAATTGCGATCCCTGTCGCTTACCTGTGCGGTATTCATTGGGGATGGGGACTGGTAGGTGTCTGGTGCGGGTTCGTGGTGGATGAATGGGTTAGGGGGTTAACCATGTTCTGGCGCTGGCGTAGTCGACGATGGGAGAAAAAAGTGCTGGTGCAGCGAACTGCACCAGCCAATCAGGCACACTAGTGCCATTTCACACGGGATAAAACATTACTTCGTGGGCTGGGCAGGGTTTCCCCCCAGCGCCTGATAAAGAGCCATCTGTGTTGTCAGTTGTTGGTAATGATTTTCTAGCAATGATTTTTCGGCACTCCGCCGTTTTTCCTGTTGATCCAGCCAGCTTTGCATTTCTATATCACCTGCCTGATAACGCACGGCGGAGATGGTTTCTGTTTGTTGTGCCAATAAAAGTGAACGCGAGAGTTGGGTTCCGGCATTAAGGTAATGCTGCCGTGCCGACAACTGATTTTCCACTTCTGATAACGCGGTATAAAACGTTTGTCGGAAATTTCGCACTGCTTGTTCGTAGATTACACGTTGTTTGACAATGTTCAGGCGCGTAGTCTGCCACTCAATAAAGGGAAGAGTCAATCCGGCCCCAATGCTGCCTGTCGGATTTTGCAAAGCAGAGCGTAATTGTTCGCTGCTGGTACTCAGTGCTCCGGTCAGACTAAAGGTTGGATAATAACTTTTCCGGGT
>CALMKU010000168.1 GCA_937866945.1 uncultured Tolumonas sp.
GTTATTGCTGGGTAACGAGCATGAACAAATCGCTTTCGCCGTGGATGAAGTCATTGGTGAAGATGACCTGCTACTGAAACCACTGGGGCCGCAATTGATACGCGTCCGCAATCTTGCCGGTGCGACTTTATTAGGTGACGGCACAGTATTACCGATCCTGAATGCACGCGATCTACTGAAATCAGCCCAAGGCGGACACGCGCAACCCGTCAAAGTACACGACATTCCAATTGGAAAAACCGAACCGATCCGTCACCGCATTTTGGTAGTAGATGACTCGATAACGTCCCGAACTTTGCTGAAAAATGTTTTGGAATCTTATGGTTACGAAGTAAAAACAGCCGTTGATGGCACCGATGCACTGGCGTTATTACAAACAGAACCATTTGATTTAGTGAGTTCTGATGTCGAGATGCCACAGATGGATGGTTTCGAACTCACCGCTCGCTTACGCGCTGATGAGCGATTTGCACGATTACCCATCGTGCTGGTCACCAGTCTGGAATCGCAAAATGATCGACAACGTGGCGTTGAGGTCGGCGCCGATGCCTATATTGTTAAATCCAGCTTTGATCAGAGCAACTTGCTGGAAATTATCCGCAAGTTTATCTAGCCATAGGATGAGGACAACACAGTTATGATACGAGTGTTAATTGTCGACGATTCGGCCACCGCAGCGCACATACTGAGCCGTCTGTTCAGCAGTGATCCTGAATTTGCCGTGGTAGGCATTGCCAGCAATGGCACCGATGCCATCAAAATGGCCGCAAAACTGAAGCCCGACATCATTAGCATGGATGTGATCATGCCGGACATGGATGGTTTTGAAGCCACCCGCAAAATCATGTCCACACAACCGACACCCATTGTCATTGTTAGCTCAGATCAGGTCAGTATGTCTTTTCGTGCTTTGGAAGCAGGTGCACTGGCAGCCATTGCTAAACCCCAACTGGATAATCAGGCTGCACTTAATAGTCTGCGTGACGAACTGCTATTTACCTTTCGCGCGATGGCAGAAGTTAAACTGGTTCGACGCACACAACGCTCAAGTCTCTCAGCTCCGACACAACCACTACAAACAGCTAAACCATCGCAAGCAAAAATTGTTGTTATCGGTGCCTCGACCGGTGGCCCGCAAGCATTACAAGAGATATTGAACGATCTACCGGTCACATTTCCATTACCAATTGTCATTGTGCAACATATCTCCACCGGTTTTACCGATGGATTAGCTCGTTGGTTAAGCCAAAGCTGTGTGTTGCCAATACATATTGTTACCGAAAATCAGCTACTGCAGGGCGGACATGTTTATATCGCCCCGGAAGAAAAACACCTCGAAATCACCAAAGATAAACGATTAAAACTAGGCACGAGTGATAAAGAACATGGGGTATGCCCTTCCGTTTCCCATTTTTTTCGTTCGGTGGCACAAACTTATCATTCCTCTGTCATTGGCATACTGTTAAGTGGCATGGGGCGTGATGGTGCTGCTGAATTAAAACTATTGCGAGACTTAGGCGCAACCACTATTGCACAAGATCAAGAAAGCTCAGTCGTGCATGGCATGCCAGGTGAAGCAATCCGACTCGGTGGCGCAAGCCATATTTTACCCGCGTCAGCTATTGCATCCACCCTCTGCAGTCTTATTACACCATTCGATCACATCGGATGTTAGTTGGATTAACGTTTATGTTAGAAAAACATCGTGGTACATCAGTATTAATCGTCGAAGACAGTGCGACACAGGCAGATCAATTACGCTTTTTTCTGGAAAAACATGGTTTTATCGTAACAGTTACGTCTAATGGTAAAGAAGCTTTAGCTTCACTACAGCGGCATATTCCAGCCGTTGTGATCAGCGATATTGTTATGCCACAACTCAATGGTTACGAACTCTGTACTGCTATTCGTAAAGATCCTCGGAC
>CALMKU010000169.1 GCA_937866945.1 uncultured Tolumonas sp.
CGTTCGCAAAGTGATCTATGTACCGGGCAAACTGCTCAATATCGTGGTTGGCTAAACTATGAAACGACTGGTCTGTGGTGTGATGATACTGGTGAGCTTACTGCTCACCGGTTGCGGCTTTCATATGCGTGGGGATATCGATGAGAAACTACTGCCCTCACAACTGAAAGCGATCCATGTCGTGGGTGATGATCGCAGCGATATCTATCGAATGGTCACTGCCCGTCTGCGCCATTACGGTGTGCAACTGATTGATGATAATGATGAAATACCCACGCTCAATCTGGGTAACATCAATGTCAGCAACAGCGCGGCATCGCTGGATAACCGCAGTCAGGTCGTGGAATATGTGATGCTGTTTAATACCGATTACAGCATCACCATGCCCCACAAACCGATGCAAAAGTTCAGTGCGCGTTTTAGCCGGGTGTTCCTGAATAAATCAGCACAGGCACTGGCTTCTTCCCGCGAACAAGCGCAGTTACGCCATGAGATGGAGATTCAGACGGCGGATCTGATCCTGATCCAACTTAGTCGCGTGATCCTCTGATGCGCGTTTTCAGCGAACAGTTAGCGGAACAATTAAAAGCAGGCCTTCGCGCCTGCTATCTTATTTTTGGCGACGAACCATTACAAAAAATGGAAGCGTTGCAGCAGATCCGCCAGCTCGCCCGCGAACAGGGTTTTACTGACGTCTTCCGCTTCAGTGCGCTCGAAGAGCCGCTGCCATGGGATGATATTTATGCCAACAGCCAGAGTTTAAGCCTGTTCTCCAGCCGGCAAATTATTGAAATTGAGCTGGGGGATAAATTACCCAAAGAATGGGCTGAACGGATCAGCGAATTACAAAAACAGCTGCATCCCGATCTATTACTGATCATTCTTGGCCCGCGGCTCAACAGCAACCAAAGTAAAAGCAGTTGGTTTACGCAACTGGATAAACAAGGCATCTATATTCCGGTTGCCCTACCCGATGCCCGTTATTTTCCCCGCTGGATGAAGCAGCGTTGCCAGCAGCAAAATCTGCGTGTGGATAACGACGCTATTACTTTCCTGTGCCATGCGTTTGAAGGCAATCTACTGGCGGCAGCGCAAGAGCTGGAAAAGCTCTCGTTGCTCAATTTACCGCAACCACTTACCGTCAGTGTGTTACAGCAAAACATTACCCGGCATAACACATTCGATCCGTTTAAGTGGCTGGATACCTTACTGGAAGGAAAAAGCCAGCGTGCGTTACGGATGCTGGCACAGCTGCGCGACGAAGGGGTGGAACCCGGTATGCTGACCTGGGCGCTGGCGAAAGATCTGGAGCTGCTCTGGTCATTGCGACTGGCACAAGATGCCCACCAACCATTAGTCGCGTTACTGCAAGCCGCCAAAATATGGCCCAGCCGGCAGGCACTATTGCAGCAAACAGTACAACGACTTTCGGCGACACAATTACGTGACATGCTACGCATGTTGAGCGAGTTAGATCGCTGTAATCGCACCTTCGACAGCCACAGTGCCTGGCAATGGCTGCAAACCCTGTCGCTAGCATTTCGTGGCAACACGACACTGCGTTTTACCTTGCCGCAACAACTCTGAAAAAGCGAATGCTGATCCCGCTTCGCAGCATGCTATAATCGCGCGCTCATTAATCGGAGGAACATCTTCTTGCAAGGTAAACAACTACAAGACTTCGTCGTGGATAAGCTCGACGACATTAAAGCCAGCGATATTGTGGTGCTGGACGTACGCGGCATTTCGGACATTACCGACTGCATGATCATCTGTACCGGTAACTCTAATCGCCATGTACGCTCAATCGCTGACAACCTTGCCGAAGAAATTCGTCATGCAGGCATGATGCCGTTTGGTGTTGATAACAACAGCGATGGCGAGTGGGTGCTGGTCGATTTGGGTGAAGTGATGGTGCATATCATGCAAAGCGATGCACGTAATCTCTATCAGCTGGAAAAACTGTGGCACAGTAATACCAAGGCTGCCTGATCGATGAAGATCCAACTTATTGCCGTTGGCACGAAAATGCCTGATTGGGTTACCACCGGCTTTAATGAATACCAGCGACGTTTCCCCAAGGATATGCCGCTGGAGTTGCTTGAAATTCCTGCCGGTAAACGCGGCAAAAACGCTGACATTGCCCGCATCCTGGAAAAAGAGGGTGAACAGGCACTGGCAGCGATTGGTAAATCGTGCCGTATTGTGACACTCGATCTGCCAGGTAAAAACTGGACCACCCCACAACTGGCTCAACAGCTGGAAAGCTGGAAGCAGGATGGCCGCGATGTCGCTTTGCTTATCGGTGGACCAGAAGGTCTGTCACCGGCTTGTAAAGCGGCAGCGGAACAGAGCTGGTGTTTATCGGCGCTAACCATGCCACACCCACTGGTGCGCATAGTGGTCGCTGAAAGTCTGTATCGGGCCTGGAGCCTGACGACTAATCACCCTTATCACCGCGAATAGACCATGCCAAAAACCGCCTTTAAAAACAAAGCTCTGGAAAGCGCGCTGTTTGCACGGCGGGTCTATTTCTCTGTTTTTGTGATCGTGATGATGATTGCGATGTTGTTGGGCAATCTCTATTTCCTGCAGGTCACCCAATATCAGGATTATCAGACCCGGTCGAATGATAACCGGATTAAGGTGATCCCCAGCGCACCACCGCGTGGGTTGATCTTCGATCGCAACGGGGTCTTACTGGCCGAAAATCAACCAGAATTCAGTCTCGAAATCATTCCGGAACAGGTCACCGATTTAAAACAGACCGTGCAGGAACTCACCACCCTGCTGGGTCTGGATCCACAAAATATCCCACGCCTGCTGGACGAAGCTCGTCATACGCGGAAATTTAATCCGCTGACACTGGCCGAACAACTCAATGAAGAGCAGGTTGCTAAATTCTCCGTCAATCAGTACCGCTTCCCCGGCTGTAATATCGAAGCCTATCTGAAACGTAATTATCCGTATACCGATGTACTGACTCATGCGCTTGGCTATGTAGCCCGCATCAACGTCAAAGATCTGCAGCAACTGGAAAAAGACGGCAAACTGAACAACTACGCGGCCACGCATGATATTGGCAAACAAGGCGTTGAAAAATATTACGAAGACCAACTGCATGGCCAGGCAGGCTATCAGGAAGTCGAGGTCAATAATAAAGGCCGGGTGTTACGGACACTGAAATTTCAGCCTCCCGTCGCCGGACAAGATCTCTACCTTGGAATTGATATTAAGCTGCAAAAACGGGCCTATGAGCTGATGCAGGGACGCAAAGGCGGCATCCTGATGATGGATCCGCGTGACGGTTCGATTCTGGCGTTTGTCTCAGCCCCAAGCTACGACCCAAATATTTTCGTGCGTGGTGTTACGAGTAAAGAATATGCTGCATTACTGAAAGATCCGAACCGTCCGTTGATCAACCGTATCTCTCAGGGCGGCTATGCGCCGGCATCAACAGTTAAGCCTCTGCTAGCCATTATGGGCCTGAATGAAGGCGCGATTACCCCTTATTACCGCTATTTTGGTGGTGCAACATTCCAGATCCCCGGTACCGCCCGTAAGTTTCGTGACTGGCGACGCGGCGGTCATGGCTGGCTGGATGTGTACCGCGCGATTGAAGTCTCTGCAGACACTTTCTTTTACGATATGGCCTATCGGGTGGGTATCGACAAGATCCACGAATACATGACCCAATTCGGTTTTGGTCAATATTCCGGGATTGATATCAAAGAAGAGAGTAAAGGTATTCTGCCATCCCGTGAGTGGAAGCAAAAACGTCACCGTCAGCCCTGGTTTCAGGGCGATACCATTTCAGTGGGCATCGGGCAGGGTTACTGGACATCGACCTTACTGCAACTCGCTCGCGCGCACAGTATTCTGACGCAGCATGGTCGCATCATTACGCCACATATAGGTATGGCCTTCGGTAGCGGCGAAAAACAGCAGCTGATCACGCCTGCCGAACAGGAACCTATTGCGGTCAAAGATGACAGCTATTGGGGTGTTGCGCTGGAAGGGATGTATCTGGTTAATAACGGACCGGAAGGCTCAGGCCGTCGTGCGTTTGCCGGGACACCGTATAAGGCTGGCGGTAAATCGGGTACAGCTCAGGTTGTAGGCATGAAGGAAAACCAACGTTATGATGCCAAAAAGCTGAAGGTAGAACACCGGGATAACGCTCTGTTCGTTACTTTTGCACCGTATGATAATCCCACCGTGGTTTGTGCCATTATTCTGGAAAATGCCGGTGGCGGTGGCAAAAATGCAGCACCCATTGCCCGCGCCATGTTGGACGCATACCTGCTCGGCAAATATGACGATGGCATCAAAGATGATGAGGCGGCGGCACATTGAACGAAGAAAATAATAAATATCAACTGTGGCAAAAGATCCACGTCGATTTGCCACTGCTGTTTGCCATCATTGCTCTGATCGCATTCAGCATGGTGGTGCTTTATTCCGCGTCTGGTCAGCATGCTGATATGCTGTTTAATAAACTGGTACACACTACGCTGGCCTTTTCCGTCATGCTGGTAATGGCGCAGTTTTCACCCGGTTTTTATGCCCGCTGGGCACCACCGGCCTTTCTGGTCTGCATCATTCTACTGCTATGTGTCATGGTGTTCGGTCATATCGGCAAGGGTGCGCAACGCTGGCTCGATCTGGGTTTCATCAAATTCCAGCCCTCTGAATTTTTGAAAATCGTCATGCCGATGACTGTGGCCGCGTTTA
Source organism: uncultured Tolumonas sp. (assembly GCA_937866945.1). GTDB lineage: Bacteria > Pseudomonadota > Gammaproteobacteria > Enterobacterales > Aeromonadaceae > Tolumonas. Next base: position 4,735 of record CALMKU010000169.1, read on the forward strand.
TGGATCGCCATCCGCTGCCGCCCCGCTTAGCGCATGTAGCCATTGCCCTGACGCTGGTACTGATCCCAACGCTGCTAATCGCAGAACAACCCGATCTGGGCACCGCCATTTTAGTTGCCGTATCCGGCATTTTTGTCATATTCCTGGCTGGCATCAACTGGTGGCTGATCATCGCGGCAGGCATACTGTTGTGCGCCTTCATGCCGGTGATGTGGTTTTTCCTGATGCATGATTACCAGCGCCAGCGCGTGTTGACCTTTCTGAACCCGGAAAGCGATCCGTTAGGTACGGGTTATCACATTATTCAATCCAAGATCGCGATCGGCTCAGGCGGCTTATTTGGTAAAGGCTGGCTGAACGGCACCCAGTCGCAACTGGATTTTATTCCGGAGCGCCATACTGACTTTATCTTTGCCGTGATCGGCGAAGAGTTCGGTCTGATGGGCTTTTTAGTATTAATGCTGCTCTATCTGCTGATTTTATATCGCTGTCTGCATATCAGCTTACAAGCGCAAAACAGCTTCGACCGTTTGCTCGGTGGCGCGTTATCGCTGACCTTTTTCTTCTATGTTTTTATCAATATTGGGATGGTGAGCGGGATCCTGCCCGTGGTCGGCGTGCCGTTACCGCTGGTCAGTTACGGCGGAACCGCTATGATAACCTTATGCGCTGGCTTCGGCATCCTGATGTCGATCCATACTCATCGCCGTCTTTTAGCCTGATTGCAAGGAAAACTCATGAAACGCATTACGACTGTCGCATACTCTTCATTGCAGGCTTCATTGCTGGCTTTGTTGCTGGCCGGACAGGCTTTCGCAGCGACCTTGCGGCCGGAAGACACCTCCCGCTTAGCAACGTTAAGTCAGGAACTCAATGTGCCGATGGCTACATTAGAGCAGGCAGCCGAACAAGCCGATTATCGTCAATCCGTGCTGGATGCATTTAAACGCACCGCAGAAAGTAAGCCTTGGTATGAATACCAGGCGTTATTCATGACAGACAAACGAGTGAATCAAGGGGTCGATTTCTGGCGGGCACACTCCGCAGATCTGGCTCGGGCAGAACGAATTTATCATGTTCCCGCCAGCGTCATTGTCGCGATCATTGGTGTTGAAACCTTCTACGGTAACAACATGGGGAAACATCCGATCCTCGATTCCCTGTTTACACTGGCGTTTTATCACCCCACCCGTACCCCGTTCTTCAGTAAAGAGTTTGTCAACTTCGTGAAACTGGGTAATCAACAGGGTTGGGATCTGAAAACACGTTTAGGTTCATACGCCGGAGCCATGGGCATGGGTCAGTTTATGCCATCCAGCTACTTGAGTTATGCTGTTGATTTCGATGGTGATGGCCACAAAGATCTGTTCACTAACCCCAGTGATGCGATCGGCAGTGTGGCCAACTATTTCCATCAGCATGGCTGGAGCATGGGCGAGCCGGTGGTCGATGCCGCTCAGATCACGAAACCATCTGCACTGAGTTTTGTGCAAGAACGGGTCGAACTAAAACAGAAATGGGGACAACTAAAACAAGCGGGCATCAATACCGTGGCACCGTTGCCTGCAGCCACTCCGGTCAGTTTGATCCAACTGGCGCAACCGAGTTATTCGGAATATTGGGTGGCGCGCAAAAATTTCTATGTGATCACCCGCTATAATAAGAGCCCGTTGTACGCCATGGTGGTACACAATTTGAGCCAGACGCTTGCGAAACAATATTATGGTCATTAAACCGTATTCGTTTTTTTGCTGCTTTTTACCGTTATTGCTGCTGGCTGCCTGTAGCAGTCGGCAACCTGATCCGGCACCGCCGGTAGTACGCCTGAATAAACCGCTTATTGATGTCAATGGTGCGGTGCCCCGGTTTGAACCACCCAGCCGGATCGGCAATAAAGATTATGAAGTGTATGGTCAGCCATATAAGGTGTGGAATGGCATCGATCACTATTCTACCCAAGGGACAGCATCCTGGTATGGCCCTGGTTTCCACGGCAAATACACCTCCAATGGTGAGTTGTATAATCAGGAAGATATATCTGCGGCCCACAAAAATTTACCGTTACCCAGTTATCTGCGTGTCACCAATCTCGACAATGGCCGCCGGCTGATTGTCCGTGTCAATGATCGCGGGCCGTTCCATGGCGATAGAATTCTCGATCTCTCACATGGCGCTGCATCTCGGTTAGGGATCGTGGGTGCCGGCACCGCCAAGGTGCAGGTTGAGTTGATCCAGCCGCCACGCCCCGCAAATGCCAAGCAACTGATCGCACAACACGAATCGCGCACCATTCAGTTGTTAGCCACCAATGATGTACGCAAAGCCAAACAGGTAGCCAGTGACGTACAGCGTCGTTTCGGCGTGGAATCACGCGTAGTTGCGATGAACCAGATGTATAAACTACATCTGGGGCCACTGGAGAAACCCCAGGCAGAACGACTATTATCTAAGTTAAAGGGATCCGGTTTCGGCGGCGCCTTCTTTCTCAACTGACCGAATACGGCTAACTAAACAGGGATGCACATGCAGGTTTCAAGGAATCTATCGACTTTCTATCGTTACAGCCGGGTAGTGTCATTAGCACTGCTTTTTTCGGCCTGTACCTCGCAGGAAATAGTGAGTTATCGTATTCGCCCGACCACCACCACTGTGCATACTGAAAACTTAAACCGCAGTTCCGGATTTCAGTTTAAGGTGTATGCTGGCCCGATCATCAGCGACGATGAATACGCACGCATGACACCACGTCAGCGACGCAAAGCCGGTTTATTATCACCCGTCTATGAGC
>CALMKU010000170.1 GCA_937866945.1 uncultured Tolumonas sp.
ACCATGATTTTCAGTCAGTTCATTGCAGGCTTGTATTGCCGAGGCATTATCCTGAAGCCATTCAGCTCTTTTCCGTTCATTTACCTCTTCAATCAGAGCTTTCTCTAAAGTCGCTGACAGATTGATGTTTAGACGTTTAGCTTCAGCCAGTAAGTCACTATTCAAACTTAAATTTGTTGGTTTTACTCGACAATCAAAATAATGACGGTCATGTATATTCTTATCTACACGCACCGTCATCATTGAGTTTTATTGTTGTCGTGTTGTGCCGGTTGTTGCTGCTCGCATGATGTTATCGGTCTGGCATGATATGAAAGCGGTCGTCTTTATGATGTTCCTAATAACCCTTTGATCACTTCAACATCTAATCCGGTGACTTCAGCTTGTTCACTGAGTAAACCATCCGCAAGCGCACGTTTTTCCGCATGTAAGGCGACAATCTTTTCTTCAACCGTATGCTCGCAAACTAACCGATAGACAGTCACAGGCTGGGTTTGCCCCATGCGATGCGCACGATCACTGGCTTGATCTTCCACCGCCGGATTCCACCATGGATCAAGATGAATGACGGTGTCCGCCTGTGTCAGGTTAAGCCCCGTTCCACCGGCTTTCAGGCTGATCAGAAACAGTGGAATATTCTCTTGCTGGAATCGTGAGACAGCGCTTTGACGTTGTTTACTGCTACAACTGCCATCGAGATAACAGTGATCCAGTTTGGCTATTTCCAGACGCTGGCGCAGCAGAGTCAGCAAGTCGACAAACTGACTAAACACCAGAATGCGATGATTGTTCTCAATGGCTTCAGTGATCAATTCCATCGCGGCATCGAGCTTGCTTTGGCTCTTCTTCCAGTCATTCATCAATAAAGCCGGTGAGCAACAAACTCGACGTAATCGGGTCAGGCTTGCGAGGAGTTTGATCAGCGCATGACCTTCACCACTTTGCATCTCCTGAATGGCTTCGAGACGGGTTGCTTCGTAGAGCGCTCGTTCCTCATCGGACAAACTGACATGATGCACGATCTCGGTTTTTTCAGGTAATTCAGTCAACACTTGTTGTTTTAAGCGCCGTAACACGAAGGGGCTTATCACACCGCGTAGCTGCGCCAGATGTTTTGGATCGCGCGCTGCTTTGCCAAACCGTTGCTTAAACTGCGTCTGATTGCCCAACAAGCCGGGGTTGATGAAGTTGAATAGGCTCCAGAGTTCGCCAAGATGGTTTTCGACGGGCGTACCACTCAGTGCAAGCCGGAAATCAGCATTTAGAGTAAACAATACTTTAGCACGCTGGGTTGCAGCATTTTTTATTTGTTGAGATTCATCGGCGACGACGCTTGCCCAATGTTGTGCTTGTAACGGCTCGTTTAGATTGCCTAATAATCCGTAGTTCACTAACACTACATCGCCAGATTTAAGGTCTTGCAGAGCCGTTTGCCGGTCATGATGCTGATCGAGCGCGATCATATTCAGCTCCGGCGCAAAACGAGCGGCTTCCTGCTGCCAGTTGAGTACGAGTGATTTCGGCACAATGACGAGGGCAGGCCCGAGAGCATGACGTTGCCGTAGCAGCGTTAAGGCCTGCAGCGTTTTGCCAAGCCCCATATCATCGGCAAGACAAGCCCCAAAACCATGCTGTGCGAGTGTCGCCAACCAGTTCGCGCCTTCTTTCTGATAATCGCGTAATGGCGATAGCAACGAATCGGGCATGGTCACGACTTGTTGCCACTCATTTTTTAGCTTGCGCCATTCATCATCACCCTGCGTGGAGATGCTCTCCAGCAAGCGGGTCAGCGGGTAGGCCAGTTGGCTGCTGATTTTTTGTTCTTCATCCAGCAAGGCCGCCAGTGTCGCGAGTCGGGTCGCTAGTTTGTCAGTTAACAGCAGACTGGTTTTATCATCGAGCACGACCGTTTTTTCACCCGGTTTCAGCTGGCGTAATAACATCCGCAAATTGACCAGTTGTTGTTTATCAACCTGCAATTCACCTTCGACCTGAAACCAGTTCTGGTCACGAGAGATCCGCAATGACAGTGCATCATCATCCAGTGTTGAGACGCGGCGGCTTTGTTCATGCCAGCTGACATGCAGTTGATGTTGTTCGATGATGGCTGGTAATTGCTGCATAAAATCGAGCAGGGCTTGTCCTTCGAACTGCCACTCCTTACTACGACCATCGAGTTTTAACCAAGAACGGATCTGTTTTGCATCCTGTTTTTCGGTAGGTAAATCCCGTTTCCAGAAGTGATTTTCCTGTTGCCAGTCACGGAGAAGCGATACCCCCATGCCAAGCGGCAAGGCAGGCAGCGCACTCTGTTCATCTTCCGTAACCAGTTGTACGCGCAGGTTATTATCCTGCCAGTTCATCCGTAAACTGGATGTTCCTGGCCATTGAGTGAGCTTCGCATTCCCGGTTAATTCAGGAACATCACTGTGCCAGACGAGATGAGGGATCTGATCGAGTGTCTGCTGCAACGGTGCAAACGCTTCAGGTGGAAGCTTCGGCGTTTTTTTCAACGGTTCTAACAGTGGGATCAGCTTTGGTGACATGGTCACAACTTGCCAGAGATCACTGGCTAATTGATAGATTTTATAGCCTTCCGTCTCCGGTTCCGGTGTCAGCTGACAGGTAATGCCTTGTTCCGTTTTGCTAATTTCCAGCAGTGGTGAAATGAGCTGCAATTGCAGCGGTTCTCCCGCTTCATTGAACAGGCGAGGGTGCCGAGATAGAACCTCCAGGACTTCTATTGGCAACGAATAATGATATTCAGGCAGATAATAGAGAATTTCCTGATCGAATTTGTCTAACACAGAATCATCTAAGCGGTGAATATGCCAGTGATCGATGCTCCGTCCTTGTGTCCAGCCCCCTTTTGCGCTCATTTTCTGAACTTTACATTCCAGCCGTTCCAGATCCGGTTTTAAAATCCAGATCACCCGTTCCTGCTGCTGAGAAGGAACTGCCTGATTGAGCGCTTTCAGCCAGTTTTCCCATGCCGGTGGTGGCACGATCTGATCAAAAATTGGAAAGCCAACCGGAAGATCCAGCAAATGCCGTAGCATCGACAAACTCAGTTCCATCAACAGATGCTCCGGTGCTTGCGCCAGAAATGCTTTGCTGTTGAAACTTTTTATTAAGTCAAATACATGCGCATCTTTATCCTGACGTGCGATACCGCCCAGACAGCACCAGAGGTATCCCCATGGTTGTACATGTTCATCCGGATATTCCAGTTGCGGTTTTAATGTTTCATTGACGGCGGTGTAATACATGCCATTCATTAACGTCGTGATATCAGCGACTAATCCCGGATGCGCATTACTCAGCCAGCGAACGATTTGTTTCGTTTTCGCTTCGGCAGCATTGTGATCAGCCAGAATATAGAGCCCCAACCAAATCAACGGCAATATTCCGGGTGGAAAGCCCTTTTTCTTTGTACGCCGTTGCCAGCTTTTTAAGGTTTCATCGAGTTGTGTGGTGATGGCACTATGACTTGATGGCGTATGTAGCAACAGTGCAAATTCATACCATGCCCATTCGCAAATCTCATTTTTATCGTTGAGTAACAAGTCTTGTTCCCAACGTGCATATTCAATTCTGTTTTTGAGTTCAGATGAAATTGATGGTGTTGATAGCAGCTGATCCCACTGAATGAGCACTTTCCCTGAGAGTTGTTCTTCTGCACTCCATGACGAGACCATCAAAGCTTGCCATGGCTCAGAGACATAAGGAAACAGCGGCAGCGCATAAGGTGAATTCATAAATGGTGTGAGCGTATGGCTCGGAGAATAATTTGGTAAGGTTGCATCTTTACCATGAGAGATGGACTCACCAATGATAGGCAGAATATTAAATGCGCCGATTCTGCCAGCCAGAAACCAATTCGGTGACGGAAATTGATGCACCAAACATCCTGTAACTAATACCCAAAAACCATTCGTTTCCAATTGCAGTGCCGTGGTTGATTTATTCCGGCGGATCAATTTTGCCTCGACCAGCTCTGTGACGCATTGTGAAATAATGCTGCTGGTCAGTACGTTGTCTTTCTTTTTGAGCTCCGTTTCCAGAAATTTCGGTTTGGTGGAGGTCATCAATAATTGACTGAGGATCGCATGATGGATTTGGTTGTATTGCATGATGAATCAAGCTGATGAATGAATTGGCGGGCTAAATCTTGTCATAAGACGGAGTCAAAGTGTGAATAATATTAAAGCGTTGAACGGTTCTGGCGGGTGTTGTGATTTCAATATCCACGTAGTTAGCGGTCAGTTCCAAGTATTGTCCTGTGAGGTAAGCGACTCGTGTTCATGTATACTTGGATTTAGCGAATTGTTCAAATACTTGCAGATGACATATAAGCAGTGGAGAGCATATTCATCGGTAGAGGTAGGGAAATGGATCAAAATAAAATCCTCCATGCTTTATTGGATGTTTTCGGTAACAAACTTGAAGTGAGTTATTTATTCGGCTCTCATGCGGCCGGAAGAGCTACGGATGGTAGTGATCTGGATCTGGCTGTCCTAACCAATGAACCCATGACTCGCGAAGAAGTGTGGCAAATCGCACAAAAACTGGCGATTCAACTGGGAACGGAAGTCGATCTAATCGATCTCATGGATTGTAATACTGTACTGAGCATGCAGATCATTGAAGAAGGTAAATTGTTGTTCGATCCGCATCATAAAGCACCGTTTTTTGAGACGAATATTTATCGCATGTATCAGGATCTACAGCTGAGTAGGCATGATAACTTGGCTGCGTTCAAACAAAGATGGGTAGACTGAAAGAGAGTTATTTTCTATGGATGATGTCATCGTCAATAAAGTATCGGTCATTGAGCGTTGTTTGAAACGGATCAGAGAGGAATATCAAGGTGATGCTGAAGAGTTTAAACGTAATTTCACCAAACAAGATTCGGTGATCTTAAATCTGCAGCGTTTATGCGAAGCTGCGATTGATATTGCGAACCGTTGCTTAAAATTGGCTCAAGGCCCAATTCCTCAAAGTAGTCGTGATTCATTTGCGCAGTTGGAGCGGATGGGATTATTAAAACCAGAATTAGCGTTGTCTATGCAAAAAATGGTCGGTTTGCGCAACATCGCTGTACATGATTACCAAAATTTGAATCTAGACATCGTTATTTCAGTTCTAGAAAAACATGTTGATGATTTTAGAGCATTTGCTTCTGCCATGATGTCTATCAATAGGTAACGCCAACAAATCTATCTGACGGGCATTCGGTTTCAATATCAACAATATCCTCCTGACGGGCCTTGCCGCAACTGACTTAACAGCCCGCCACTTGCTTATGACTTGGTGGAGGTATTGAGAGTAAACACAGGACACCTACATGCCATTAACGCCTATCATTGAGCTCGATGAACTGTTCAGCCAAGCAGGGCAGGCCACTTACCAAAAAGGTGTTCTGTTATTTAAAACAAAAAAAGTCAGTCATCTTCAACGACAAGGCAATGTTGTGACTGCCACTGTTAAAGGCTCTGAATTTTATCAAGTCAAAATAATCCTGAAGCCGGAATTGCGTTGTGAATGCAGTTGCCCAGCAGCCGAGTATATGGATGTGTGTAAACATGCCGTTGCGGTTGGGATCAGCTTATTTAGCTCACAAAACAATGATGAGACACCAGCAGAAAAAGAAAATAGTGATGAACAACGCTTGCTTCGTTATTTCAATGAAAGAAGTAAAGAAGAGTTAATTACCTTTTTCATGCAACAACTCGAACGAGATGAAACGCTGCGGAATCAATGGCTGATGAAAGCTACGCTGGCGCAGAAAAATACATCGCTGGCAGAGTTAAAAAAACTGGTCGCAAAAGCACTGCCAGAAGATGCGTTGTATAGCTGGCAAGAGGTGAAGCATTACTTCCAGTTGGCAGAACCACTAGTCGATAATTTGTGGCAGGCGATGGTGCAACTGTCAGTGGAAGAACAATGGCGGTTAACGCTCCATATTTTAAAACGACTGAATGATGTGGTGGCACAGATTGATGACTCAGGTGGCTTTCGTTTTGAAATTGAAGGACAAATTTATCTGAATATGGCTGAGCTATTTGAGCAGTTGAGTTGGTCAACTGAAGAGAAAGCAAAGTGGCTGTTTGACCATATAGATCAGCGAAAATACGACATTTTCCCTGATGTGTTGGAGCATTTTAAAATTCACGGTGAAGTAGAAACATGCTTATTGCTACGATGTCGTCAGGCATTAGAAAGAATCGAAAAGAGCAGCCTTTCAGATAATGATCGCAGACGGCGAAT
>CALMKU010000171.1 GCA_937866945.1 uncultured Tolumonas sp.
GCAAACTCGTCGAAACCGGTGAAACCTTCACTCTATCCGCTGACATGATCTTAAAAGCCATCGGCCAGACTTACCTGCCTGAAGCCGCGGGTGCATCGCTGCAATTGCGTGGTGGACGCATCGCCGTCGATGAGGATGGTCACACCTCTCTGCCCGGTGTCTGGGCGGGTGGTGACTGTGTTGAAGGCGGTTTAGATCTGACCGTCGATGCCGTGCGCTTAGGCAAACTGGCTGCCTTTTCGATCGATAAAACCCTGCGCGCCAGTGAAGGCGCATCCCCTGTTGCGCTGTCTGTAGAGGAGTCTTGTCATGGCTGATATCCGCAGTAATTTTCTCGGCATCAAAAGCCCGAATCCGTTTTGGTTAGCCTCGGCACCGCCGACTGACAAAGAGTATAACGTGGTACGCGCCTTCGAAGCAGGCTGGGGTGGCGTGGTCTGGAAAACACTGGGCATCGATCCGCATGTGGTCAACGTCAGCGGCCCACGCTACGGCACCTTGCGTTCGCAGGATCGTAAAGTCATCGGCCTCAATAACATTGAGCTGATCACCGATCGCAGCCTTGAAACCAACCTCGAAGAGATCGCCCGCGTGAAACGCAACTGGCCCGATCGCGCGGTCGTAGTTTCCATCATGGTGCCGTGTGATGAAGAGTCGTGGAAATTCATTCTGCCGCTGGTCGAACAAACCGGTGCCGACGGCATCGAGCTGAACTTCGGCTGCCCGCATGGCATGAGCGAGCGCGGCATGGGCGCCGCCGTCGGTCAGGTGCCGGAATACATCGAAATGGTCACCCGCTGGTGCAAGCAATATTGCAGCCTGCCGGTCATCGTCAAACTGACGCCGAACATTGCCGATATTCGTTTCCCGGCCCGCGCTGCAAAACGCGGTGGTGCTGATGCCGTGTCGTTAATCAACACAATCAATTCCATTATCGGTGTCGATCTCGACAACATGCTGATGAGCCCGAACACCGGCGGCAAAGGCTCGCACGGTGGTTATTGCGGCCCGGCCGTGAAACCGATCGCACTGAACATGGTGGCAGAAATTGCCCGCGACAGCGAAACGCTGGGCTTGCCGATGTCGGGCATTGGTGGCGTTTCCAACTGGAAAGATGCCGCAGAATTTATCGCACTGGGTTGCGGCACCGTGCAAGTCTGCACCGCCGTGATGGTGCATGGTTTCAGCATCGTACAGGATATGATCAGCGGCCTTAACAACTACATGGATCAACACGGTTACCACACATTAGATGATTTCCGTGGTAAAGCAGTGCCAACCGTGACCGACTGGCGTTATCTCAACCTCAATCACGTGGAAAAAGCCGTGATTGATCAAGACAGCTGCATCAAGTGCGGCAAATGCCATATCGCCTGCGAAGATACCTCGCATCAAGCCATCACCAACATGAAAGATGGCGAGCGCCATTTCGAGGTGAAGGAAAAAGACTGTGTTGGCTGCAACCTGTGCGTCTCGATCTGCCC
>CALMKU010000172.1 GCA_937866945.1 uncultured Tolumonas sp.
TAGTACGTGAAGCCAAACAGCATGCCGACGTGGTGATTGTCAGTATTTTCGTCAATCCAATGCAATTTGATCGAGCAGAAGACTTGGTCAATTATCCACGCACGCTGGATGAAGATTGCGCATTATTGGCACAAGAAGGTGTGGCTGCCGTATTTACACCGACGCCCGCCATCATGTATCCGCAAGGGCTGGAAACACAAACCTTCGTGGAAGTTCCCGGTATTTCCTCACTGCTGGAAGGCGCTATGCGCCCGGGTCATTTCCGCGGTGTCAGCACCGTAGTGACTAAACTATTTAATCTGGTTCAGCCTGATGTAGCCTGTTTTGGTCAAAAAGACTACCAGCAGCTCGCACTGATCCGTAAAATGGTACGAGATATGGCGATGCCCATCGACATTATTGGCGTACCAACGGTGCGCGCCGATGACGGATTAGCACTGAGTTCCCGTAATGGTTATTTGACTGCGGAAGAACGTGTTATTGCGCCAACACTGGCAAAGGTAATGTCATGGATCGGCGAGCGATTACCGGCTCGACAAAATGCAATTCCAGCATTGATCAGTGAAGCGGCTGACCAACTGAATGCAGCAGGTTTCCGTACTGATGCAATTGATATTGTTGATGCCGATAGCCTGTTACCACTGAGTGAACAAAGCACGCAGGCCGTGGTGCTCATGGCGGCATGGTTAGGTAATCGGGCCCGTTTGATTGATAATTTAGTGGTCAATTTGCGCGCAACCACCAGATAGTTTATAGTCGCGCCGCTGGTGTGATCTCTGCCACACCGAAGCCGTGTAATGTAAGGAAAAAGCAATGCAACGAATCATGCTGCGAGGCAAACTGCATCAGGCCCGCGTTACCCATGCGGTACTGAATTATGAAGGCTCCTGTGGAATCGATCAGGACTTTCTGGATGCTGCCGGTATCGTCGAATATGAAGCGATTGATATCTACAACATTGAAAATGGCGAGCGTTTTTCCACTTACGCTATTTCTGGTGAGCGCGGTTCCCGCATGATCTCCCTGAATGGTGCTGCTGCACGCAAAGCTGCTGTCGGTGACCGCATCATCATCTGTGCTTATGGCCCGATGACTGAGGATGAAGTCGCCCAGCATAAGCCGCGATTGGTTTATCTGGATGCACAGAACAACATTGTTCGCACCAGTAAAGACATTCCGCTGCAACTGGCCTGATAAAGGCCAGTTTTCTTTATACCAGCCGAAACGGTATTCGAGATGACTCAACCCATACAGCTGATTGTTGGATTAGCAAACCCCGGCCCAGAATACGCCCAAACCCGCCACAATGCCGGTGCTTGGTATGTGGCCGAATTGGCTGCCCGTTATAATGGCAGCCTGCGGGAAGATCCAAAATATTTTGGCCTGACCGGGCGCATTCAGATCAACGGACATGATGTCCGCTTGCTGATCCCGACGACCTTTATGAACCTGAGCGGAAAATCTGTCGTCGCGTTAGCTAAGTTTTTTCAGATCCCACCAGAAAGTATTCTGGTAGCGCATGATGAACTCGATCTGCCACCAGGGGTTGCCAAGTTTAAGCAAGGCGGCGGCCATGGCGGACATAACGGCCTGAAAGATATCATCAATAAACTGGGCAATAACAATCAGTTCCACCGCCTACGTTTAGGTATCGGCCACCCCGGAACAAAAGAACAAGTTGTTGGTTTTGTGTTGACCAAAGCCCCCAAAGCAGAACAACAACTGATTGACGACGCACTGGATGAAGCCGTGCGCGCAACTGATATACTATTCACTAATGATATGACCAAAGCCATGAATCGCTTACACAGCTTCAAGGCTACCGCCTGATATTGAGGAATCAACCACTATGGGTTTTAAATGCGGCATCGTCGGTTTGCCAAACGTAGGCAAGTCCACCCTGTTCAACGCGCTGACTAAGGCTGGTATCGAAGCTGCCAACTTCCCGTTCTGTACCATCGAACCGAATACCGGTGTGGTTCCTATGCCTGATCCACGTCTGGATCAACTGGCTGAGATCATCAAACCACAACGTATTGTACCGACCACCATGGAATTCGTGGACATCGCAGGTCTGGTAAAAGGCGCCTCCAAAGGTGAAGGTCTGGGTAACCAGTTCCTGACCAACATTCGTGAAACTGAAGCGATTGGTCACGTTGTACGTTGTTTTGAAAACGACAACATTATCCATGTTGCGGGTAAAGTTGATCCGGCTGACGATATTGAAACCATTAATACCGAATTAGCCCTGTCCGATTTGGAAACCTGCGAACGTGCTATTCAGCGTATCCAGAAAAAAGCCAAAGGCGGCGATAAAGATGCTAAAGCTGAACTGGAAGTGCTGGAAAAATGTCTGCCACAACTGGAACAAGCGGGCATGTTGCGCGCACTGGATCTGAGTGCTGAAGAAAAAGCCGTGATCCGTTATCTGAGCTTCCTGACGCTGAAACCCACCATGTACATTGCCAACGTCAATGAAGATGGTTTCGAAAATAATCCTTATCTGGATCAGGTTCGCGCGATTGCCGCTAAAGAAGGCTCTGTGGTCGTGCCAGTTTGTGCTGCTATCGAAGCTGATTTAGCTGAAATGGAAGAAGAAGACCGCGCTGAATTTATGGCCGAACTGGGTCTCGAAGAGCCAGGGTTGAACCGCGTGATCCGCGCAGGTTACCAATTGCTAAATCTGCAGACTTATTTCACTGCGGGTGTGAAAGAAGTGCGCGCCTGGACAATTCCCGTCGGGGCTACTGCACCACAAGCCGCCGGTAAAATTCACACCGACTTTGAAAAAGGCTTTATTCGCGCTCAAACTATCGCGTTTGAAGACTTCATCACCTACAAAGGTGAACAAGGTGCAAAAGAAGCCGGTAAAATGCGTGCTGAAGGTAAAGATTACATCGTTAAAGATGGTGACGTGCTGAACTTCCTGTTCAACGTCTAAATTGAAGCAAGTTAAAAAAGCCCGTGAATGCGGGCTTTTTTTATTGTCTTACTTTGCCAGCACAAAAATTAAGTCACTATTGTCATTATGTAGCTAGGGGCTGTTGATCTTTGTTGTTCATAGATTAATCAGACCATATTGGCA
>CALMKU010000173.1 GCA_937866945.1 uncultured Tolumonas sp.
TATAAGTATTAAATGGAGAAGTAATTCAGATGACTCACGTTCCCGTAGTTGACGTGCTGCAGGGTAAACATGCCGTAGGCACGACTCTGACAGTAAAAGGCTGGATCCGCACCCGTCGCGATTCTAAAGCTGGTATTTCGTTTCTGGCTATCCATGATGGCTCTTGTTTCGCCCCGGTTCAGGCCGTAGTACCGAATACCCTGTCTAATTACGAAAATGATGTGTTACGTCTGACCACCTCCTGCTCTGTTGAAGTAACAGGTGTTATTCAGGCTTCTGCAGGCACAGGTCAGCAATTTGAAATTCTGGCTGACAGTGTCACCGTATTAGGTTTTGTTGAAGATCCCGATACCTACCCAATGGCACCAAAACGCCATTCTGTTGAATACCTGCGTGAACATGCTCACTTACGCGTGCGTACCAACATGATGGGCGCTGTTACCCGTGTGCGTAACTGTATCGCACAAGCTATCCACCGCTTCTTCCATGATGAAGGCTTTATGTGGATCGCAACCCCACTGATCACGGCCTCTGACTGTGAAGGTGCTGGTGAAATGTTCCGTGTATCAACACTGGATATGGAAAATCTGCCGCGTACCGATAAAGGCGCCATTGATTACAACCAGGATTTCTTCGGTAAAGAAGCATTCCTGACTGTATCTGGTCAGCTGAATCTGGAAACCTATGCCTGTGCCATGTCAAAGGTGTACACCTTTGGCCCAACGTTCCGTGCAGAAAACTCTAACACCAGCCGTCATTTGGCGGAATTCTGGATGGTTGAGCCAGAAATCGCATTCGCTAATCTGGATGACAACGCCGCATTAGCAGAGAAACTGCTGAAATATGTATTCAAAGCAGTGTTAGATGAACGTCGTGATGATCTGGAATTCTTCGCGGAGCGCGTCGATAAAGAAGCCATCACCCGTTTGGAACAATTTATCAGTGCAGACTTTGCTCAGGTTGATTACACCGACGCCATCGAAATTCTGAAAAACAGTGGTCGTACCTTTGAGTTCCCAGTGGAATGGGGTATCGATATGTCTTCTGAACACGAGCGTTATCTGGCCGAAGAACACTTCAAAGCGCCCGTGGTTGTGAAAAACTATCCGAAAGATATCAAAGCATTCTACATGCGCCTTAACGATGACGGTAAAACCGTTGCCGCAATGGATGTTCTGGCACCAGGCATCGGCGAAATCATCGGTGGTTCACAGCGTGAAGAGCGTTTAGACGTACTTGATGCACGCTTAGCAGAAATGGGTCTTAATAAAGAAGATTACTGGTGGTATCGTGATCTGCGCCGTTATGGCACCGTGCCGCATTCCGGTTTCGGTCTGGGTTTTGAACGTCTGGTTGTGTATGTCACCGGTATGGGCAACGTGCGTGACGTGATCCCATTCCCACGTACGCCACGTAACGCTGAATACTAAAAAAACTACCGTCAGTGACGGTAGACCTCTCTATAAAAATGGCCGGAATTACCGGCCATTTTTTCAGGTTCTGAAACTCCGGGCAATATCACTCAAATCTCGGGCTAATTTAGCCTGATGCTCACCCGCTTTTGCCATCTCATGGCTACCATCAGCGGATTGCTGAGCACTATCGCCAATACTGGAAACACTTTTTGTTATTTCATTAGATACAGCTGCCTGTTCCTCAGCCGCAGTGGCAATTTGAGTCGCCCTATCCTTAATGTCGCGTATTGCCAACAAGATCTGTTGTAATGACGCCTGCACCATTCCTGATTGCTCGACACTTTTAACCGCACGGTTTTGGCTGACATTCATCGCATCATAAACAGATGCCGCATTTTGCTGAAATTGCGTCACCATCTTTTCTATTTCACCGGTAGACTGCTGAGTACGGGAAGCCAGTGAGCGAACTTCATCGGCCACCACGGCAAAACCACGCCCCATCTCTCCTGCTCTCGCCGCTTCGATCGCAGCATTCAATGCTAATAAGTTGGTCTGTTCGGCAATATTTTTAATCACATTGACCACCTCACCGATATGCCCACTATTTTCATGCAGCGCTTTTACATCTAATCCCATATCCGTCAGACTTTGTGCAACGTCAGCAATTGTTTTATCAGATAAATCGATCTGCTCTGCGATATGACTCACTTTCGTGTCCGTCTTATTGGCAGCCTGAGAAGTAAGATTGATGTTATGAGCAACTTCATTAATCGACGCACTCATCTCCTCAATGGCAGACACAACCTGTAAAACCTCTTGTTTTTGCATATCCAATAACTTGGCATTTTGATTCACGGTGTCAGACGTATTCTGAGAAACATCGGATAAGGTCGTGCTGGCATTACGAATATCATTCACAGTCTGTTGGAATGCATCCAACATAAGATTAAACGCATCAGCAACAGCACCTAGTTCATCTCTACTCGATACTGGGATCCGAACCGATAATTCACGATTTTTCGATGCATTATTCATCGCCGTCATCAGAGACTGAACTTTGCTGTCAATATTTCGAATAACCAAAAAGGTGAAACTAACGCCACCGACAATTAATATGATGGTGACAAACAGAATGAAATAAAACGACTGTTGATTCTGCTGATAATCGGCCAGAGAAATATCAATAATTAATGCATTAAGTTTATTTTCCAGCGTCTTTAATTCATCGATTCGCTGAGTGGATATCTGGAACCATTCTGTCGCAGGGCGGGATCACACTTTGTTAATGAAATTTGAACAGCCTGATCGTCTGTGAT
>CALMKU010000174.1 GCA_937866945.1 uncultured Tolumonas sp.
CGGATCACCGGCAGATCGTGACTGATAAACAGCATGGTGAGTTTGAGTTCCTGCTGCAGATCTTTCAGCAGATTGAGGATCTGTGCTTGCACCGACACATCCAATGCGGAAGTTGGTTCATCACAAATCAACAAACGAGGGCGCGTTGCCAGTGCACGCGCAATCGAAATACGTTGACGTTGACCACCGGAGAATTCATGCGGATATTTTAAGCCCGCCTGACGACCAAGCCCGACATGGTCGAGCAAATCACCGACAATCTGCACTACCTGACGTTCATTTTCCGCCAGATTATGGAAACGGATCGGCTCCGCGATAATATCAGCCACTTTCATGCGCGGGTTCAGTGAAGAATACGGATTTTGGAACACCATCTGCATTTGACGGCGGAACGGACGACGCTCTTTCTCGCTTTTCAGCGCAGTCAGGTCAATGCCTTCAAAAATGACCTTTCCTTCATGCGGTGGATACAACCCGGTGATCACGCGAGCAATCGTTGATTTACCTGAACCTGATTCACCAACCAGACCGAAGGTTTCGCCTTCCTGAATTTCAAAGCTGACATGATTGTTCGCCTGTACGTATTCACGTCGCGATGGGAACATGGAGTCTTTGGTCAGGAATCGCAGGCTAACATTATCGACCTGCAGCAAGGCGCCGTTGTAATCACGTTGCTCTTGGCGCTGCCCCAACCAATGCGTTTTCAGATCGATCGAATGCAGTGGTTCTGCCGATTCAATATAAGAAACCAGCGGGAAACGTACTAATTTGACGTCAGAACGCGGCACTGCCGAAATCAGACTTTGTGTATAAGGATGTTTCGGTGCACCCAGCACCTGTTCCGTCGTGCCAATTTCAACTAAATCACCACGATACATAACAGCAACACGATCAGTGATGTTTGATACAACACCCATGTCGTGAGTGACCAGCATGCAACCAACCTGACGCTCTTTACACAGTTTACGAATCAACTGCAGGATCTGATCCTGAATCGAAACATCCAGCGCAGTGGTTGGTTCATCGGCAATGATCAAATCCGGATCGCAAGACAGCGCGATAGCAATCACCACGCGCTGACGCATACCACCAGAGAATTGATGCGGATACTGTTTAATCCGCAGTTCCGGTTGCGGAATGCCGACCGATTCCATCAACTCCAATGCTTTCTCATACGCTTCATCGGCTTTCAGCTCGGTATTTGCCAGCATGGTTTCGACCAATTGCTGCTCTACCGTGAAAAGCGGATTGAGCGACGTCATTGGATCCTGAAAGATAAAACCAATCTTCGCACCACGAATTTCACGGATCGCATCGGGCGCCAAGCCAGAGATTTTTTCACCGTTCAGGAAAACATCGCCACGCGCGATGCGACCTGGCGGGCTTAGCAAATCAATGACTGCGTTTCCGATGGTCGATTTACCTGCACCTGATTCACCAACCACCCCCAGGATCTCGCCTTTTTCAATCGAGAATGACAGATCTTTCACTGCCGCCATCACGCCATGACGCGAAGGATATTCAATTCTTAAATTTCTGACTTCCAGCAGGGACATCCGTCAACCTCTAATCTTGCAACGAAAAACACTGTATTCGGAGACCAGAAGTGCACACTTCGGGCCAAGATAATCGATCTATCTTATAAGGAAGATAAATTCATAGAAACAACAAATAACAGGATTACATTCCAGAAGATTAGCTATTTCGCAAAATTAAATAAAAAAGGGGATAAATTGCGTGATTTTTAAGATAAGAAACATAAAACAGCGCTTTAGAGTGAAAATTTAGAGAGGTAAAGATTGAATCCAAAGCAACAATAGATGTGATTTTCAACTAAAAAACAGGCTTTTTATAACATATCCACAACATAAAACAGCGAAAAAATGAGTAATAATGGTGCAAATGCCTTTATGTGGGAAGATATGAATATAAAAGAATAAGAGCGGGTTTATACCGCTCTTATTCAGGTTAACGGCACCAGCAGTGCAATTTAGTGAGTTATGCACCCGCTGGAGTCGAAATTAATACCTGGATTCGTAGCCAATGTCGTTTGATAGACATTGATACAACCAATCTGTACCGAAGTAGCTGTTGAATTCACATCTAATACGACAGATTTATTAGGCGAAGGGAATGTGACATAGCCAGTTGCAGTGCCACCAACTGTAATATTAAAGCTAGCCCCTTTCGTTGTGGTACAACTAAACGGCCGATAGGCTGGTGATGCAGTGGCATTAACCGCAGCTAGAGTACAGGTAGCCACTGAACTATTACTACTGGCGATTGTGAGGTTGTCGAATGTTTTATTATTGCCATTCGTTGTGCATGCAACTGCACTATAAATTTTAGGATTGCCACCGGTTACTTTTTGGTCTAAACAATACAAACTACCACTTACCGTTACTGCAGTTGGAGAAACTGTTCCACCCACTGTAACGGTTAAATAATCAGTCAGTGCTTTTGTATTATCATAAGTCGAGATAGCTACCTCTGACGTATTTTTGCTGTTCTGATACGCAGCAACTGAAGAGTTACCTTGAAAAGCTTTGACACTAATAGATGTAGAACCAGTTTGATCATCTAGTAGATAGCCTCGTTTAT
>CALMKU010000175.1 GCA_937866945.1 uncultured Tolumonas sp.
TATGGCGATTTCAAATTACTGGCCGCTTTAGGAGCATGGCTGGGCTGGCAATCGCTTCCTTTAATTTTGATACTATCTTCCTGCGTGGGCGCGGTATTAGGCATTGTTTTAATCACCATGAAACGTCAACAACAAGGTAAACCGATGCCCTTTGGCCCCTATCTGGCGATCGCAGGCTGGATTGCATTACTTTGGGGTAATCAGATAACTAACTGGTATCTTGGGTTGATCAGCTAATGTTTATTGTTGGCCTCACTGGCGGGATCGGTAGCGGCAAATCGACTGTCGCACAGCATTTTATTGAGTTAGGCATAACATGTATTGATGCCGATTTAACAGCGCGTGAGGTTGTGCAACCCGGTGAGCCAGCACTAGATGCTATATCCCAGTATTTTGGCACAACCATATTACTGGCAGATGGCTCACTTGATCGCCGTAAGCTACGAGAAGATATATTCGCAAATCCATCAGCCAGAGCATGGCTCAATAAACTGCTGCACCCACTGATCCGTCAGCGTATGCTGCAACAATGTCAGCAAGCTAACGGCCCTTATTGCATACTGATGGTGCCGTTATTATTTGAGAATAATCTACAATCGCTCGTGCAGCGAACACTGGTGATTGATGTCGATGAAGCAACACAAATTCGGCGCACAATGCAGCGCGATAAGACAACTGAAGAGCAAGTCAAGGCCATCATCGCCACACAGTGTTCGCGTCAACAACGACTGATACTAGCTGATGATGTCATCCTAAACACTGATGATGTAACACCAGAGCAACGTCAAAATCGTGTCATTTCATTACACCAAACTTACCTATTATTAGCATCGCAGCATTAACTGTTGTTCAGCTATGATACAATTATGCCTGCTTTGTGATATCTGAAATACGCTTGTAGAGGTTATGATCTTGGAAGTTAAATGCCCAACCTGTGGTGATATGCTTAGCTGGATCCCAGAGAATCTCTTTCGGCCTTTCTGCAGTGAGCGCTGTCGTCTGATTGATCTGGGTGAATGGTTCAGTGAAGAACGTCGGATCACCGATGAAGATGAATCAACATCAGAAACAAAACTAGCAACACTACAACTATCCGCAGCAGATCTTGAATTGCTCGATCAAGATTAAATGATCGAATCTGTACCTTGACGTAAAACATCAATAATCGGTCTGTTTGCCTCTGGAAAATCGAGTTGCTCCAGTTCATCAAGCTGAACCCATCGATTTTCCAGCCCTTCTAAACTTTGGGCTGTACCCGTAAATTCGGTGACGAGCCAGACATCCAGTTTTACCGCTTTATCGCTATAACTATGCTCAATAACCAGTAATGGTTGGGCCGCTTTTACATTAATACCAATTTCTTCTTGTAATTCTCTTGCTAAGGCCTGCTGAACAGTTTCAGTCTGCTCAACCTTACCACCGGGAAATTCCCATTTTCCACCTTGATGCTGATGTGTTGCTCTGCGGCAAATAAAATACCCTTGCTTGGGATCATAAATCACACCCACTGCGACCCATACTTGCTTCATATATTTTCCTGTTAACAAAAAGGCGACCGAAGTCGCCTTGTATTAATTGCTTACCAAAAGATCAATCCAGCTTGCCATGGCAATGCTTGTATTTCTTGCCAGAACCACAAGGACAAGGATCATTGCGGCCCACTTTATTGCCATCACGCACAAAGGGTTCAACCACCTGACCATGTTCAGATACGGCGGTATCCTCAGCAAGTGCATTGGTTTCTTCATGGCTGTAGGTCCGAACCTGAGTCGCCTCTAACTGACGGCGTTGTTCTTCAATGGTATCGACATCCGGTTCCTGTACCTGAACACGACAGACAATACTCACAACCTGTTGTTTCAAGCTTTCCAGCATCTGAGTAAACAGTTCAAAGGCTTCGCGTTTGTATTCCTGCTTTGGATTTTTCTGTGCATAACCACGCAGATGAATACCCTGACGCAGATGATCCATCGCAGCCAAATGCTCTTTCCACAAATTATCCAATGTCTGCAACATGACTGATTTTTCAAATTGACGTAGCACTTCATGGCCTGCCAATTCTTCTTTCCGCGAATAACTGGCTTCAATTTCGCTGATGATACGTTCACGAATTTTTTCTTCGTATAACTTATCGTCTTCTTTAATCCATTGGGCAATCGGTAATTCAATGGCAAAATCAGCGCGCAGACGTTGTTCCAAACCAGCAATATCCCAGCTCTCATCCAGAGAATGCGGCGCAATATACTGATCAATAATGCGGTTAATGACATCAGCTTTGATCATTTTAATGGTTGCTGAAATATCAGCACTTTCTAATAGTTCATTACGCTGTTCATAAACCACTTTACGCTGATCATTGGCAACATCATCAAATTCAAGCAGGTTTTTACGGATGTCAAAGTTACGACCTTCGACCTTCCGCTGTGCATTTTCAATTGCTTTGCTGACCCATGGATGTTCAATCGCTTCACCATGCTCCATACCCAGCTTCTTCATCATACCGCTGACACGGTCAGAGGCAAAAATGCGCATCAAACTGTCTTCCATCGACAGATAAAAACGTGAAGAACCCGGATCCCCCTGACGGCCAGAACGGCCACGGAGTTGGTTATCAATACGGCGAGACTCGTGGCGTTCAGTACCAATAATGTGCAAACCACCGGCAGCAATTACTGCATCATGACGCACTTGCCATGCATTTTTAATGGCAGCAATTTGTTCTGCAGTGGGGCTTTCCAACGCATCAATTTCCGCCTGCCAGCTACCTCCCAGCACGATATCGGTACCACGACCAGCCATGTTGGTGGCAATAGTGACTGCCCCCGGACGACCAGCCTGTGCAATGATTTGAGCTTCTTGTGCGTGGAATTTAGCATTCAGTACTTTATGATCTATCCCTTCTTTCGTCAGGATGTTCGATAACAGCTCCGAATGTTCGATGGATATAGTACCCACCAGCACCGGACGCTGTTCCGCAACACGGATCTTGATATCTTCAATGATCGCTGCGTATTTTTCCTGCTCAGTGAGATAAACCAGATCGCCCATATCATCTCGGATCATCGGGCGGTTAGTTGGCAATACGACAGTATCCAGACCATAAATTTGTTGGAATTCATACGCTTCAGTATCAGCAGTACCGGTCATACCTGCCAATTTTTCATATAAGCGGAAGTAATTCTGGAAAGTAATCGAAGCTAGGGTCTGATTTTCATTGCGAATTTTTACACCTTCTTTAGCTTCAATCGCCTGATGCAAACCTTCAGACCAGCGACGTCCGGCCATTGTACGACCGGTATGCTCGTCAACAATGACGACTTCATCATCTTTAACAATGTAATCAACATCACGTTCAAACAAGGTATTCGCACGCAGTGCCGCATTAACATGATGTAACAAGGTAATGTTAGCCACAGAGAACAAAGAGTCTTCGGCTGTCATCAGCCCTTGCTGTTTTAGCCATTCCTCAACAAAAATCTGACCATTTTCAGTCAGGTAGGCTTGACGTGCTTTTTCATCAACCGTGTAATGACCATTACCCTGGTATTCTTCAGAGTCTTCTTTATCTTGTTTCTGTAACAACGGAACCAGTGTATTGATTTTAATATAAAGCTCAGAACTGTCTTCAGCTGCGCCGGAGATAATTAACGGAGTACGAGCTTCGTCGATCAATACCGAGTCGACTTCATCCACTAACGCATAAAACAGTGGACGCTGTACGCGTTGTTCTGCCGCAAAGGCCATGTTGTCGCGCAGATAATCGAAACCAAATTCATTATTGGTACCGTAAGTAATATCGCAAGCATAACCCGCTTGTTTTTCTTCATGGCTCATACCTGGCAGGTTACAACCAACCGTTAAACCTAAGAATGCAAATAGTGGACGACTCCATTCCGCATCACGACGAGCCAGATAATCGTTGACCGTCACGATATGCACACCACGACCGGTTAGTGCATTCAAATATGCGGGTAACGTTGCGGTCAGGGTTTTACCTTCACCGGTTTTCATTTCAGCAATTTGATTGTTATTCAACACCATGCCGCCCATCAACTGGACATCAAAATGACGCATATTGAAAACACGTTTAGATGCTTCACGCACGGTAGCAAAGGCTTCAGGTAGTAAAGACTCCAGCTCTTCGCCTTGTTGCAAGCGTTGACGAAACTCAGCTGTTTTAGCTTGTAAATCAACATCAGCCAGAGAAGCGAACTGTGGCTCCAGTTCATTGATTTGTTTAACTATTTTTTTTAATGCTTTTACTGTGCGGTCATTACGACTACCAATGATTTTGGTAAATAGTTTGGTGATCATTATTACCCAACTCTCAGGCTATTGATTATTTTCCACCCTTACGGGCAGCGATTCGGAATTTCTAATACCATTACGCGATATATGGGGACACAAAACCTAGTATTCAAGGAAAGAATGTCGGGAATGCCATGTTTGCGATGCAGAAAGATTACCATAAGCAGACTTTCCAGTCTGCTATTGTCAGCTGCAGAAACGACAAAGCACCGGAGAAAGGCCGGTGCTTTGTGTATTTAATATAACGAACTTAAGCTAAAACGAGTTTTGTACCGAAGTAAGCGATTGGAGATTTAGCCGCCTCTTCTTCAAAGGTCACCATTTCCCAAGCCTCAGCATCGGCTAACATTGCACGCAGCAATTTATTGTTTACCGCATGGCCGGTTTTATAAGCTTTGAATTGACCGAGGATGCTGTGATTACACATATACAAATCACCGATCGCATCCAGCATTTTGTGTTTCACAAATTCATCTTCGTAACGCAGGCCTTCTTCATTCAGTACGCGATAATCGTCTAACACAACTGCGTTGTCTAAACTGCCACCGAGAGCCAGATTTTGTGAATGCAAATACTCAATATCTTTCATGAAACCAAACGTTCTTGCCCGGCTGATCTCTTTAGCAAATTTGCTGCCAGAAAAATCCAAGACCAGATGTTGGTTTTGTTTATCAAATACAGGATGACGGAAGTCAATCTGCAAATCCATACGGAAACCACGATGATAAGGTGCAAACTCAGCCCATTTATCACCATCTTCTACCCGAATTTTCTTTTTAATCCGAATAAATTGTTTTGGTAAAGATTGCTCTTCGATACCACCAGATTGCAGCAGATAAATAAACGGATGTGCGCTGCCATCCATTACCGGCACTTCAGGTGCATCAACTTCGACATACAGGTTGTCGATACCTAATGCAGCCAGTGCTGCAGATAAGTGTTCAACAGTGGAGATACGCACACCTTGCTCGTTAACCAGTGCTGTGCACAGCACGGTGTCACGCACAAACTGCGCATCTGCCTTCAATTCAACTTCAGGTTGCAGATCGGTTCTGACATAGATGATACCAGTATTAACTGGCGCAGGACGAAACGTCAGCGACACCTTACGACCAGAGTGTAAACCAACCCCGGTAGCGTGAACTAGTTGCTTGAGCGTACGTTGTCTAATCATAAATATCCCCACCACAGACTTTTTTGAGCTATAGCTCGTCCGTCAACTGTAACATAGCTGCAATATTGATGCTAATTTTTGTGCAGCTATACGCTTATAGCATGCACAATTTATTCAGCTTTATATTACCTAATTAATCAGCCTGCTTACGCAAGAACGCAGGGATATCCAGATAATCTGGCTCACTGCGCGGTTGTGGTTCCGCATTCACAGTCTGCTGCATAACACGTTCATCGTAACGAGGGGCATGAGTTTCATGCATCATTGGACGCATTGGACGCTCAACTGCTTTCTGTGAATTTTTAACCAGTGTAATATCTGGTTTACGTTCATTACCGATACCTGTTGCAACGACAGTTACGCGTAATTCATCTTCCAGCGATGGATCGATAACCGCACCAACCACCACAGTTGCATTTTCAGAAGCGAATGCTTTAACTGCGTTACCCACAGTTTCAAACTCTTCCATGGTGACATCAAGACCAGCCGTGATGTTAACCAGAATACCTTTCGCACCAGCCAAATCGATATCTTCCAGCAATGGACTGGAAATCGCTTTTTCAGCGGCTTCTTCTGCACGATCATCACCACGCGCAGAGCCGGTGCCCATCATCGCTGTACCCATTTCACGCATAACGGTACGCACGTCAGCGAAGTCAACGTTGATCAAGCCAGGACGGGTGATCAGCTCGGCAATACCTTGTACAGCACCCAGCAATACGTTATTAGCGGCTTTGAATGCATCCAGCAAGCTGACACCGCGGCCCAGCACTTTCAACAATTTGTCGTTAGGGATGGTGATCAATGAATCAACGTGTTTTGACAATTCATCGATACCTTGCAACGCATAACTCATGCGCTTTTTGCCTTCAAAATTGAAAGGCTTGGTTACAACGGCAACAGTCAGTATACCCAGTTCCTTCGCCACTTCGGCAATAACTGGTGCAGCACCAGTACCAGTACCACCGCCCATACCAGCAGCGATAAAGACCATGTCAGAACCTGTCAACATTTGACGGATTTCATCACGATTTTCCAGTGCAGCTTCACGACCTACATCTGGATTTGCACCGGCCCCCAACCCTTTGGTGATATTCGCACCAATCTGAATCGTGGTTTCAGCACCAGAATTACGTAATGCCTGTGCGTCTGTATTTACAGCTACAAAGTGCACACCTTCGATGTTTTCACGCAGCATATGTTCTACTGCATTACCGCCACCACCACCGATGCCGATCACTTTAATAAGTGCATCATCACCCTGACTGCCAACCGGTTCAAATGTAAACATGATTATCTCTCCGCCTTGGTTTTGCCTTCGCAAAAACTAGAATTCGCCTTTTAACCAATTAGTGACACGTTTGAACCAGCCAGTCACACTGGCTTTTTCACGTACATCCACCACGGTTTGTCCTTGATGCAATTTACCGTATTGCAATAACCCCACTGCGGTTGCATAAGCTGGTGCTTCTACATAATCAGTGAGGCCTCTAATATTGGTTGGATGGCCGATCCGCACCTGGCATTGGAATACCTGTTCGGCACACTCGACAATTCCTTCGATTTCAGCTGCACCGCCAGTCAAAACTACACCGGCTGCCAGCTGATGTTTCACGCCCTGTGACCGAAGCTCAGACTGGACGCGCATAATTTCATCATGAACCATACCCAGCAATTCGCTGTAACGAGGTTCAATGACTTCCGCCAGTGTTTGTCGCTGCAAACTACGCGCCGGACGACCACCAACACTAGGTACTTCAATGGTGTCTTCTTTGCTCACCAGACGACCTAGTGCACAGCCATAACGCATTTTAATAGCTTCTGCATCAACTGGTGGTGTACCAAACGCATAAGCAATATCGCTCGTCACTGCCTGACCTGCGTACGGTATCACTTTGCTGTAACGTAATGCGCCGCCAGTGAAGATAGCGATATCCATGGTACCACCACCAATATCGACAACACAGACACCTAATTCTTTCTCATCATCAGTTAGCACCGCATAGCTGGATGCCAATGCAGAGAAGATGATTTGATCAACTTTCAACCCGACTCGTTCAACACATTTTTCAATGTTACGTGCCATATCATTATGGCAGGTGATCAGATGAACTTTCGCGCCCATCCGTACACCAGACAGACCAATTGGGTTTTTGATCCCTTCCTGATAATCAATGGAATACTCTTGCGGGATGACATGCAACACCCGGTGCTCTTCTGGTAAACGAACAGATTTGGCGGTGTGAATAACGTTATCCACATCGTCCTGTGTTACCTCTTCATCAGAGATCGGCACAATACCTTTTTCGTTACGGCATTCAATATGCTTTCCAGAAATACCTAGGAAGACGGAAGAAATATGGCACTGCGCCATCATTTCAGCTTCCTCTACTGCACGCTGTAAAGATTTAACGACTGATTCCAGATCGTTTACACCACCTTTATCCATACCTTTAGCAGCATGGGTTCCCAGACCAACAATATTGACCTCTCCATCGGGCAGCACTTCACCAACCAAAACCGCAATTTTGGTTGTACCTATATCAAGTCCGACTATCAGATTTCTGTCTGGGGTTTTGG
>CALMKU010000176.1 GCA_937866945.1 uncultured Tolumonas sp.
CTAATAAAAATGCGACTTATTCTCCTAATTGGTCTCATTCCAACAAAATTGAGTTTGTTGTCTGGACAATCCCTTGCATCATTATTCTGATTCTGGGTACCTTGACGTGGACAAGCACACAGGCACTTGACCCACGAAATCCATTGCCTTCCGAAAATAAGCCGCTGGTGATAGAAGCAATTTCTCTGGATTGGAAATGGCTGTTTATCTATCCGGAACAAGGCATTGCGACCGTTAATGAAATTGCTTTTCCGGCTAATGTACCTGTGCAGTTTAAGGTTACTTCTGGTTCTGTGATGAACTCCTTCTTTATTCCGCAGTTAGGCAGTCAGATTTATGCGATGGCGGGTATGCAAAATCAGGTGCACCTGATTGCAAATGAGGAAGGCGTGTATAAAGGCATGTCTGCAAACTATAGCGGCAAAGGTTTTTCAGGCATGAAATTCACGGCTACCGCGACCTCAGCCGATAAATTTGATGAATGGGTTATGAAAGTGAAACAGTCTGCCAAAGGATTACAAATGGCAGATTATGAGCAACTGGCTAAACCGACTGAGAACAATGCTGTCGAGTATTTTTCTTCTGTGAAATCGGACCTTTATCAAGAGATTATTAATAAGTACATGGATCCGGCTATGGTTCATCACGCGGATCAATCTCAGCCAATGACGCAAGATATGCAAAAAGAAATGAACAACGACATGGAGCAAGGTATGCACATGCCATCACATTCAGGCTCCGGGGAATAAATGATGCTTGGAAAATTAACGCTTGAAGCGATCCCTTATCACGAGCCCATTATTATGGGTGCTGTGGGTGCAATGATTTTGGGCGGCATTCTGATTTGTGCTGCGTTGACCTATTTTGGCAAATGGAAATGGTTGTGGACGGAATGGTTAACGTCGGTTGACCATAAGAAGATCGGCATCATGTACATCATCGTGGCGATGGTGATGCTGCTGCGTGGTTTTGCTGATGCGATCATGATGCGTTTGCAACTGGCGATGGCATCGGGAGGTTCCGATGGTTTCCTGAATGCGCATCACTACGATCAGATCTTCACCGCGCATGGCGTGATCATGATTTTCTTCATGGCGATGCCGTTTATGGTGGGTCTGATGAATATCGTGGTGCCACTGCAGATCGGTGCGCGCGATGTGGCATTTCCATTCCTGAACTCATTGAGTTTTTGGTTGTTTGTCGTCGGTGTGGCGCTGATCAATATTTCGCTGGGGCTGGGGGAATTCGCTCAGACAGGCTGGCTGGCCTATCCGCCTTTATCCGGGCATCAGTATAGCCCCGGCGTCGGGGTCGATTATTGGATCTGGAGTTTGCAGATCTCGGGTATCGGAACGCTGCTAACCGGTGTGAACTTCTTCGTCACTATCATGAAGATGCGTGCTCCTGGTATGACGCTAATGAAAATGCCAGTCTTCACGTGGACGGCTCTATGCTCCAACATACTGATTATTGCATCGTTTCCAATTTTGACGGCGACGATAGCGTTGTTAACGATGGATCGTTACCTCGGTACTCATTTCTTTACCAATGATATGGGTGGCAATCAGATGATGTATGTAAACCTCATCTGGGCATGGGGTCATCCGGAGGTGTATATCCTGATCCTGCCAGCATTCGGTATTTTTTCCGAGGTGGTGGCAACGTTCTGTAAGAAGCGTCTGTTCGGTTATACCTCTTTGGTATGGGCGACTGCGGCGATCACTATTCTGTCGTTTATCGTTTGGTTGCATCATTTCTTCACCATGGGGGCGGGCGCGAACGTTAATGCCTTCTTCGGTATTGCGACGATGATTATCTCGATCCCGACCGGGGTGAAGATATTCAACTGGCTGTTTACGATGTATCAAGGGCGGGTGCAGTTCACGACGCCGATCCTGTGGACATTAGGCTTCCTGGTAACCTTTACTGTCGGCGGTATGACCGGCGTGTTGCTGGCGGTACCGGGTGCTAACTATGTGTTACACAACAGTTTATTCCTGATTGCTCACTTCCATAACGTGATCATCGGTGGTGTAGTCTTCGGTTATCTGGCCGGATTCAACTACTGGTTCCCGAAAGCGATGGGCTTCAAACTGAATGAAACGCTGGGTAAATGTGCGTTCTGGTTCTGGATCACTGGCTTTTTTGCTGCGTTCCTGCCTTTGTATGCGTTGGGCTTCATGGGCATGACCCGTCGTTTGAGCACCAACATTAATCCGGAATATCACACAATGCTGATGATTGCGGTGGGCGGTGCTGTATTGATCCTGATCGGTATTCTGTTCCAGTTGCTGCAATTGGTAGTGAGTATTAAAGATCGCAACAAAAACCGCGACCTGACTGGCGATCCATGGGGTGGCCGTACTCTGGAGTGGGCGACATCATCTCCGCCACCGTTCTATAACTTTGCCGAAATTCCGGTTGTCACTGAGCGCGATGCGTTCTGGGATATGAAAGAAAAAGGTGCCGCCTATAAACGTTCGGCGGCTTATAAAGAGATCCACATGCCGAAAAATACTGGTGCGGG
This sequence comes from uncultured Tolumonas sp., assembly GCA_937866945.1. Taxonomy (GTDB): domain Bacteria; phylum Pseudomonadota; class Gammaproteobacteria; order Enterobacterales; family Aeromonadaceae; genus Tolumonas. The sequence continues at coordinate 2,528 of CALMKU010000176.1, forward strand.
TGTGATCATCAGTTTCTTCAGTCTTGTGATGGGTTTTGCGCTGATTTGGTATATCTGGTGGCTGGCTATTCTGGGGGCTGTCGGTGTCGCGGTGACCTGGATTGCACACTCCTTTAATAATGATGTCGATTACTACGTACCCGTCGATGTAGTGGAAAAAACTGAAACTCAGCATTTTGAAAAAATGAGCAAGGCAGGTGTGCAGCATGGCAACTGAAACGTTACACAACGCATCCGTACATCATGCGGAACACGAACATCATGATGCGGGCTCAAATGCCGTTTTCGGATTTTGGATCTATCTGATGAGCGACTGCGTATTGTTTGCGACTCTGTTCGCAACTTACGCTGTGTTATCTGGCAACATTGCTGGTGGCCCGTCAGGGAAAGAAATATTCGAACTGCCTTATGTGCTGGTGGAAACCTTTTGTTTGTTGATCAGTAGCTTTACTTACGGTATGGCAATGTTGGCGATGAATAAGGGAAATCAGAGCAGTGTGTTGAAATGGTTGGCCGTCACGTTCCTGTTCGGTCTTGCCTTTATCGGCATGGAAGTGAATGAGTTTGCTCATTTGATCCATGAAGGGTTTGGCCCGGATCGCAGTGCCTTCCTGTCCGCATTTTTCACTCTGATCGGCACACATGGTTTACATGTCACTGCTGGTTTGATCTGGATGGCGGTATTAATGGTACAAGTTGTCAAATACGGCCTGACAGCGAAAAATGGGACACGTCTGATGTGCCTGAGCCTGTTCTGGCATTTCCTGGATATTGTCTGGATCTGTGTATTTACTGTCGTCTATCTGATGGGAGCCATGTAATGAGTAATTCAACAATACATCATGCTGGTGCCAGCCACGGTAGCGTTAAGTCTTATATCGTTGGTTTTGTCCTGTCGATTATTCTGACTGTGATCCCGTTCTGGATGGTCATGAACCCGAGTGAATCACACAGCACTATTTTGTATGTGATTGTGGGCATGGCGCTGTTGCAGATCCTGGTTCAGCTGGTCTATTTCTTACATATGAACAGCTCGTCAGAAGGTAGTTGGAATTTGATCGCTTTTATCTTTACGGTCTTGATCGTTGCGATTCTGGTCGTCGGGTCGTTGTGGATCATGTTCCACCTTAATACCAATATGGGCCACTAAAGAGCGGATAACATGATCAAGCAGTACCTGCTCGTTACTAAACCGGGAATTATTTTTGGTAATTTAGTTTCCGTGATTGGCGGTTTTTTCCTGGCTTCCAAAGGGAGCCTGGATTTACCACTGTTTCTGGCAACGATCACCGGCGTTTCGCTGGTGATTGCCTCTGGTTGTGCCTTTAACAATTACATCGATCAAGATATTGATCGCATCATGGA
>CALMKU010000177.1 GCA_937866945.1 uncultured Tolumonas sp.
GCATTATTCACGTTAAAACCCGATTTGATGATTGAGCAAAATAACGAAGTGAAATATGTGCTCGATACCAAATGGAAGTTGATTGATGCGGCAGATGAGCAAAATAAGTTTGGCTTGTCACAAGCCGATTTTTACCAGATGTATGCCTACGGTCAGAAGTATCTGAAGGGTGAGGGCTCTTTGTTTCTCATCTATCCATATACCGAACAATTCAATGAACCAATCAAGTACTCCTTTGATTTTGATGACAAATTAAAGCTCTGGGTCGTGCCTTTTGAGATAAAGATTGATTCAGATAGCCTGCTGCATCTGCCAGTTGACGATTGTTTGCTCAATCGAGTCGGTTTGTAAGCTTATTAACTCTTATTTTCTTATATTTTCGATATATTAGTTTAAACAATAAAGAGATAAGCCATGGTTTATCTCTGCATCCAATTATTTTAAAAAAGAGGAAGATCGCACTATGGATTTAACAACTGGTTTAAATGAAGCATCTGTTTCTCTTTGGCTGAATCAATTTTTAAGTAAACGGAAGCATCATGTTGATGTTGGTGCTCCATTATTCCGATTTCATATGACGCGAGATGAATACAACTCGCTAAAAACTTTGTTAACGAAAACATCAAAATTTGGCAACAGTCATTTAACGAGTAAAGAATGGTATGCAGGGCTGGCGCTCTATTGTGCAGAGTGGTTTCGTCGTGAATATGACCTGAGCTGGAGCTGGGCACCAATCTTAAATTCGTTGAATTTAGATTTAACAATCGCACAACGAACAGAAATGATCATCAAAGGTTTAACTGGATTCTGGCAACGGCCGCTATCGCAATATCAGAATAAAAATAATGATTATTTAGGTTCGTTATTTCGTGAAGGCGGGTTGCCTTCAAATCTATTATCGAATGAGAAAAATAACTATCAGAGCACCTTTTATTCGATTTTTGAAAGCTATCAGGATGTAAAAGAATTTGGCCGAGAAGAAATTGAGCAGTTAGTTGCTACCAAGATGTCTCGGTTACCTGAGGCGTTTGGTAAACAAGAATCGGTCGACTTAATTACGGACATGGTTGAGCAACTCGATTTATTGGTTTATGAATTTGGGTTAGATAAACAAACAAATCCGGCGGCATACCTTGATATTCAAAAGCCGAACTGGCGTGAAGATTTCCCATTACCCTTAGAAGATGAAACGGGTTCAGCCTTTTTAAGTCAGTTGTTGACTCGGGCAACCGACGAAGTAAAACGCGTGTCCAAGACCAGAAAAGCATTATCTTGCCAGCATTACATCTCGTTCATTAATCAGTCGATTTTGTCCCGTATTTCTTTGCCACAAAGTTATGAGTTTGATATTGCGAAAGAACGTCTAACGACTAGTCGTGTTGAGCTCACCGTTGCGGAAGGAGATACACCCGTTGCATTACTGGGTAGTGCCTATATTCAATTTGAGAATGCAAAGGCCTCGATTCGCTTCCGGAGTGCATCCGTGTCTGTGCGCCGGCAGAATTATGCGAAAGAGCTTTATATTTGTGTCATGCAATCAGGTTGCAAAATCGCAGAGGTGAGGCTAACTGGTAGCACCATCGATATTGGTGAAGCACCACTGATTTTGGCCGAAACAGATCATGATTGGAAAATTATTGGGCAGGCTTCGGTCAATGTAAAACAACCGAAGGTAGGGTTGCTATTACCTCAGCAAGCAAAAATTCAAGTGGAACGTGGAGAAGAGACGCTCACCAACCTAAAGATCAATGGATTACAGTTGCGGATGCTGGAAGGCAAATGCACAGTGACCACCTCTCTGTTTGAAAAATACACGATCACGACTGGCGCAGAGCAATTACTCGGGAATAACCTGATTCTAAAAGGGGTACAACTCCGTTGGTCGACAACGCCAGCCCTAGTGTTTAAGGGGGTGCCATCCATCGGCATTGAGCCTTGTTCTGAAAAAAATTACCAGTCAGAAGATATTCGTTCTTTTTTAGATGACCAACCGATTGCAGATATGTGTAAATCAGAGGTCAATGGTGGCTGTTTATTTACATCTAAAAATCATGAAGGTGTGATTTTATTCCGTAAGCGTATCGGCATTCTTCCCCGTGATTTTGATATTGAGTTAGTTAGTGGTGATGCTCATAACTGTGGTCTGATTAAAGTGATCACGAATGCGCCATGCGTCTGTAAAGTCATGACTTCTTGGGTAAAAGAAGAATCAAATATCAAAAAAGATGGTTATCGTGAAATTTTGATATCTTCAGAAGGCTTACCGCCTGCATCGATTATTTTAAAAGTAACTGCAGGCCTGATGGCAGAACCGATTCTGATCGAACTGCCATTTCCATCAAGAGGTGCCGTGGCATTCGATGCTGATGGCCATGAGTTAGCGCATAAACTCATTATTGATGACCTGATTGGTAGTCGGTTACATTTATTTTCCACATCAGGACATCCGGCCCAATTTTTGATTGAGGCGGTTAATTGCTCGGTTCGGGAGCATTGTCATAAAAAACCGTATTACCGTTGGTCATACAAAGTTTCTGATAAACCGGTAGAAGTTAGTTTGTATGGATTAAAAAATACAATTCTAGAATTACTGTCGCTCACCGATAATTTAGACAGCGCGGTAGAATTAACCATCACTGGGCCAATTCGCCCTATGACGTTTGTGATTAGTCGCTATTCAGCAATGATTGATTACGATCGTGTCGCTAACACCATTCTTTCAAATTCCCGGATGTTATTATCATCAGAGAAGGTAAAACCCGTATTAATTTCACTTTCAGCACCAGAACAAAAACCATTTGTGTTGGAAAGCAAGGTTAGTGAAGGGGTGTCTACCGGCGAATTTGAATTGCCAAGCTTTTTGGAAAATGGCGGGCCTTGGTTAGTCATTCCGGCGAAAGATTCTGAAGTTCATTTCCGCGCAAAATTTATTCCAGGTCAGGCTCCTGATCGCAATGATGTTGATATTAAAACATTACAAAAAGCTTCGATTCATTTTCATCATGAACTGAATAACCATGTGATTGATGATGTGCTGACACAAATGAGCGAGAAGTGGCTGCATTCTGGTTGGCAATATCTGAAAGATACCTATCAAAACTATGCTTACCTACCATTAATGACCTTTGAAGTTTGGCGGCATTTATTGAAAAACACGCGGGCATTGGCAGTTGCGTTATTTCGTCTGGATAATGCTGAAGTACTCATCCCTCACTTAGAAAGAGAACTACCCATTTTCTGGGAGTTTATTCCACTTGCTGATTGGCATTATGCAATCCAATTAATGAGAGGGACGTTTAAAAATGCCAATTTGCCGAATGATGTTATTCAGCAGCAAATTGAAAACAGAATGAAAAAAATGTTAGTAGGTAAACAAAATCCTTTT
>CALMKU010000178.1 GCA_937866945.1 uncultured Tolumonas sp.
AAACAACTCGATTTAGCCTCCCAAGCGGAAATGCAGGAGCAAAAACTGCTGCGTAACCGGGTGACGGATGCGGAAATTGCCGAAGTCCTGTCGCGCTGGACCGGTATTCCTGTTGCACGCATGCTGGAAGGCGAACGTGAAAAACTACTGCAGATGGAAGAAAAGCTACATCAGCGTGTCATTGGACAAGATGAAGCCGTGACTTCTGTTGCTAATGCCATCCGCCGTAGTCGCGCCGGTTTGTCTGATCCAATGCGTCCTATCGGCTCTTTCCTGTTCCTCGGCCCAACCGGGGTAGGTAAAACTGAACTGTGCAAAACCTTAGCCGAGTTCTTGTTTGATACCCAAGATGCCATGATCCGCATCGACATGTCTGAGTTTATGGAAAAACACTCCGTCGCACGTCTGGTTGGTGCACCTCCGGGATACGTGGGTTATGAAGAGGGTGGTTATCTCACCGAAGCAGTGCGGCGTAAACCGTATTCGGTGATCCTGTTGGATGAGGTGGAAAAAGCACATCCGGATGTGTTTAACATCTTATTACAGGTTTTAGATGATGGCCGCTTAACCGATGGGCAAGGGCGTACCGTCGATTTTCGTAACACCGTGATCATCATGACCTCGAACTTAGGCTCTGATCTGATCCAGGAACATCATCAGATGATGGCGTACCAAGAAATGAAGACCATGCTGATGGATGTACTGACGCGCAGCTTCCGTCCTGAGTTCCTGAACCGTATTGATGAAACGGTGGTATTCCATCCATTAGGCATCGAACACATCCAGTCGATTGCGAAGATCCAACTCGGTACGCTGATGAAACGCCTGGAAGAGATGGGTTATAAAGTCGAATTGCGTGATTCGCTGTTGGCTCATCTGGCGGAAGCTGGTTTCGATCCGGTATATGGTGCGCGTCCATTGAAACGAGCTATACAACAACAAGTGGAAAATCCACTGGCGCAGGACATTCTTTCTGGAAAAGTTCTGCCTAGTAAACCTCTGGTGTTGGATATACAGAATGACAAACTGATTGTGGTACAGCACTAAAACAGCATCAAAATGAGCAAATTGGCCGATTAATTGGGCAATTTGCTCAAAATAACCTCGAACAAACAAAAATATGAAAAATAGGGTTGCCTAAAAAAGATCACTCCCTATAATGCGGCCCCACTGAGACGGCAGACGCCAACACAGAGCGAGTTGAGA